>JBAVVA010000001.1:0-1738 GCA_049697055.1 Candidatus Aminicenantales bacterium
CGGGCGACGAGGAGTGCAGCGACAGCGAGAGGGCGCGCTACTATGCGCGGCTCTCAAAGCCGCTCCTCGACCGAATCGACATCCTGGTCGAGGTGCCGGCGGTGACTTTCCGGGATATTGTTTCCAAGACAGAAGGGGAGGACTCAGCCGCAATCCGGGCGCGGGTGGAGGCGGCGCGGCGGAGGCAGCTCGAGCGTTTCCGGGAGGATGGCCGCCGACGCCGCATCGGCACGAATTCCCAGATGGGCCCGCGCGAAGTGAAGCGGCTTTGCCCGGTGGAGGCTGAGAGCCTGAAGCTACTGGAGATGGCGGTCGAAAAGCTCAGGCTGAGCGCCCGGGCCTTTGACCGCATCCTCAAGGTGGCGCGGACGGTAGCTGACCTGGCCGGCGAGCCCGACATCCGCCCCGTCCATGTCTCGGAGGCCGTGCAGTATAGGATGATGGATAGATTCTACTAAGAAATTTAAATTCAATTATAGCTTTTAAAGAAGCTCCATTCTTCACGGAGGTCGGATAATTTAGCTAGATTGGTGAATAAAGTTAAGGATTTCGCTAGGAGGAGGAAGATGAAGATTTACCAATATTCTATAAAAGAGATTGGGAAATTATCCATTGAGGACGGAAAATTTAATAAGCAAAATCTAATTGAGGCGTTGGCTAGCTGATACCCAGTGAGCCGCTCCCCAAAAACTGGACAGGGGGCTTAGGTGCATTTTAGCCCGCCATATCTTCCTAAAGGAGGCATGGTTTACAATGGGCAGTATGAGAAGAACCCACGACGCGGCCTTCAAGGCCAGAGTCGCCCTGGAAGCGGTCAAGGGGGAGAAGACGATTACACAGATCGCTTCGGAATACGGCGTCCATCCCAACCAGATCCGTCAGTGGCGGGCTCGTCTCTTGGAGTTGTTGCCGGAGCTGTTCTCCCAGCGCCGGCCCCAGTAAGAGAAAGGGCGGGATGAGCTTGAGGCGGAGCTGTACCGGCAGATTGGCCAGCTCAAGGTGGAGATGGAGTGGCTTAAAAAAAAATCGCAGTCGCTCCTGTCGTCCTGAAGCGGACGGAGATTGAGCCGGAGCATCGCATGATCCCGATCTCCCGGCAGTGCGAGCTGCTGAGCCTTTCACGCTCCTCTTACTACTTCAGGCCCTCGGGGGAAGACGAGTAGAACCTGCGGCTCATGCGCCTGATCGACGAACAGTTCACCCGGACGCCGTTCTACGGGGTGCGCCGGATGACAGCCTGGCTGCAGAGGAACGGCCAGGGGGTGAACCGGAAAAGAGTCCGGCGGCTGATGCGACTTATGGGCCTCATGGCGATTTATCCTAAGCCGCGGCTGTCTGTGGCCGGGCCGGATCATAAAGTCTATCCCTATCTGCTGAAAGGACTTAAAGTTAGCCGGCCGGATCAAGCCTGGTGCGCGGACATCACCTATATCCGGTTGGCCCACGGGTTCGCCTACCTGGTGGTCATCCTGGACTGGCACAGCCGGTATGTTCTCTCCTGGGAGCTTTCGACGACCCTGGATAAGGGATTCTGTCTGGAGGCGCTGCAACGGGCGCTCCACGTCTCACGGCCCGAGATCTTCAACACGGACCAGGGGGCGCAGTTTACGAGCGCGGAGTTCAGGGGGTTATTGGAAAGCACAGAGATCAAAATCAGCATGGACGGCCGGGGCCGGGTGTACGACAACATTTTCGTGGAGCGGCTGTGGCGGTCGGTCAAGTACGAGGAGGTTTATCT
>JBAVVA010000002.1:0-10975 GCA_049697055.1 Candidatus Aminicenantales bacterium
GTCTTTTCCCAGGTGAATTTGGAAAGCTGCTCGTATCCTTTTTTAACGATTTTTTTGCGTAACTCCTCTTCCTCGATGACGGCTTCAACGGCCAGGCGGATAGAATCTCTGTCCGAGGGGTCGAAATAAGCCCCGGCTTCCCCGGCGACTTCCGGGAAAGAGGAAGAACGGCTGAGCACGACCGGGCAGCCTAAGGCAAAAGCTTCCAGGATGGGCAAACCGAACCCTTCATACAAGGAAGGGAAAACAAAGGCCAAGGCGTTTTTATATAAGCGGGCCAGTCGGCGATCATCAAAGCCTGTTGGAAAAACCCGGCCGGAAAGTCGCAGCCTTTCGATGAGGACCTTCTCTCGGGAATTGAAAGCCCCCCCGCCGGCGCAGACGAGACAAAGATCTTTGTCTCTCAATAGGCCTCCGACGGCTTCGAGAAAAAAATCGAAATTTTTATAGACCCCTCGAAAGCCGACGAACAGCAGATACGGTTTGGGCCATTTGGAAGAAGTCTCTTCCGGGATCTGGTGAATAACGGCCTCGCTCAAGGGGCAGGCCAGGGGGATCACGGTCACTTTTTCTTCCGGGAGAGGATAGTAGTCGAGGAGGTCATCTCGCGTCGATCGGGAAATCGCGATCATATGATCGGCCCGGGATATCACCGCCTTTTTGGCGGACGAAATATCCGCTCCACGGAAATATCTCTTCGAATATTTTTCGGCGATCATGTCAAAGACCGTGATCACGAAAGGCTTATCCCGCAGATGTGCCAAGAAATAGGGGTCAAAATAGGTGGGATGGAAAAGATCAAAACCCCCGCGGGATAGGACCTTTGTTGAAAATCGTTTATTGACGAATTTTAAAAGGCTGTACTGACCTTTGAACTTCACCCGTCCCAAAAACCGCATGACCGGCAGACTCCGGGCCTCTTGGAGATGCTCGTTATTGGAATACCGGAAAGAGAGCCGGCAATCAAAGCCCGGGTCCTTCTGAAGACGGCTGATCAGCTCCGTGAAATATCGGGAGACTCCCCCATAGCGTTGCTCCGTGAAGGCCTGGTGGTCGAACAAGATTCTCATGGAGGAGATCAAGGGAGAGGGTTAAGTCTGTTCATGTCCGAAAATGTCCTGGACTTCATTCTTCTCGATGCAAAATGAAACAGGCCGTAGTTCGTGCCTTCCAGCAGAAACCGAAATTTAGCCGGGCTGATTATTTTCTCCGTCAGCAGATGAAAATCCCGACGATTTGAATATAACCTCAAACCGTATTGGGTAGCCAAATGCTCCAGCGTCTTGAAGGAATAGAAGGAAATATGCTGACCGTGGGCCAGCCCATAATACCACCAGTCCTGAGGTTCGGGAATCTTATCGGGCAAAAGATGAGTGGAAAAAATGACGTTCCGGGCAAGACCAAGAATCTTTTGGATCTCCTCCCGGGGCTGGCGGAAATGCTCTAAGGCCTCTAAACAGGTCAGAGCCTCGATGTCCCGGCCCTTAGCGGGGGTCCATTCAAAACCCTTGGCAAAAATGTTGTGGCAATAAGGGTCATGCCAATAAAAATCAAAACCGATGTCCCTCATCAACCTGGTAAAAACGCCATAACCACCCGCATAATCGACAAACAGAGACCGGCGGTCAAATAGAAAATATAAAAGCACGGCCACGCGCCGCGATAAAACGATATTTCTGGCCAGCAGCCCGGTATCCTGGATATTGATGATGTCCTGATAAGCTTGGTCCAGCCAATAAGGATCTTCCGTTTGCAGGAATAGGCAGGAGGGACAAAGAAAATATTGGATATCATGCGCCCCTAAGACCCTCCCACGAAAGATCGGCCGGCTTTCCCGACCGCAGATTCCGCATTTCATGATTTTAGCCTATAGCTTTTTAAGCTTAACATTGTCCATTGTCTAAAGAAGCCTTTTTCATTCTAAGTATTTTGTTGATCCCTGGCAAGACGATAAAGCCCGTTATCGATTCATTATCGCCTGGCACAAAAGCCTCAACCAGGTGATGGTTCTAACGAGAGTTCCCTAATGAATATATCCTAAAGATCTCAGCCTTTCTTTTGTCGCCTCGTCCAGATATGCTTTCTTTGTTGAAAAGGACTTCTTCAAAGAGAGTTTATAGACTGATTCCATAGTCTCGAATAGTTTTCTCCCCACTTCTGGATTCTCCACGGCTATATTCTTATTTTCTTGGGGATCGGCATTGAGATCGAAAAGCAGCCTCTCGATATTAAGACCGACCTGAACCTGGATCGCTTGATAATCGCGCGTTCGAATGCTCCGATGTATTTTTACTCTATATTGTCTATCTTCAATATTGACCTCTGAAAAAATATATTCTCTTCGGGGCCGATCTCCCATGTTCAGTAGGTATGGAGAGAAATCCATTCCTTCTATTTTATAGCTGAATCGGGGTTTCTCTTTGATTCCGGCCAGGCTGATAAGTGTTGGAAAGAGGTCCACCTGGCCGAAGAGTTCGCCGATGACCCGGTGAGAAGGAAATAGCCTCGGGTTATAGAGAATAAGTGGGACTTGGATATTGTCATTGTAAAGGCTGGCATGCAGGAAGTGGCCATGCTCTCCCAATTCTTCCCCATGGTCTGCCGTGAGCACGACTATCGTCTTTTTATCGAGTCCGGTCATTTCCAGAAATTTGAATAGCCTGTCCAATTGATCGTCATGATATTTTATCTTGGAGTCATAAAGAGCAATCATATGTTCGAGCTCTTGGCTTGTAAGTTTCCTGCGTTCCTGGTCTGTAAGAAGATTGGGATCGTCGACCTGTCTGCCTTGATAATCAGGAGAGAAATATTTTTGATAAGAAAGAGGAGACCGGTAGGGTGCATGTCCTCCCTCATAATGGACATAAAGGAAGAAGGGGTGGCTCTGATGCTGAGAAATCCAAGAAATGATTTTTGACGTTACTTGATCGGGCTCTGTCCGAAGCAGACCTTGCTGTAATCTAAAGAACGTGCAGCTCTTATCCAGGAGTTTCGAGGTGAAAGAGAATAATGTCTTGTTAAATGCGCTCTTTGAGATAAAAAGGCTTATGAGCTTGTAAAAAAAGGTCTTTTTGAGGATGTTTTGGACGGGCTCGTAGAGTTCATCCACACCGGGGCCATATCCATACACAGTTGAGACGTGGGGGTTGGTGGAAAATAATGCGGTAGAATACCCTACCGAATGAAAGAAGGCAGGCAATGTTAGGCAATCCTTCGGAAGGACGCTTAAGCCGTCTATCACTCCATGGGTACTGGGATAAGTCGAAGTGAAGAGAGAGGGCACGGACATATAAGTTCTTGAAGCGTGAGCAAAGGCTTTAGTAAAGAGGATCCCTTTCGAGGCCACACGGTCGATACGAGGGCTTGTGTCTCGATGATACCCATAGCAGCCAAGATGATCGGGGCGGGTAGCGTCCAGCACAATCATCAATATGTTGAACGATGAAGGTTTTTGACTTTTCTTTTGCAAATAAGATTGTTGATGCGGCGCCATATCCGATAAATACGACGAGGACCACAAGAGCAAAAAGAGAAGCCCCAGCGCTATGACGGCCCATTTGGACATGTTCTTTATCTTCTTGATAGCTAAAATAGCGGCTGTGCCCAGAACGAAAATAAAGATGAAGTTTATGACCAGAGATTTCAAAGAAAAAATATAGGGAAGAGCATAGATATTGATATAGGATTGTACAATCAAAAAAAGGGAAATAAGGAAGGCAGCCACGATCAGTTGTCCTGTTTTAATACGGCTGATTCCGCTTTTTAAGAACGAGAGCAGAACGATTGCTGTCCCCCCAACTAAGCCTAAGACTATCCAGATCAAGATATGCCAGGATATGAGGGTATGAAGGTTTTTGAACCTATACGAAGAGTCTCCCCGGGCGAGGAGAAAAAGGAAGTTTAAGACCGCCATAGCCGCGCCGCCCATCATTGCAGCAAAAGTCACTTTCGGAATTAATAAAAGGCGATGACCAATCGAGATTTTTCTCATCTTCTCATCAGGCTGAAGGTTAAACGATGGTAAGAGGGAAAGTCAAGACAAGGAGGGCTCTATGAGAACATTAGACATAACGGTCAGGGAGACAAGAGCGTCGCTGAGCAACAAAATATGATAAGATTCATGCGGCAGCAAGCATCGAATGTTGCCCTAAGGATATTAAGATAGCCAATCTCCGCCCGGCGGCAATAATTCTCCTGATCTTATGGCCTCCGCTTCAAGGTCTACGGGCAGAAACTCTCCCGGCTACAGCCCAGGAGATTTTTTACCTTTGCCTCCGGGTAGAGCTCCAGACCACGGCCGCGCGGGCAGCCTTCAGCTTTGAAAATGCGGACCCCATCCTGACCTCGCGCCTGGCCGCGGCCCAAGGACCTCTTTCCTCCAAGGGCTGGACCCTGCGGCGGTTCTGGGTCCGCTCGGCCCAAGCCGGCGCGACGGTCTCGGCCACCACGGCCTATGCCCTGTCCAAGGAAGCGCTCTCCGACCCCCTCCCCTTTTCCCTGGAAAAGTCCGAACAGGGCGAGACTCTGCTCCGCATTTCGGTCATCGACAAAACAGGAGAAGCCCATCTCCTCCGGGAATGGCGGCAGACCGGCGCGGCGCGCTTGGAAGATTCGCTCGACCTGGCCCAAGCCGCGACCTCATCCGATATTCTCCTCTTCTCCTTTATCCCCCTTGTGGGCCAGCCGGCCCCCGTCGCTCCCCAGAAAATGCTCCTGGCTTTCTACTATCTTTGGTACAACCTCAGCGATTGGGACAGCCCTTATCTCCAAGACCGTCCCCTGACTCTCTATTCCTCCAGCGACCCGGCCGCCCTGGCCCGCCACATCGACCAGGCCAAGAGCACGGGCCTTCAGGGCTTCATCGCTTCCTGGTGGGGCCCGGACAATTCCATCGACCGGAACTTCCAGACGCTCCTCGACGCCGCCCGGGATAAAAATTTCAGGATCGCCCTCTACTTCGAGACCATGGAGGCCGACGGGCCGCGCGACGAGGCGACGATTCTCAACTGGCTGCGCTACGCTCTCAGCCGCTATGGAGGCCATCCTGCCTTTTTGCGAGTCAGCGGCAAGCCGGTCATTGTGGTGTGGGTTTCCTTCACCGTTAAGCTCGAAGTCTGGGACAGGGTTTTTCGTCAGCTCCGGGCCGAAGGGCTTGAGGCAGTCTTCATCGGCGCCTACGATTCCCCGGAGCCGGACCTCGACCTCCTGGACGTCTTCGACGGCCTGCACAACTACAACATCCTGGGTATCGCCAACCGCAACGAGGAGGTCCCGGACATCCTGGCCGGAGCTTATAAAGAAACCGGCCGGGCCGTCCATTATTATCCCCTGCTGGCCGATACCCCTTCCCTCAAGATCTGGACGGCCACGGTCCAGCCCGGCTTCGACGACACGCTTATTCCCGGCCGCCAAACGCCGGTGCTCCCCCGCCTGGAGGGCGGCCTCTTGGAGGCCACCTGGCAGGCGGCCCTGGCCAGCCGGCCCGACTGGATCTTCATCACCACCTGGAACGAGTGGTGGGAGAACACCCACATCGAGCCCGGCCGGCTCTACGGCAACCAATACTTGAGCATAACTTGGGACCAGTGCCGCGCCTGGAGGACCAAGACGGCCGGCCCGCCGTATTGATTATTTTGGTATAATTGCCGTCTTGTGGCTCGATCGGCGGGTCTGGTGTCGCCAATCCGCCCCGGCCGGGCCATGCCGCCGGCGAAAAGGCCTTAGGCAGGAAGTAAAATCTTCAGGAAAGGACAGTCATGGACAAACTTAAATGGCACGCCCTGGAGGCAGAGGCCGTCATTAAGGCTTTGGGCACCAACGCGGCCCATGGCTTGGACGAGGCCGAAGCGCAACGCCGCCTGGAGGCTTACGGCCCCAACGAGCTTAGAAAAGAGGAAAGGGCTTCACCCTGGAGCCTTTTCTTCAGCCAATTCAAGAACGTCCTGATCATCATCCTCCTGGTGGCCATCATCTTGTCGGTGGCCATCGGCGAGGTGCTGGACGCGGCCATCATCGGCGTCATCGTCGTCTTCAGCGCCGTGCTCGGCTTTTTCCAGGAATACAAGGCTGAGAAGGCGCTGGAAGCCTTGAAGAAGATGCTCTCCCCGGTCAGCACCGTGATGCGGGAGGGACATGAGCGGGACATCCCCTCCCGGGAACTCGTCCCCGGCGACATCGTTCTGCTAGAGGCCGGGGACCGCATCCCGGCCGACGCCCGGCTGGTCGAGGTTCCCACCCTCAAATGCGACGAGGCGGCGCTGACCGGAGAATCGGTCCCCGTCAGCAAGAACGCCGCTATCCTGCCCGAGGAAACCACGCTCAGCGAGCGACAGAACCTGGTTTTCGCCGGCACGGTCGTCACCTACGGCCGGGCCCGGGCCGCGGTTCTGGCCACCGGCATGGAGACCGAGTTCGGCCGCATCGCCGAGGAAGTGGGCGGCGCCGAGCAGAAAAAAACCCCCTTGGAGAAGCGGACCGAAGAGATCGGCAAATGGCTGGGCATCCTCAGCCTGGCGATCTGCTTCCTGGTGGCCGGCATCAGCGTTCTGCGGCAGGCCTTTATCGGCGGGATGAACATGACCTTTGTCCTGCACATGGTCATGTTCGCCGTGTCCCTGGCCGTGGCCGCCGTGCCCGAGGCCCTGGCCGCCATCGTCACCGGCGCGCTGGCCATCGGCATGCACCAGATGGCCAAGCAGAACGCCCTGGTGCGGAAGATGCCGGCCGTAGAGACGTTAGGCTGCACTACCGTCATCTGCTCGGACAAGACGGGCACCTTGACCAAGGGCGAGATGACGGTCCGCGGGCTGTTCACCGCCGGAAGGGCGATGGAGGTCACCGGCACCGGCTACGAGCCTCACGGCGAGTTCCGGGGAGAAGACGTCGAGCGCATCCGCCAGAGCGCCTCCTTCCGGCTGCTCCTCCAGGGGGGCATGCTGTGCAACGACTCGGGCCTCTTCCAGCAGGAAGGCCACTGGACAATTAAGGGCGACCCGACCGAGGCCGCCCTGGTAGTCTTGGGCGAGAAGGCGGGCATCGGCCACAAGGAGCTGGAGCTGGAATTCCCGCGAGTTGAGGAAATCCCTTTTAGCTCGGAGCGGAAGCGGATGACCACCGTTCATCAGGTCTCTGCCAAGAAGATCGCCTTTCTCAAGGGCGCCCCGGAGATCGTGCTCAAGCGCTGCTCGGAAGTTCTGGACGGCGATGAAACCAGGCGGCTGCACGATGCCGACCGGCGGGGGATCCTTCAGGCCACCGAGGATATGGCCCGGGCCGCGCTGCGGATTCTGGCCGTGGCCTACCGCGAGATGCCGGGCCAGGCCTCCTCTTTCAGCGAGGAGGACGAGGAGGATATGGTCTTCCTGGGGCTGGTGGGCATGATGGACCCTCCCCGCGAAGAAGCCGTCCGGGCCGTCCAGGCCTGTGCGGCCATGAAGATCCGGACGGTCATGATCACCGGCGACAACGAAATTACAGCCATGACCGTAGCCCGCGAGATCGGTATCTACCGGCCAGGCGACCTGGTCCTGACCGGCGAGCGGCTGGAGAAGATGTCGGATAAGGAGTTTGCCGGAGTGGTGGACCGGGTGAGCGTGTATGCCCGCGTCTCACCCATCGATAAGCTCAAGATCGTGCGGGCCTGGCAGAGCCGCGGCGATGTGGTGGCTATGACCGGCGACGGGGTCAACGACGCGCCGGCCCTCAAGCACGCCGATATCGGCATAGCCATGGGCATCACCGGCACGGAAGTGACCAAGGACGCGGCCGACCTGGTGCTCAAAGACGACAACTTCGCCACTATCCTTAAGGCCATCGAGCGCGGCCGCTGGATTTATGACAACATCAAGAAGTATCTGACCTATCTACTGCGCTGCAACATCACCGAAGTGGCGGTCATCGGCGGCATTGTTCTTCTCAAAGGCCCGGCCTTTCTGCCGCTGCTGGCGCCGGCCATTTTATATATCAACCTGGCTACGGACGGCCTGCCGGCCCTGGCCCTGGGCGTCTCGCCGCCCGACCCCGATATTATGCAGCGGCCGCCGCGCAACCCCCGGGAGAGCATTTTCTCCAGGGAGGTCAAGGTTTATATCAGCCTGGCCTTGCTGGTGGAGACGCCTTTCTTCCTGGCCCTCTTTTTCCACGAATTCACCCACATCAGCCAGGCCCGCACCGAGATTTTCTTCCTGTTCATCATCATCGAGCTGGTGTTGGCTTTGAATTTCCGCTCGCTCAAGTTCAGCGTTTTCCAAGCGCCGCCCCACAAGTGGCTGGTCTTCGCCGTGTTGTGGGAACTGTTCCTCATGACCGTGTTGGTCCAGAGCGCTGCAGTCCGGGACGCCTTCGGCGTCCAGAAGCCTACGGCGGCCATGCTCCTGACTATCGGGGCTTTCTCCCTGTTCGTCTTCCTGGTGACGGAGCTGGTTAAAGTGGGCCTGCGCCGCCGGAGCTAGATCGGGGACATAATGCCAATTCACTTTTTATGGAGATAAAAAAATCCGAAAGAGGAGGATAGCATGATCAAACAGACATTTGCCTTGATCGCCGCGGCTGCAGTCCTTTTGGGCTTGATGTCTGGTCTTGCCTCAGCCGCTGAGGGCAAGCCGACCGTCATTCTCTACGGATCGCGCTACGGCGCCACGGAACAGACGGCCCGCTGGATCGCCGAAGGGATGAACGGCGAGGCCGACGTCCTGGCCGTCAAGGAAGCCGGCGAACTCGGCGCCTACAAATTCATCATCCTGGGCTCGGGCATCTACTACGACCAGCTCCATGCGGACATGGCCGCTTTCCTGGCCGCCCGGAAGGCTGAGATCAAGGACAGAGTTGTCGCTCTCTTCGTGGTCAGCGTATCAGGGCCCGCGGGCTGGGCCTATCTCGAAACGTTCGCCCAAGCCCTAGGCCGTAAGCCTGATTTGGTTAAGGCTTTCGGCGGCTGGATCAAGAAAGAACGGCTGTCCCCGGAGGACACCAAAGCGCTGGAGGAATATTACAAGAGCGTCAACCGGCCCTTCGAGAATTTTGACAACACCAACAAAGAGGCCTGTCAGGAGTTCGGCCGCGAGATCCTCAAAGCCATTCAGGGCAAGTAAAGCCGCCGGCCAAAGAGTTGTCTGGAGAATGGACAACTAAATTATGGGTTTCCCGATGGCCTCCCCTTTCGACCGGGCCCTGCGCCGGAACAAGGTCCGCCTCCCGCTCGGGCCGCGCAGCCGGGTCGTCATCTTCAGCGACCTCCATCGCGGCATCGGCGATGAGGCGGACGACTTCAGGCATAACCAGCTTCTCTTCGAGGCGGCCCTCGAATATTACAACCGCCGCCGTTTCACCTACATCGAGCTGGGCGACGGCGACGAGCTGGTGGAGAACACCCGCTTCGAGGCGATCGTCCGGTCCTACGGCCGCATCTTCCGCCTCCTCGACCGCTTTCAGCGGGACGGCCGCCTCTACTACCTGGTTGGCAACCACAACCTCCAGATGGGCAAGGCCCGCTGGCGGGAGAAGCACCTGGCCAAGGCCCGGCGGATCATCCCCGGGCTGTGGGAAGCGCTGGCCGCCCCGCAGACCATCCTCCTGGGCGACAAGATTTTTCTATTGCACGGCCACCAGGCCGATGTCCTGAGCACTTTTGTGGCGCCCCTCAGCCGGTTCTTTATGCGCACGATCTGGCGTTTTCTGAAGAATGTCTTCGGCTTCAAGAACCCGCTGAGCGTGAGTCAGAATCCCCGCAAGCGGAGCCGGGTGGAACAGAGAATTTTGGGCTGGGCGGCGCGGCGGCGGATGGTGGCCGTGGCCGGCCACACCCATCGTCCGGTCTTCATGTCGCTCGGCCGCCAGGAGAGCGAGGCCGGGCTGGCGGGCCGGCCTTATTACTTCAACTGCGGCAGCGGCGTTCATCCCGGGGCGGTCACCGCCCTGGAGATCGAGACCATGACCATCCGGCTGGTCAATTGGCGCATCAGGACCGACCCCCGTCACCGAGGCCGGCTGCGAGCGGCACGGCAGACCATGGAAGGCTGTCAGCGGCGGCTGCGAGATATTTATGCCCAGCTGCAGGCCTGAGATGCATCGGAAAGCAGAATCGTCCTTATCACCGAAAAAGACAGGCTTGAATGTGATATAATTTAAAAATAGAGGAATTATTTAAAAAGAAGGAGGGGACGTTATGAAAAAGATCCTGACCTACACTCTGCTGCCTGTTCTTCTATTGACCACCTTCAGCTGCGCTTCGATGAACAAGGCCCAACAGGGCGCGGTCATCGGCGCCGGTTCGGGCGCCGTGGTGGGCGGGGTGATCGGCAAGATTGCCGGCAACACCATTGTCGGCGCTATTATCGGCGCGGCCATCGGCGGCGCGGCCGGCGCTTTCATCGGCAGCTACATGGACAAACAGGCGGCCGAGATGCAGCGCGACCTGGAGGGCGCCAAGGTTGAACGCATCGGCGAGGGCATCAAGATCACGTTCAATTCGGGCTTGCTGTTCGACGTGGACAAGTCCGAGCTGCGCTCGACCAGTAAGCAGAACCTCAGCGACCTGGCCCGTATCCTCAACAAATACCCGGACACCAACATCCTCATCGAGGGCCACACCGATGCCACCGGGACGGAGGAATACAATAAGAGCTTGTCCAACAACCGAGCCGATTCGGTCAGCGCCTATCTGGCCGTGCTGGAGGTCAAGTCCGGCCGCTTCACCATGGTCGGATACGGCGAGTCGCAGCCGGTGGCCACCAACGACACCGAGGAAGGCCGTCAGCTCAACCGCCGGGTGGACATCGCCATCATGGCCAACGAAAAATTGAAAAAGATGGCCAAGGAGAAGACCCAAGGTTGAGAACAAAGATTTTTTCTATAATGGCCGACATATTCGTCAATGACAAAAATTGTCATAAAACAAATATTTGAGTAAAGGATAGAGGGGATGTAATTTCATCCCCTAAATCACCCTTAGGGGTGATTGACGTTTTTTGCCCCGGAT
>JBAVVA010000003.1:0-15217 GCA_049697055.1 Candidatus Aminicenantales bacterium
AACAATGCACTTCTCCCCCAAGCATCCCTTTTTCCGTGACAGAATCCAGATAGCCAAAGTGGATGGGTGGCTCGGGGCCAATACCCCTGCGTCCTTGGAGGGGACAGCGCTTCGCCTTCCCCCTTCCAACAGGAGCTCCGCTCCCTGCCTCCCCTTCTCGGACTTCGTCCTGCCACCAAGGGGTCATACCCCCTTGGAACCCCCCCGTCCGGCGTAGCCGGACGCCCGGAGCGTACGGGCCCCTTTCGAGAGGGTTGGGAGCGAGGACGCAGGGGATGCACCGCGACAGGACCCATCCTTCTCGCCACGGGACAAGGAAAAAGGGATACTTGCTCTTCTTAATGGATGGTGATGAGCGGCACGAAGCGCACCGGCAGGAGCTCGGACTGACGGAACTTATTCCCCTCCCGGACCACGAGCACCAGCTCCTGGGAAAAGGTGCCCCTGGGCAGGATCAACCGCCCCCCGTCCTTGAGCTGACGCTGCAGCGCGGCGGGCACCTCCGGGGCGGCGGCCGTGACGATAATGCCGTCGAAGGGCGCAGACTCCTCCCAGCCCAGGTTCCCGTCGCCGACCTTGAAATGAATGTTGGAGTATCCCAGCCCGGCCAGAATGGCCTGAGCTCTTTGCGAAAGCGCCTCAACGACCTCTATGCTGAACACATCCCCAACGAGCTCGGCCAGCACGGCCGTTTGGTAGCCCGACCCCGTGCCGACCTCCAGCACCCGCTCCGGGCCCCTCAATTTAAGGGTTTCAGTCATATAGGCCACGATGTAGGGCTGGGAAATGGTCTGGCCTTCGCCGATAGGCAGGGGCTCGTCGGCATAGGCTTCATCGAGCAGGCCTTGAGGAACGAACAAGTGGCGGGGAACCCGGCGCATGGCTTCCAGGAGACGCTTGTCCTTGACCCCCCTGGCGGCCATCTGGGTCTCGACCATGTTCAGCCTCGGCTGCAGGAAACGGTCTGTCATGTCCCGGGGCACCCACTCCCCCACCGGCCTAAGAACCGGACCGGCGCGAATAAACGCCCATCATCAATAGGCTCGGGCAAAATAAGCCAGTGTATCCGATTTCTTCCGACAAACGAGGCACGTGCCGGCGGCTGCTTCCCTCTTGTCCAGAGGCATGACCCGGATGTTGGCCATGGTTTCGTCCTTGACCCGGGTTTCGCATTCGCGCTCGCCGCACCAATGGGACCGGATGAACCCCCGGCGGGTTTCGATCAAGCGCTTGAATTCCTCATAATCATCGGTGGTGTGGGTGTTCTGCCGGAGAAAATCACGGGCCTGCTCCCTAAGCCCGGCCTGGATCTGGCCCAGGAGAGCGGGCACGGCTTCCGCGAGCGAGGCCAAGGGCAGGGCTTCCTTCCGGCGGACATCTCTCCGCACGGCCACGGCTTTTTGCTCCTTGATATCCTTGGGGCCGATCTCCAGCCGCAGCGGCACGCCCCGCATCTCCCATTCGGAGAACTTCCAGCCCGGCGTGAATTCTTCCCGGGCGTCCAGCCGGACACGGAGGCCGGCCCGGCTGAGTTCTTCTTCGACCCGGCGGGCCACGGGCATGACGGTCTCCTTCCAGTTGCCCAGGGAGATGGGGATGATGACGGCCTGGACGGGCGCTACGGCGGGCGGAAACCTCAGCCCCGAGTCATCGCCGTGGACCATGACCACCGCTCCGATAAGACGCGTGGAGACGCCCCACGAGGTCTGCCAGACGAACTGAAGGTTCTGGTCCTTATCCTCAAAACGGATATTGAAGACTTTGGAGAAATTCTGGCCGAGGTTATGCGAGGTGCCCATCTGCAGGGCCTTGCCGTCCGTCATCAGGGCCTCGATAGCATAGGTCTGAAGGGCGCCGGCGAACTTATCCCATTCGGTCTTGAGGCCGGCCACCACGGGCACTGCCAGCTCGGTTTCCACGAATTCCTGGTAGAGGGCCAGGATGTCGAGCGTTTCCCGCTGGGCTTCCTCCAGGGTGGCGTGGGCGGTGTGGCCCTCCTGCCACAGGAATTCGGTGGTGCGCAGGAAAGGCCGCGTCACTTTCTCCCAGCGGACGATGTTGGCCCACTGATTGATGAGGACCGGCAGGTCTCGGTAGGATTTGATCCACTTGGCGTACATACTGCCGATGATGGCTTCCGAGGTGGGGCGGACGGCCAGCCTCTCCTCGAGCTCATCCTGGCCACCCTGGGTGACCCAGGCCACTTGGGGGGCGAACCCCTCTACGTGGGCCATCTCCTTCTGGAGCAAACTCTCCGGAATGAACAGCGGAAAATAGGCGTTCTGGTGGCCCGTCGCCTTGAGGCGCCGGTCAAACAGGCTCTGGATGTTCTCCCAGACAGCGTAGCCGTAGGGCCGGATGACCATCATCCCCTTCATGGGGGCATAGTCGGCCAGCTCCGCTTTGCGAATGATCTCCAGATACCATTTGGAGAAGTCCTCGCTTTTAAGGCTGACCTGCTTCACCAATCGGTCTTCGTCGGCCACTTTCGTCTCCCTGGGGGCAAATGTCCGGCCCATTCTAGCCGGGGGTCCCCTGTTTGTCAACTTGGGAGAGTGGATCAGGGAGGGAATCGCGGGCCTCTTCTGACAGTTCAGCCGCCTGAGCGGCCAGCGGTCAGCCAGGTCAGACAGCAAAGGTGAGAACTGATGAAGAAAAAATCACCCCTGATTTCATCCATAGGGGTGATTGACCCTTCTGCCCGGTCATGGCATTTTAGGCATCGAAATATCGGGATTCTATTATGGGCAAACCCAACCTCGACGAAATTTATAAAGCCCAGCCCAAAGACCAGGGATTCACCTTCCCCCTATCCACTGTAGTCGAAGGGCTGGACGACAGCGGCAAGGACTTCAAAGAAGCCACTGTCCTATCCTTCATCAGCCACCAAGGCTCCACTTTCCGGCTCAAAAGCCAGGTGTCCATCGGGACCAAGGTCAAGCTCATCATCGACCTGCCCAAGAAGCTGGCCGAAGACCAGAGCCTGAAACTGGCCATTAAAGGCCGGGTGGTGGCCATCGAGCTCGAAGAACGTCCGAACGCCAAGAAAAAAATCTCGGTCAAGTTCGAAAGCCGATACATCATCGCTCCGGAGTCCGGCGGCCAGAAACCCTGAGCGTCTCAAGGGGAGCCCGACTTCCCCGCCCCTTAATCCCATAAAAGATTTGACATCCCGAGAGGGGATGGACTAAAATTTGGCCGGCAGCGACACGATAGGGCCTAATCATGCCTAAGAGGCAAAAACAGAAGCCGAAAGCAAAGGCCGCCGCTGCGCCCTCCTCATTCAAAAAAATCAAAATCGTCCTGTACTGCCCATCGGAAATCATCCTGTCCGGAATCCTCCGGGCTCTGGAAGCCGCCCGGGATATGGAAATCGCCAGCATCGAGAAGACAACCATTGAATCCTTCATCGAGGCCATCAAGAACAGCCGGCCCAACGTTGTCCTTTTCTTCGGCAGCGAACCGCTGTTCAACATCCGGGAGATCTGCAAGGCCATCCGCGATCTGGCGGCCGTGTCCGGGAGCTCCAAGCTGCTGCTCATGGGCAACATTCCCAGCCACGAGGAGATCGTCTCTCTCATCAACTCCGGGGCCCGGGGCTATTTCGACCTGAACGACACAGCCACCCAGCTGGCCGAAGCCGTGCGGATCGTGAACAAGGGCGAGATTTGGCTGCCCCGCGACAAAATGAGCAGCATTATGGACCGCATCATCTCCGTAGTAGGCCGCGACATGAAGGAGAAGACGCTCGACCAGCTGACGCCCACCGAGTTCCAGGTCCTGCGTTTGATCGGCCAGGGCAAGAGCAACGACGACATCGCCGAGATGCTGTTCATCAGCAAAAACACCGTCCGTTCCCACATCAAGAGCATCTACGCCAAGTTGGACACTCACAGCCGCCTCCAATTGGCCCTGTATGCCATCAACTCGGCCCTTTTCTAGCCGCCGGCCGGCGGAAGAAAGGACAGCCATGACCAGAGCCGCCCAAAAAAAGGTCAAAGCCGTTAAGGCCAAAAGGGCGGCCGGTGCATCTCCGGGCCCGAAAGATTTCGACCGCCGCCGAGAATGGCGATTCAACCTACCCCTTCCGGCAAAAGTGGAAGGCACCCTGCCCAAGGGACAGCGGTTTCTGGAGAAAGCGACCATCGAAAACATCAGCTCCTCGGGAGCCTACTTCTGTCTCGAATCGGGAGTGTCCGTCGGCTCCCGGCTGAACATCATCATCAATATCCCCAAAGAAGCCGGCGGCCGGAAGAACCTGAAGCTCCTCTTGGGAGGGATCACCATCCGGCTTGAGGAAGCGAAAAAAAGAGGAAAGCGACAGGGGGTGGCTGTCCGTTTTCACCGGGATTACCGGCTCATCCCCTCCGAGGACTCCGAGTGAACCGGGAACGGCCGCCGGATCCATGCTGATTGTAGCCTTAACGGGCGGCATCGCCGCCGGCAAATCCGTAGTGGCCCGTTTCCTTGAGGAAAGGGGTTGCGCGGTCCATTCGGCCGACCAGGCCGCCCATGAGGTGATGGCCCCCGGAAGCGGTGCCTGGGAGCGCCTGAGGGCTCATTTCGGGCCGGGCATCCTCAACCCGGACCGGACCATCGACCGCCCCCGTTTGGGGGCCATCGTTTTTGCCGATGAAGCTGAGCGCCGCTTCCTCAACTCGGTGGTCCATCCCCTGGTCTTGGAGAAAAAAAAGGAAATCATCGCCCGCTTGGAGAAAGATGGAAAAACCAAAATCTTCGTCTCCGCGGCGGCCCTGACCATCGAGGCCGGCTACGCCGGTTTGTTTGACCGCGTTATCGTCGTTTATTGCCGGCCCGAAGTCCAGGCGGCCCGGCTTATGGCCAGGGATGGCCTAGACAGGCAAGCCGCCCTGCAGAAAATTCGGGCCCAGATGCCCCAGAAAGAGAAAAAAAAGCAGGCCGATTACCTTATCGACACCTCGGACACTCTGGCCGACACGGAAATCCGGACGGAAATGGTCTTCCGGCAGTTGTTGCGGGACTACCAGGAAAAGGAAAAAAAGAAGAAGGCCAGCTCTGGTATCTGAAGCCCGTCCCTAGATTCTAAGATTTCACCAACGCGCGTTGACACGGCCACGAGCCAGGGTATATCATCCCGCCAAGGATTCATCCGGCAAGGAGGACGGCAATGAAAAAATTCCTGGCATTCTTGACTTTGGCTGTTTTTTTAACCTTGACCGTTTACGGAGCGCAGCTGTCGCTGAAGTTCAACGGCGGGGGGACTTTTCTAATGGGCGGCGATTTCAACAGGGGGGCCGACGGACTGCGGGATTATGAAAAATCGGTCCTCGGTCCGGGTGAGAACTTCGTCGACAACCTGAAGAAACTCGGCTGGGGCTTCCAGTTCGACGGCGAGCTGATCTACAAATTTAGCTCGAGCTTCGCCGCAGGAATCGAGATCGGCTACCTGAGCGCTACTGTTAAAAGCGGTTTTGAAAGAGATTGGCATTCATACAAGGAGACGCTGACTCCGACCCTCTCGGCCATCCCCATAACCTTGAATATTAACTATTTCGCACCCATTACCGAGAAAATAAAGTTTCACGCGGTGGCCGGCGCCGGAGCATGCCTCTCTAATCTTAACTACATATACGACATCCAAGCCACAAGCAATCCCTACAGCGGGACCTGGAAACCAGACCAAAAAATCGTCTTCGGAGCCAAAGCCGGTGTCGGCCTAGAACTCGCGCTGGCGGGCAATTTCGCTTTAACCTTTGACGTCGTGGGCCGTTACGCTGAGATCACAGGCTTCAAGGGCGCCTGGAGCGGAATCTATAACGGCGTCCCAAAAAGCGGCACCGGCACTCTTTATTATTATAAATATGACGGGACATATCCGCTGGTCGGCATTTGGGAGACTGCCCCCTCGGGACCCCATATCCAGAACTTGCGCGAAGCAAAATTCAGCCTCTCTGGAATATCGGCCTTGGTCGGCCTCAGGATCTATTTATAACCTCGATTAAATCTAAAAAAGGCGGGGGCCGGAGCTAGTTTACCGTCATATAAATTTCTTTAGCGTCTTCCGGGAAAGCCTGATTTCAGCCCGGCCGCCAGCAGGGGGATCATAATCTCGTGGTGGCCCACAAAATAAAACCCCTTCCCCTTTTTCCCCACCGGCCGGAGCACGACGTTCTGCAGCGGTCGATAGTGGCGGTGGAAATCAAAGACGGCCGTCACCAACCCCTCCAGACGGTAGCCTTGATTGCGGACGAAGGTCACGGCTTTGAGAAACACTTCGGGCAAGATGACGGCAGACCCGCAGTTGATAAACACTCCCCCGCCGTCAAGCTTCCGGAGGTGGGAGCAGAAGAGGAAGAAATCGGACAAGGATGACTGGCCCAGCGCCCCCCCGTCCATCCGGGGATGGAAGTGGATAGTGTCCGTGCCGATGGCCACATGCACCGTGGCCGGCAGGCCGAGCTGGTGGGCCGTCCCCAGCAGGCTCAGCTGCCGATAGGGCCAGCGCGAAGAAGCGATCATCCGGCCCACGGCCTCCCCCAGCCCCAGGCCTTCGGCGGCGGCCCGGGACACGGCCCGGCTCAGATGCTCGCCCGTCTCCCGGGCCATCCCGAACCGGCCGCGCCGGATATGCTCGCCCACGTCCTCCGAGGTTCGGCCGCAGAAAGCGATCTCAAAATCATGGATGATACCGGCGCCGTTCAGGGCTAAGGCGGTGATCCAGCCGCGCTTCATCAAATCGATCAGAATGGGGTTAAGCCCGACCTTTATGACATGGGCGCCCAGCCCAAAAATGAGGCCCTTCTTCAGGCGGCGGGCCCGGGCCATCCGCCCTATCAGCTCCTTGAAGTCCCGGCCGGCCAGCGTATCGGGCAGGCTGGAGACCAGCCCGGCCAGGGCCGGTGAGGGGGGGATGATTTTCCCGAAATGCCCGACATTGACCTTGCTCCTCCGGCTGCGGAGCGAAACGGTCTTCAAGCCGGCCGGGGATAAGGGCTGGTCCGCATTCTTTGTCATCCGGGACGGCTCCTTTGTTCCAGGCTGGGGGTTGACGGTGGCGCTATCGTCTTCAGGAAGCGTTGGAGATGTGCTTCAATTCCTGGCCGCAACGGAACTTGATGCGCTTCCCCTCGCAGATCTTGATTTGCTTCTGGCGCCTGATATCGCGGCCGTAGCCCGTCTTCTTGTCCACGATGCGGAAACTGCCGAAGCCGCGGATCTCGATTTTCTCGTCTCGGGCTAACGCGTTCTTGAGCTCTTCCAGTATCTTCTCCACGATCATCAATGACCTTGCCCCGTTGAACGAAGAGCTTTTCTCGATGGCCAGGGCAATGTCATTCTTGATCATGCGCTTCTCCATGCGTCTCTATTTCTTAATTTATCGAGGAGAAAAAGTCAAGTCAGACATCATATTGACCGTTCCGCAACTTTTGTAATATATACATAAATGATTCTTAAAGAAAGAATCAAAAAGAATAAGCAACCTTTCTATGACAAAAGGGGATAAACCATGATAACCGTCGCCCTTCTCGCTTTTGCCCTCCAGACGGCGGAAGCCGTTCTCCCCACCAGCCTGGCGTATCGTTTCCTGCCCGGGACCAAGGCGGTCTATACGCTCGAAGTGAACAGCGAAAGCAGCCCGCCGTCCAATCTATCTTCATTCCGGGATAAAACGACGCTTGTTTTTGAACGGAGCGTTTTGGAGCCGGACAGCGAAGGCCGTCCTCGCCTCCAGGTCGTTCTCAAGTCGGCGAAGATCTCGTCGGAAGCGACGGTTAATAAACGCCCCTGGCTGTCTCTTGAGTATGATTCAGAGAAATCGATTCTGCAACTGAATGGAGACGACATCCGGCCCTATCTTTATCCTCAGCTCATCGACCGGCCGGTCGCCATCACCCTGGGCCAAGACAACCGGGTTCTGACGGTTGATGGAAAAGATGAGATCATTCAGAAGACCATGGCCGGCTGGAGCTCGAAAAGCCAAAAGAAAAGCAAGTCGAATACCTTCGATGCGGCGCTGATGTCCGGTGCGATGAGCGGGGGGTATGCCGGCGCCGCGGGGGCAGGGCTGGGCAACTTGATCGGATCGGCTGTCCAGAAACTTATCCAGACCTCAGCGGAGGAAAAAAAAGAAAAATATATGAAAATAGGCCGGGAGCTTAGTCTGAAAATGACGGTGGACGGGATATTCCTCAGCCCCGACACTCCCTATTCGATGCTGGTCTTGCCGAATTTTGACCCGGGTCACCCCGTTCAGCCCGCGGACGCATGGCGCAAGACCTGGGACGATTCAGCCATCGTCGAAGACATGAAGCAGGCCTTCGCAGCATTGCTAAAAGACTCTCCAATTTCAGTCCCTCCGCTGCTGCCTCAGCAGAAACTTGTGGACGTAAAAATCAAAACTGTCGAGGCAAACACAGCGGTCCTGACGTATTCGAGATTTTCCCACGATTCACAGAGCCAGCCCTATGTCGGTGAAATCGTCCGTTCTGAAACAGAAAGCGGCGAAGTGACGTTCAACACGGCGCGCGGCCTCGTTCAAAGCCTCAGCGGGAAAACCGAAATGTCTGTTACGGCCGGCCAGATGGTCAGCGGGGTAAAAATAACCGTGACCCTGCGCCTCCAAGAGGCTTTCTCTCCTGCTCTATAAACGCTCTCTCTCCGGGTCTCATTCTTGCCTGAACAGGCGGCACCGAGCACGACGGTCTCGAAGCGTCGCTGACAGGGCTCGTTTGACTTGCCGGATGGGGAACCCTATAATGAAAAAAGCGTGAGAAAAAGACCCCTTGTCTTTTTAGGCCTTCTTCTGCTGCCGCTCTGTCTGCAGGCCGCGGTGTGGAAGATCACCGTGGATGCCCCCATTCATCCCGTAACCTCGGGATACATTCGCCAAAGCCTGGACCGGGCCGAAGCCGAATCGGCTGAGCTCTTGATCCTCGTCCTGAATACGCCGGGCGGACTGGACAGCTCGATGCGGGAAATCATCGAGCGCGTGCTCAAAGCCCGCATCCCGGTGGCCGCCTACGTTTCTCCCAGCGGCGGACGGGCCGCCTCGGCCGGTTTTTTTATCGGAGTGGCCTGTGACCTGTTCGTCATGTCTCCCGGGACCAGCACCGGGGCGGCTCACCCGGTGGGCATCTCCATCAGCGGCCAGGGGATGGACGAGACCATGACCGAGAAGGTCGTCCAGGACGCCGCCTCTTATATCAAGACTCTGGCCGAGAAGCGGGGTCGCAACATCAAAATGGCCGAGGACGCCGTCCGGCGCAGCCTGTCCTATACGGAAACCGAGGCGCTCCGGGGAGGCCTCATCGACCTGGTGGCCAAGGACGTTCCGGATCTCCTGGCTCAACTCGAGGGGAAGAAAATCAAGCGCTTCGACGGCCGGGAGACTCTTCTGACACTCCGGGGCCTGTCCGTGCGGGATATTCCCCTGTCCGGCCGCCAGAAGTTTCTCCTCACCATTTCCAACCCTAATCTGGCCTACCTGCTGCTGATGATCGGGCTGCTCGGCCTGTATTTCGAATTCGCCAACCCGGGCGCCGTACTGCCCGGCGTGCTGGGCGCCATCAGCCTGCTGCTGGCCATTTTCGCCTTCCAGATTCTGCCCATCAATTATGTCGGCCTGATCCTCATCCTCCTGGCCATCGTCCTGTTCGTCCTGGAAGTCAAGGTCCACAGTTATGGTATCCTATCGGTGGGAGGTCTCCTGTCCATGATTATCGGCTCGCTCATGCTCATCGAGGCGCCCATTCCGGAGCTCAGGCCCAGCCTGCGCTTCATCATCCCGGTGGCCCTCGGCTTCGCCCTCATATTCATTTTCCTGGTCTCCCTCGTCGTCCGCAGCCACCGGGCGCGGGTCCAGACCGGGCGGGAAGGGCTGCTGGGAGAGACGGGCCTAGCCCTGACCGACCTGAACCTCGAGGGCAAAGTCTTCGTCCACGGTGAGTATTGGAAGGCCCGGGCCGAGGAGCCCATCCCCAAGGGCAGCAAGGTCATCATCTCCGGCGTCCAGGACAATTTGACCGTCCGGGTAAGCCGGTCCCAGGACCAGGGCTGACCGGAGGTCCGCCCGGTCCCTCGAAACGGCGGCAGGGGATCGAGCCCGCCGTCGAAGGAGGAGAATATGACTTTTTATCCAGTGTGGATCATCATCGGCATCGTGGCCCTCTACATCCTGAACTCCATCAAGGTCCTTCGGGAGTATGAGAGGGGGGTCATCTTCCGTTTGGGCCGAGTTCTGCACAAGCCCAAAGGACCCGGGATCATCCTGGTCTTCTCGCCCATCGACCGCATGGTCCGGATCAGCCTGCGCCTCCTGACCATGGACATCCCGCCTCAGGACGTCATCACCAAGGACAACGTCACGGTCAAGGTCAACGCCGTCCTCTACTTCAGGGTCATCGACCCGCTCAAGTGCGTGATCGAGGTCCAGGATTATATCTACGCCACCTCCCAGCTGGCCCAGACGACCCTGCGGAGCCTCCTCGGTCAGGTTCCGCTCGACGACCTCCTCTCGGAACGGGACAAGCTGAACGCCCGCCTCCAGGAGATCATCGAGCAGCACACCGACCCCTGGGGCATCAAGGTCCAGCTCGTCGAGATGAAGCAGGTGGACCTGCCGGAGAACATGATCCGGGCCATCGCCAAGCAGGCTGAAGCCGAGCGCGAACGCCGGGCCAAGGTCATCCACGCCGAAGGCGAGTTCCAGGCAGCGGACAAGCTCACCCAGGCCGCCGATATCATCTCCCAGAATCCCCAGGCCCTCCAGCTCCGTTTCTTGGGGACTTTGACGGAAATCGCCAGCGAGAAGAATTCGACCATCATCTTCCCCCTGCCCCTTGAACTGCTGAAGGCTTTCACCTACAATCCCGACAAAGACAGAAAGTGAGCCGTTCATGAGCAGAAACAGAGAACCGCGCGAACTCCAGTTTACCAGCGCGCAGTTGGTGATCGTTTTCATACTGATCATCGCCCTGGGCGCCTTTATCTTCATCCTGGGCGTCTCGGTCGGCAAGAAGCAGGCTCAGCTGTCCGAAGGGCCCGCCCCGGTGCGAAAGCCTGCCGCGGAGAAGGTGGCCCAAAAAATCAAGCCGCCCCTTGAGCCGAAAGTCAAGGCCGGCGCCGAGACAAAGACAGAAGCCGTCAAACCCACCCCGCCGGCCGGGGGAACGCCTAAGTCCGATATCCAACAGGAGATCGCCTCATTCAAAGCTCAGCCAAAAACAACTAAGACGACGGCTCAGGCCGCCAAACCTACCGCTTCCAAGACGCAGCCGGCGGCGCAGCCCAAACCCGCCGCGCCCGAGGCCAAAACTCAGCCGGCCGGGTCCAAAACCAAAACCCTGCCCCAGCCGGCCGTGCCCGCAGCCAATCCCCAAGTGAAACCCCCGGCCACTCTTTTCTTCATCCAGGTTTCGGCGGCCACCCAGAAAGAAGAGGCCCTCCGTCTGGCCGGCTCCATAAGAAACCTCGGCTTCACGGCCATGGTCCTTGACCCTCTCCCCACGGATAGGACGCCCTACTACCGAGTCAGGGTGGGCGGCTACCAGACCGAAGAGGAGAGGAGCCTGGCCGCGGAAAAGCTGGCCGCGGCTCTCGGCGAAAAAACGAGCGACTTCTATTATCCGCCGCCTGAAAAAACTAAGTGAAAAGAAACTTGGCCGACATCGGGCTGGCCATAGGCAGCGGCCTGTTAACGGCCCTGGCCTTTCCTAAATTCAACCTATCCTTTCTGGCCTGGATCTCGCTCATTCCCCTTTTGGACATCATATTCAGGAGCAGCCCCAAAAGATCCTTCTGGCTCGGCCTTCTGGCCGGGCTGTCCTTCTACGGCCTGCTCCTCTACTGGATCCCGGCCGTGCCGGCCCACTACGGCGGCCTGTCCGCCGGGTTCAGCCTGCTGGTGGACATCGTCCTTGTCCTGTTCCTGGCTCTCTTCTGGGCCGTGGCCTGCCTTATCATGTCCAAGGTCAACGGCCAATGGCCGTTCCTCGGATTCATTCTGGCCCCTTTCATCTGGGTCGCCCAGGAATACGGCCTCACTTATGTTTTTTCCGGTTTTCCCTGGGGAATCCTGGGCTACAGCCAGCAGGCCAACCTGTGGCTTATACAGGTCGCGACTTTGACCGGAGTGTACGGTGTGTCCTGGGTCTTGGTCTTTTTCCAGAGCTCTTTCGTCTATAGCCTGCGGCGCAAGAAACGCATCCCTTTTGCCGTAGGGCTGGCCGTTTTAGTCGCTTGCCACATCGCCGGCCTCATCTCCCTGGGCCGGCCGCAGCCCGCTCACGATTCGTTCCAGGCCGCCGTCATCCAGGGCAATGTTTCCTCGGACATCCGTTGGGACCAAGTCCCCCTGTCGTTCATCCAGGGCCTGTTTGAAAAACATTATGATTTGACCCGCCGGGCGGCCAAGGAAGGAGCCCAGCTCATCGTCTGGCCGGAGTTCTCCGTGCCCCTGTGCTTCTCCTGCAGCGACCCCCTTTACAATCAATTCAAAAAAAGACTTCTTTATTATGTCAGACAGACGGGCCGGACGCTGCTCCTCGGCACCAGCGAAAGCTCTGTCCAAGACGAAAAAACCGAATACTACAATGCCGCACTCGGCCTCCAGCCCAGCCCGGCCATAACCGAGTATCACAAGATGCATCTGGTGCCCTTCGGGGAGTACACGCCTTATCCGGGCCTCTTCGGCTTCATCAAGCGCATGACTCATGCCATCGGCGAAGTTACTCCAGGGGACAGCTACACCCTCCACAACTTCGGCCCGCTCAGGTTCGGCTCGCCCATCTGTTATGAGATCATCTTTCCCGACCTCGTCCGCCGCTTCGTCAAGAACGGCGCCAATTTCCTGGTGACCATCACCAACGACGGCTGGTATGGGCCGACTTCGGCGCCCTATCAGCACTTCGCCATAGCCGTCTTCCGTTCGGTGGAGAACCGGCGCTTCCTGCTGCGTGCGGCGACCACGGGAGTCAGCGGCATCATCGATCCCTGGGGACGGGTCGTCCAGAAATCCAAGATCATGACCGAGACCTTCCTGACCGGCCGGGTGACCCCCGGCCGCGACCTGACTTTCTATGCCCGCCACGGCGACCTCTTCTCATTGGCCAGCTTGACTTTGACCCTGGTTGCCGTTATCCTAACCCTCTTTTTTGGCCACTATGCCCGACAAAGAAAAAAAACTTACCGGAAAATATACTGACCTCGAACCCCGGTTGAATGCCGCTTTCCAAAAATACGAGGAAGTTCGAGGTTTTCTTTGACCTGACAACTAAGAAAACCGAGATCGAATCCATCGGCCGGGAGTTGGCCTCCCCCGAGACCTGGAAGAATCCCAGGGCTGCCCAGCCCCTGCAGCAGCGCAAGAAAAAGCTGGACAAAGAGGTCAAGCTCTATTCCCTTCTCCAGCAGAAGCGCGAGGACCTGGATGTTCTGCTGGAACTGGCCGAGGAGGGCGAGGAAGTTGCGGCCGACCTGGCCCAAGCCCTGGCCGACCTTGAGCGTCGCTTGAGCGAAGCCGAGTTGCAGGCCCTCTTCTTCGAGGATGACGACGTCCGCAACGCCATCCTGACCGTCCACCCCGGCGCCGGCGGCACCGAATCCCAGGACTGGGCTCAGATGCTGCTGCGGATGTACCTCCGCTACGCCGAGCGAAAAGGCTACAAAACCGAAGTGTTGGATATGCAGCCCGGAGAAGAGGCCGGGCTCAAGAGTGCCACCGTCCGCATCGAGGGCGATTTCGCCTTCGGCCACCTCAGCCAGGAAACGGGCGTCCACCGCCTGGTCCGCATTTCGCCCTTCGACTCCAACAAGCGGCGCCACACCTCCTTCGCCGCGGTCTTCGCCTACCCGGAAGTGGATGATACCATCGAGATCAATATCAACCCCGAGGACCTGCGCATCGACACCTACCGCGCCGGCGGGCGGGGCGGACAGCACGTCAACGTCACAGATTCGGCCGTGCGCCTCACCCATCTCCCCACCGGCATCGTCGTCCAATGCCAGAACGAACGGTCCCAGCACAAGAATAAGGCCTCGGCCATGAAGGTCCTCCAGGCCCGTCTGTATGAGCTGGAGCGGAAGAAAAAAATGGAGAAGATCGAGAAGATCGAGGATTCCAAGTCGGACATTGCCTGGGGCAACCAGATCCGGTCCTACGTGCTCCACCCCTACAAGATGGCCAAGGACCTGAGGACCCGGCTGGAAACTTCGGACGTGGAGGCGGTGCTCGACGGCGACCTGGATGCCTTCATCAAGGCCAGCTTGGTTCAGCGCAAGAAATCAGGACAGGCGGGCTAATCGCCCTCTCCCCTATCCTTGGCTTCCTCCCAGAGCGCATCCATTTCTGGCAGGGAGGCCTGAGCCGGATCCCTGCCCTGCTCTCGAAGCCTGCTCTCAATATAAGCGAAGCGTTCCCGGAAGCGCCGGTTGGCCAGGAGCAGGGCGGTTTCCGGGTTGACCCCGGCCTGGCGCGAAACATTGGCCGCGGCGAACAGAAGATCGCCCATTTCCCGGTCAATAGCCTTCTGCTCTCCGGCCTGCAGGGCTTGTTTGAGCTCCTGGAGCTCCTCGTCAAGCTTGGCCAAGGCTTCCTCCGTCCGCTCCCAGTCGAAGCCAACCAAAGAAGCTTTCTGCCCGATCTGAAAGGCGGCGGCCAGGGCCGGCAGAGTCCGGGGCAGTCCATCGAATAAAGAGTCCCGGTTTTTCTCCACCTGTTTCTGCCTGTGCCATTCCTCCACTACCCGCGCTGAAGAATCCAGCTTTGTGTCGCCGAAAACATGGGGATGGCGCCGGATCATCTTGCTGTTGATGGATTCCACCGACTCGGCCAGATGGAAAGCGCCCTTCTCTTCATAGATTTGAGCCAGGAAAACGACTTCCATAAGCACATCGCCCAGCTCCTCGCGGACGGACTCAGCCTTCCCGGATTGGACGGCCTCCACCACTTCATAGACCTCCTCCAGCAGATAGTTCAGGATGGTCGTCTCGTCCTGCTCCTTGTCCCAGGGGCAGCCGTTCTCTCCCCGAAGGGTCTTGATGATGTCAGCCAAGCGGGCGAACCCGGCCCCGGCTTGAAGCGGCGTGGCCATTGCAACCTCCAACTTTCTTCCCTTGAATTTCTCAAATGGCAATTGTAAAATGGGTTTCTTATTATACCATGGCTACTGATAACGGACAGCCCAAGAACAGCAATGAGTTCCTTCCCCTGCTCGATTTCAGCACGCTGGTCCTGCCC
>JBAVVA010000004.1:0-7848 GCA_049697055.1 Candidatus Aminicenantales bacterium
GTCAAGGGTGACGCGGTCATCGACAGCATCCGCAACCCCCGGGAAGTGGAACGCCTCAGGACGCGGAAGAACTTCCGGCTGCTGGCGGTGGACGCTCCGGCCGCTGTCCGCTTCGAGAGGGTCAAGCGTCGCGGCCGCGATGAGTCGGCCGCGACCCTGGAGGAGTTCAGGGCCAAGGAGAGGGAGGAGATGGGACGCTCCCCGGAGGCTCAACAGCTCGGTACCTGTCTGCGGATGGCCGACCTGACCCTGGTCAACGATTCGTCCCTCAAAAATTTTCATCGGAAACTGGAGGCGCTCCTATGAACGAGAAACGCATCTCCAAAGACGAATATTACCTGGGCATCGCCCGTGAGGTGGCCCGGCGCAGCACCTGCTTCCGCCGTTCGATCGGCGCCCTGATTATCCGCGACGACCAGATCATATCTACCGGCTATGTGGGCGCTCCGCGCAAGACCAAGGACAGCTTCGAGCACGGGCTCTGCCTGCGGGACAAACTCCATGTCCCCCACGGCCAGCGCTATGAGCTGTGCCGGAGCGTCCACGCCGAGCAGAATGCCATCATCAACGCCGCCCGGGCCGGGGTGAGCCTGCTGGGCGGAGATATGTACATTTTCGGCAGCGACCAGGCCGGCGGCCAGGTCATCAGCGCCTTCCCCTGTTTCATCTGCAAAAAAATGATCATCAACGCAGGCCTGGTTCGGGTGGTCTGCTCCCTGGTCGAAGGAGGCCACCGGATTTTCCTGGCGGAGGACTGGATCAGGGATTGGCAGGTTGGAGACATCATTGATGACCTGCAGCAGTACGGATGAGCAAGGCGGCCGGTTCGACCGGCTCATCCGCAGCCTGGCCCTTCTCGGCAGCCTCTTCCTTTTTTATATATCGCCCGCCGCGGAATGTATTTCCCGGTTTTCTCAAGAGCCACCTCAGGCCGCCGCCTCCGAGCAAAATCTCCTTCAGTTGCTGGGCCTGACCATCCCCCCGGAGTCCGTGGACTACGTGGCCAACAAAACCCAATTTCAGCTCCACACCCTCCTCACCGAGCAGCGGCATCCCAAAACCTGGAACCTGAGCGATACGGTCCGGAAGAACACCGCCGCCGGGCTGCAAAAGCTTTTTTCCGTGGACGACGATATCGTCGTCCGACTCGACCGGCTGGCGGCCGAACCGGGTTCCCTGGATCAACTCGGCCGGGAAGTCGAGCAGGCTCTGCTCAATCACCGACGGATTTACATCTACGGCTGCGGCGCCACCGGCCGCCTGGCCAAACAGATGGAAAGCTGCTTCTGGCGCCCGTTCTGGAAAAAAATCAAGAACGACCCCACGCTCTGGCCGAAGCTCCGGCCTCATCTTGAGCCGGAGGTCGAGGCCGAGCTCGTAGGAGAAATGACCGGCGCCGACCGGGCTTTGATCAGTTCGCTGGAAGGCTTCGAGGACCTGCAGCTCATCGGCCGGCTTCAGCTTCGAGACCGGGGGATAGAAAAGGGTGATGTCGTCATCTGCGTCACCGAGGGCGGTGAGACATCGTCGGTCATAGGCACGATCTTGGCCGGGCTCGACGAGTGGAGGGCCGGCCCGGACTTTTCCCCTCTGGCCAGCCGGAGGAAGCTGTACTTCATCTACAACAACCCCGACGACCGGCTGATGCCCTTTGACCGCAGCCGCTCTGTCCTGGAAGAGCCGGGCATCACCAAGATCAACCTAACCACCGGACCCCAGGCCATCACCGGTTCGACCCGCCTGCAGGCCACCACCATTGAAACCTTCGTCCTGGGCAGCGTCCTGGAGAAGGCCGTGGAAGGGACCCTGAGGCGCTTTCTGTCCCCGGCTGAGACAGCCCGAGCCGGGTTCGCCAAGGATGTCCCGCTCGGCCGAAAGCTGGAGCGGTTCAAAACCATCCTGGAAAACGTGAGAGCGGCCGTGCCGGCCCTGGCCCGCTTCACCGACCTCGAGGCGGCCGTCTATGAATCCGGCCGCTTCTCGACCACCTTCGCCCGCCACGGCCTGATCACGGTCTTTATCGACTCCACCGAGCAAAGCCAGACCTTCCGGCTCTATCCCCTGGACACCGTGAATGAGCCGGCCCGGAAATGCTGGATCCAGGTCTGGACGCCGGCATCGTCGAAGGAAGAAGCCTGGAGGGCGTTCCTGGAACGTCCTTTCCGCGGCTTGGCCGAGAGTTTCTACCGGAAGCCGTTCGAGGAGGAGATCGACGACCCTTTCCTCAGGGTCAAGGCTTTGGAGAGCCTGAAGAAGGCGGGAGACAACCAGCAAAACCTTTACGATTTTTCATTCGCCGAGCCGAACATCAGCCGGCGCGGCCCTAAGCCGGGCGACCTGGGGGTCGTGGTTGTCCTTTCCTCGGACGAAACGGGGCTGGCCAAGAAGGATTCGCCCTTCCTCGGGTTCGGCCGGCTTTTCCTGGCCAAGGGAGCCCGTCTCGTCCTCCTCGAAACCGGAGGCCGAGCTCCCGGTGTCCCTGCCGACGAGGTCCGCAACCTCGTCCGGGATTTGGAGGGGCGGGAGGGCCGGGTCGTCACCATCAGCCTGGGCCTCCCCTCGGCCGACGACCCGTTCCTCCTCGACCAGCACATCGGCTTGAAGATGCTGCTCAACGCTCACTCCACAGCGGTCATGGCCAAACTGGGCCGGGTCATCGGCAACACCATGACCAACGTCAGCCCCTCGAACCTCAAGCTCATCGGACGGGCCACCTATCTCATCCAGAGCCACGTCAATGATGTTCTGGCCAGGCCGGCCTGGGTGAAGTTATCCGGCACCCGCCAGCCCATCACCTACGGAGAGGCCAACGCGGTGCTCTTCGAATCCATCCGCTATTTCAAGGAAAATCCCCGAGAGGCCGGCCAGACGGCAGAGGTAGCCCTCTCCATCATCCGCATCCTGGAATCACTCAAGCTGCAGAAGGGCCTCAGCGCGGAGCAAGCGCTGGCCATCGTGAAAAAGACGGGGCTCGGCCGCTACCTGGAAGGATTCAACTGAGCTCGGCCCGGCGGCCTTACAGAGGGTTGGTCACCGGCAGGCAGGGGTGCACCGCCGGCCGCTTCCGGGTTCGGGTCTGCGGATAGACGAACTGCTCGCCGGCATAGTTGCGCATCACCACTTCCCGCTCGTTGATGGATTGGACGTAGTTCGGCAGAAGCGGGATCTTTCCCCCGCCGCCCGGCGAGTCGATGACGTAGTAGGGAACGGCCAGGCCCGAGGTCCAGCCGCGCAGCGACTCCATGACCTCCAGCCCTTTCTCCACCGTGGTTCGCAGATGTTCGGTTCCCTTCACGTAATCGGCCTGGTAGATGTAGTAGGGCCTGACCCGGACGACCAGCAGCCGGTGCATCAACTTCTTCATCGCTTCCGGGCTGTCGTTGACGCCCTTGAGCAGCACGGTCTGGTTGCCCAGGGGAATGCCCGCGTCGGCCAGCAGGCCCAGGGCCCTGGCCGCCTGGTCGGTGATCTCGTCGGCGTGGTTGAAATGGACGTTGATGTAGAGGGGATGGTACTTCTTGAGCGTGGCCACCAGCTTGGGCGTGATGCGCTGAGGGAGGAAGCAGGGCACGCGGGTCCCGATACGCAGGATCTCCAGATGGGGGATGGCCCGCAGCGAGCTGAGGACATGTTCCAGCCTTTCGTCGCTCAGCATCAGCGGGTCGCCGCCGGAGATGATGACGTCCCGAACCTTGGGCTGCTCCCGGATGTAGCGCAGGCCCTCTTCCAGATGGCGGAGGCCGATCTTGTCCGGCTGGCCGACCGTGCGCTTGCGCGTGCAGAAGCGGCAGTAGGAGGCGCAGGCGGGAGAAACCAGGAACAGCAGCCGGTCGGGATAACGGTGGATGACACCGGGCACGGGCGAGTCCGAATCCTCGCTCAGGGGATCCAGCATCCCGCTGTTCTCTTTGAGCTCAGCCGTATCCGGCACGACCTGCCGGTAGAGAGGGTCCTTCTTGTGCTTGATGAGGCCCGCAAAGTAGGGCGTGATCTGGGCCCGAAAAACTTGGCTGACTTTTTTGATCTCGTCCTGGTTGAGATGGAAGTACGCCGCGATCTCTTCAGGAGATTTCAAGCTATCCCGCAAGATTTGTTGCCACTCTTCCATTTCTGTCCCGATCTCCTTTACCCGAAATATTTGGCGTAGGTGACCCGGTCATCGCCGGGCCGGTAGAAATCGGCGATGCGCGCCGCTTCCTTATAGCCGAGCCGCAGGTAGAACCTTCGCGTCGGTTCGTAGCTGGGCTGCGAAGAAGTTTCGATGAGAAGCAGCCGCCCCCCGGATTCCCGGAGGCGGCCCTCCACCCAATCCATCAGACGCCGGCCCAGGCCCGAACCCTGTCGGCCGGGCGAGACGGCGATCCAATAAAGATCGTAAGTGCCTTCGGTGAGCGGGGTCGGGCCGTAGGCGACGTAGCCCTCCAGGCGGCGGCCCTCCTCCCAAACGGCTAAAACATAATCTTCCCGTTCCGGATGGTCCAGGTAGTCGTCCACAACCTCCTCGGCTGCGGCGAGCTCCGGCGGGGTGAACATGGACGTCTGTCGCAGAATATCCATCACCGCTTCCTTATCTCGCCGGGCCATGGGCCGAACCATTCGTTCCGCTCCTGTGCAAGGCGTTGTGGATCATCTGTTTCCAAAATTGTCCGTAGTCGATCCCGGCCGCCTTCAAGGCCCGGGCATAGCCAGCGTTGAGGCTGATGTCCGGATTGGGGTTGACTTCGAGGATAAACAGGCGGCCCCGCTTGTCCATGCGGAAATCCACCCGCGCGTAATCGCGACAGCCCATCACTTGGAAGGCCCGCAGGGCATAATCTTGCAGCCTCCGCCGGAGGTCGTCATCGATGGGCGCCGGACAGATGGGCGGGGTCTTGATGTACAGCTCATGGTTCTCGAACCACTTGGCTTCGTAGCTGATGATGCGGGGCAGTTCCTTGGGCATGGCCGAGAAGTCAATTTCCGAGACAGGCAGGGCCCGCGGCTCGTCACTGCCCAGGATGGCCACGTTGAACTCCTGGCCGTCTATGAATTCTTCGACCAGGACCGGCGGCACGAAGCGGGCCAGGATGCTCCGGATGAGCAGCCGCAGCGACTCTTCATCGCGGACGACCGACTGGGGCGTCACGCCCATGCTGGCGTCCTCGCAGTTGGGCTTAGCGATGACCGGGAACTTGAGGTCTATGGGCTCGTCGGCGGTGGTGATCAGCCGGCAGGCGGGTGTGGGCAGCCCGTGGGAGGCCAGCACGGCCTTGGCCTTAAACTTGTCCTGGCACAGGCTGAGGGCTCTCATGACGTTGCCGGTGAAGTCGATTCGCAACAGCTCGTAGATGGCGGCCACGTTAGACTCCAGGTTGGTGGTGCCGTTGAAGCTTTCACAAAGGTTGATGACCACGTCGGGCTTGACTTCGTGGATGCGGCGCAGGAAACCCAGGAAACTTTCCTTGACCGGAATAAGGACGGCCGGATAGCCCAGCTCCAGCACGGCCTCATACACTTCCCGGGCCATTTCCTCCACCGTCTCCTGGGACAGCTCTCTCATGTCGGCCTTGGGGTTGGGGACGAAGACCTCATAGACGACGCCGACCAAAGGCTTGCCGTTATTCATGGTTCAGCCCGTACCGTCCGGCCGCTTCGGCCGCCACGCGAAGAATCAGGCCGGAATAGGTGTATCCCGCCGTTCGGGCAGCCTTGGGCAGGCAGGAATTCTCCTCGGGGTTGGGCAGGATCCCGGGCAAGGGGTTGAGCTCCAGGATGTGGGGCTCGTCCCGCTCGTCCAGCCGGACATCGACCCGGCACCAGTCCCGGATGCGCAGGACGCGGCAGGCCTTCTTCACCAGGTCGGCGATCCGGCCGGCCAGCGCCTGGGGGATATCGGCCGGGCAGCGGAAAATGGGCAGCGGGTTCTGGGGGGTGTCCCACACCCACTTGGCCTCATAGGAATAAATGGGGTTGGCGCCGGAGGGCAGAAGGCTGTGGTCGATCTCGACGATGGGCAGAACTTCATAGTGCGGATGGTTGCCCAGCACACCCACCGTGAACTCGCGGCCGCCGAGGAACTTCTCGATGATGACCGATTCGTTGTAGCGGCCGGTGATCTCGGCCACTCGTTCGGCCAGCTCGTTCTCGGTCCGAACCACGCAGTTGTCTTTAATACCCTTGCTCGATCCTTCATACAAAGGCTTGACGATGGCCGGCAGCGCAATGTTCTTAGGCAGAGCGGAACCCGGGTCGGCCAGCCAGAATGGCGGGTTGGGGATGCCGTGGCAAGTCAGGATCTCCTTAGCCCGCGACTTATCCAGACAAATTCCCAGAGTCAGAGGGTCGGAGCCTGTATAGGGAATCCCCAATATCTCGCACAGGACGGGAACATGCGACTCGCGGCTGGGCCCGTACAATCGTTCGGCAATGTTGAAGACGAGGTCGGGCCTTATTTGACGAAGACGGCCGTAAGCCTGGTCGTCGGATTCTATGGGGAAAACCTGGTGCTTCTCGCTGAGCGCTCGGCTGATCGCTTGAATGGTCTCGTCCGAGTCGCATTCAGCGAGCATATCGAGTGGAGGCTCGGCGTCTTCTTCGCTCCAATTCTCGCCGGACTTTGAGGAATAAAGCGACGCGGCCATCCCGTTTTTCGAACTGTAGAGCAATGCGACTTTCATGGCACGATTCTTGTATGTCCCCTCGCTTTGCTTAGTGGCCCTGTTAATCTTTCTCTCAAATTTCAAATATCTTTAATTCAAACTATAAACTATTTTTTCCTTTTGTCAATACCTTTTTTATACTTTTTTTTGGGTTGACACAAAAAGTGAACACCATTCCTAGTGGCGAACATGAATATTAGCCGACGCGCCTCGGACCTGTCAGGAAATGAGGCGGCCGAATCGCCTTCCCCAGACGTACCCTACTATTTTGATGGATTTTTTCCTAGAGCAGAAATGTTGTATCCAGATAGAAAGCGCGCGGCGGAAGCGGCCGCCCGGAAAATCCGGAGCCGGAGGGGATATTCATGATCAAATAAGCGCCCGCCCATCGGATATCTTCAAGACTTGTCCGCGGCAAACCCTTTTCCACATGAACAACCAGCCCGCCTCCGCGCCGGCGGCCGGCCCGGCTGATATCTTCAAGCAAAGCCTGATCTGCGCTGAGGTCGAGGTCTGCCTCCGATACATGAACCCACAGGCCGGCCTCAACCAAATTCTCGAGTTCCTTGAAAAGCCGGCCATGATGATAATAAACCATCTCGGCTCGGCCGGCCCTTTGTCCTGCTTTGATATCGACTAAAAGAGCCGGGTCGCGCGGCCTGTCCTTATTTGAAATATGAAGATCGATTCCGCTGCGGACCAGCTCTTTAATCATTTCCAGGGTCAGACTTCCCGCACTCCCCTCATCGCCGATTTCTCCGTACTGGAAGAAGACCGTCCAGGCTCCCGTGGGGCGGCCCGCTTTTTGAATCCGCGCCAGAGCGGCCACATCGGCCCGGACATCATCGGCGGTGTAGAGGTCGGCGCCGGCCCGGCCCAGCCATTCCAGGCTGAAAACATCGAGCTTTCCCGAATCCACCAGCCGGAACCGCTTGCCCTTCCGGCGTGCAGTTTGGGCCGCATCCAGCAGCCAGGAAAATTCATGCTGGTCGTCCCGAACGGTCACCCCCTGCCGCAGCCGAGCCTGGTCCAGCAGACGAAACCCCCGGTCTGCGGGTGTGATTTCTAGGGGCAGGCCTTCCGACGATTCTCCGGACATTCTTTATTTCACTCCGTGATTTTCAGGAAGCAAAATAATAACACAAGCACTTGCTTAGTCAAGAAAGCATTTTAAAGGAGAAGCAATTCTTTATCCGGGGCACCTGATAAT
>JBAVVA010000005.1:0-5171 GCA_049697055.1 Candidatus Aminicenantales bacterium
TCCGAAGGAGGGCGAGTTGCGCAGCCCGCAAAATCATGCCGGAGACGCCTTGCCTCTTTCTCTTAAATTCATTTACCCCTCCAACCCCCCTAGGGAAATAGGGGGGAGCTCGATGGCATCTCCGGAGAGGTCGAAGGAGGGGCGTGAAAAATCCGGCCAGCGAGAGAGGTCAAAATCCAAGCCCTTTAACCGCTTAGCACACTAAGAGATATGCGTACTGCCAATATGACACCTTGCCACTGTCGAAGAATAGGCCTGGGAGGTGGGCTGAGGCGCCATGAGCGGTTTAGCCCGGAATCGATGGGTTTCGAGGGAATCTGGTATATCCTTGCCGGCCGGCGAGTATGTCCGAGCTTCCGTAGGAAGCGAGTTACGCAGCCGCCGAGTTAATTCCGGAGACACCTCCAACTTAGAACTAAAATTGACTTAATCCCCCAGAGCCCCCTTTGGCAATAAAGGGGGCGAAAGGTTGGTGTCTCCGGAGAGGTCGGAGAATCCGCGGCGTGAAAAACCGCGGCAAGGCGCCGAGGCCCACTCCCAGGCCTTTTCGACTTGGCCGGCTTGCCTCCGCGGGGGCCGAATGTTATCATGGTGCGCGAGAGAGGAGCGCTCCATGACCCAATTCGAAAAAATCGCCAAGCGGATTGATTCCTTTCGCGATGAAATGATCGACCTCCAGATCAAGCTTTGCGCCCTGCCGGCCATCGCTCCCTCCAGCGGGGGCGAGGGCGAAGTGAAAAAGGCCGAGTTCCTCCTGGACTTCCTGAAACGCAACGGCTTCCAGGACATCTCTCTCCTCAAAGCCCCCGACCTGGAGGCGCCGGCCGGATACCGGCCCAACATATTGGCCTGGAACAGGGGTCGCAGCTCCTCCCGGACCATATGGATCATGACCCATATGGACATCGTGCCGCCGGGCGAACTGTCCCAATGGCGGGGCGACCCCTACAAGGCCTGGGTGGAGGGCGGCAAAATCTACGGCCGGGGCACCGAAGACAACCAGCAGGACCTGGTCGCCTCTCTCTTCGCCGTCAAAGCCTTCCGCGATGAGGGCCTCCAGCCTCCCTACGACCTGGGGGTGGTCCTGGTGGCCGACGAGGAGACGGGCAGCAACAAGGGCATCGGCTATGTCCTGGACAACTCCAGGGTTTTCCATAAAGAGGACCTGATCATCGTCCCCGACGCGGGCAGCCCCGACGGCACGCTCATCGAAGTGGCCGAGAAGAGCATCCTCTGGCTGAAATTCAAGACTCAGGGCAAGCAGACCCACGGCTCGACGCCGGAAAAGGGCATCAACAGCTTCAAGGCGGCCAGCTTCCTGGTGACCGAATTGGAAAAACTTTACAAGGCCTTTCCCCTGGCCAACCCGCTCTTCGACCCGCCCCTGTCCACCTTCGAGCCGACCAAGAAAGAGCCCAACGTTCCCAACATCAACACCATACCCGGTGAGGACGTCTTCTACATGGATAGCCGCATCCTGCCCAAGTATCCGCTGGAGGATATCCTCAACGAGGTCAAAACTCTGGTTGGCCGGGTCGAACGGAAATTCAAGGTCAAGGTCAAAATTGAGGAAGTGCAGAAAGCGGCGGCTGCTCCGCCCACGCCCGTGCGGGCACCGGTCGTCCAGGCCCTGAAGAAGGCCATCCTGGAGGTCTATCACATCAAGGGCCAGGCCAAGGGTGTCGGGGGCGGCACGGTGGCGGCCATCTTCAGGCGGGCCGGGTTCAGCGCCGCCTGCTGGTCCAAGCTCGACGAGACCCTCCACGGGCCGAACGAATACTGCCTTATTGACAATATGCTGGGCGACGCCAAAGTCTTCTCCCATGTCTTCCTGCAGGAATGACAGAGTTCATTCTAGCCCTGACCACGGTGCCCGACGAGGCCAAGGGTCAGGAGATCGCCCGCCTTCTTGTCGAGAAGCGCCTGGCGGCCTGCGTCACAGTCACCCCCGCCTCCCGGTCCTTCTACTGGTGGCAGGGAAAAATCTGCGAAGAAAGTGAATACGTCCTGCTTATCAAAACCCGCCGTGGACTTTTCGGCAAGCTCGAGGCGGCCCTGAAGGCGGTCCATCCCTACCAGGTGCCCGAGCTCATCGCCTTGCCCGTGGAGCTCGGCTCCCAAGCCTACCTGGATTGGCTCAAGTCCGAGACGAAGAACGGCTGAAAGATTCGCCGGCCCGATTAGGACCATTGAGGGCCGGCCGCCGGCCCAAGAGTCTGTTCGACTTCAGCTGAACCGGCGCAGGGCCCTGCCCGCTACGACGGCGGTGTTGAGGTGGATGTCCACCACGTCGTCCAGCTCGGAGGCATAGCCGCCCGCCAGGACAACCGCCACGGGGATGCGCAGCCGCCGCGCGTTCTCTATGATGAGGCGGTCCCGCTCCTTGAGCCCTTCCTTGGTCAGCTTGAGTCCGCCCAGCTGGTCGCCCTGGTAGGGGTCGGCCCCGGCCAGATAGAAAATGATGTCGGGCGCGAAGTCCAGATAGATGCGGGGGATGTACGAGTTCAGGGCGGCCAGGTATTCCTGGTCGCCGTCGCCGGCCCACAGCCCTATATCGACCGTGCCGCGTGGCTTCTCCGCGGGATAGACATCCATCTGATGGATGGAGAAGGTGAAGACGAACTTCTCCTTGGCAAAGATGGCCGCCGTGCCGTTGCCGTGATGAAGGTCGCAGTCCACGATCATGGCCTTGCCGATCCGGCCCTGAACCTTGAGCTTCAGGCAGGCCACGGCCACGTCGTTCAGAAGGCAGAATCCCTCGCCATGGTCGGGGAAGGCATGGTGGAACCCGCCGCCGATGTGGAAGGCCAGACCCTTGCGCAGAGCCTCTTCTGCGGTCAGGATGGTCCCCCCCACGGTTAGCCAGGCAAACTTAACCAGGTTGGTCGAGAAGGGCAGCTCCAAGGTCATGACCTCGGTCGGCGACAGGCCTCCCGTCTTCAACTTTTGAATGTACTTGGGCGTATGGACCAGAAGCAGGTCCTTATCCGGCGGAGGCTGCGGCTTGAGGAAATCCTCCCGGCGAGCGCCCCTGGCCGCCAGCCTCTCGTGGAGGATGCGGTATTTCTTCACCGGGAAGACGTGCTTGCCCGCCGGCCACATCCAGTAGTCCTGGCTGTAAACGTAGCTCAAGCGCGGCCGGTTGCGGGAAAAAAGAAAGGACAGGACGTTTGGCATGAGGTTAAAGGTTTACACGATATCAAAAAAACGGCCGGGGGTAAACCATCTAGGCTTCAAAAAACACGGACGCCTTCATTCCATTTGACAGCCTGTTCAACCGCTTTTAAAATGATACCGTGAAACAAGCTCTCAAGTCGCCAGCGCCACGTCCCTATTTTCTTTGGGATACTGCCCAAACCGACGAAGACGTGCGGCGGATTTTAAAGGGAGATAACGAATACCAGAAAATCCAAATGATGGTTCGAATTCTCGAGCGCTGCCGGTGGGATGAAATCTGGCAATATCTCACGCTTCAAGAACTTAGAAAACAATGGCCGAAAATCCATCGCCGCATAAGGCGCGAGTTGCGGCCGACCTGGGAATGGGCCATGGAGGTCTGGGAGCATGGCCGAACCTAGCCTTTTAACGCCTCTTCAGCGCGATTTTCTAGAGTCTTTTTTCGCCCCGCCCTGGAGCAAGGACTTTTTTCTGACAGGCGGAACGGCGCTGGCTGAGTTCTACCTGAATCACCGGCGCAGTGAAGACTTAGACCTATTCACGGTAAAAGCTGAAGCGCTGGAATTGGCCGGCTCTCAGGTTGATGAGATATCCAAAGGAATCGGGGGCAGCTTATCTCCCGGAGTCAAATCATTAGATTTTCGTCCCATTTACTTGACCAGGAGTTCGGAGCCAGTTCTTAAAATCGACCTTGTTCGAGAGGTCGGTCCGCAATTCGGAGTTCACCAAAAATTCGGGAAGATCATCGTCGATTCTGAATTGAATATCGCCGTAAACAAAGTGACAGCCTTATTCAGCCGGGCGGCGGGGAAAGATTTTGTCGATCTGTATTTCCTTCTTCACAAGGAATACGAAATCTCCAATTTAATGACACTGGCCAAGGAAAAAGACGGCGGCTTCACAGAATTCTATTTTGCCGGAATGCTGCGCGAAGTCCGGAATCTCAGCGCCCTTCCTGAAATGATCAAGCCTCTCAGGCTTGCCGATATGAAATCGTTTTTCGAGGTCCTTGCTGAACAGATCATCATCAAACTAAAACCTTCAAAATAGGGCAGAAAAAAAAGGTAAATGGGTCTTGTGTCCCCCATTTAAGAGTCTTGAAATCCCTCTCAAAACATGTAAGATAAGCCCTTAGATATTATCCGAACTCATAGAAGGAGTCATACCCATGAAACTCATGACCCGCATGGCCCGCAGCTTCGTCGCCGGTGAAACCGCGGACGAGGCCCTCAAGCAGGTCGACCGGCTGCGCGGCAAAGGCATCATGGCCACCCTGGACATCCTGGGCGAAGCCGTCCAGGACCGCGCCCAGTCGGACAAGGCCGTCCAGGACTACCTCGACCTCCTGGACACTCTGGCCAAGGTCAAGAGCGAAGCCCACATCTCCCTGAAGCTCACCCAGATGGGCCTCGACATCGACGACGAGTACTGCTTCCAGAACATGATCAAGATCATCGGCAAAGCCGAGAAGAGCAAGCGGTTCGTGCGCATCGACATGGAGGGCTCGGCCCTCACCCAGGGCACCCTCGACCTCTTCTATCGCTTGAGGAAAAAATTCGACAACACGGGCATCGTGGTCCAGGCCTACCTGCGCCGTTCGGAGAAAGACATCCAGGACATCAACAAGATCAAAGCCAAGGTCCGGCTGTGCAAGGGCGCCTACAAGGAGCCCAAGGAAGTGGCAATTAAGAAGATGAAGGACATCCGGGCCAACTTCATCAAACTGTCGGAGATGCTGTTCAAAAACGGCGTCTATCCGGCCATGGCCACCCACGACACCAAGCTCATCAAGTGGGCCAAAGAATATGTGGCCGCCAACAAGATAGGGCCGGACAAGTTCGAGTTCCAGTTCCTATACGGCATTCGCAACAAGACCCAGCAGAAGCTGGCCGGGGAGGGCTACCGGGTGCGGGCCTACGTGCCCTTCGGCACCCACTGGCTGCCCTACTTTATGCGCCGCCTCCGCGAGCGCAAGGAGAACGTGTTCTTTATCG
>JBAVVA010000006.1:0-1716 GCA_049697055.1 Candidatus Aminicenantales bacterium
GAACAGAGTCTCGGGCGCGTCGCCGAGATAGCCTTCATAGGACATGGGTCCCCCCTCCGCTACGGGGGCTTACGGGCGGCATCCAGTGCCGCCCGGTAAGAATTTGGCCCTTATTGATTCAATCACAAGAAAAGAGATGCTTTCACGGCTACACGGCTGTCCGGAATTACCCGTGCTAATTTTGGACGGCCGCAGCCGTGAAGACAGAGGCTAGCTTTTAGGGGTGACGCCGGAGCCCCGGGAGGCTCGCCCCTCGGGGCCCAAAATCCCCCCCCGTATCATCTCAAAGGGGGTTTGGGCCCGGGGTCGGGGAGGCGTATTATACGACCGGTGGAAAAGCCGCCGGATGGGAGGTCACATTTATCTTGGAAAAGCAGGCTGTTCATAGTAACATGAAAGTACAGGAAGGGCTTTCATGAACCATACAAACCGGGGCTTTACGCTTATCGAGGTCCTCGTCGTGGTCGGGATCATGGGCATACTCATGGTCATTTCCTATCCGAGCATCATGAATTCGCTCGAAACGAGGGGGTTGGAGAACACGGCCAGGGACATCCAATCCAGCATGCAGGTGGCCAAGTTCCAGGCCGTCAAGACCAGGATCAACCACCGGATCCGCTTTTCCAACACCACCGGCCCCTGGTTCTTCGCGATCGAGAGGCAGGCGCCTGACGGCACCTGGGCCACGATGCACGGATCCATCCCGAAATCGATCTCAAACAAGTTCACGCTGACCCTCAACCTCCCGGCCGCCAAGACCGTGACCTTCTCCGCCATGGGAATGATCTCGGATTTCGTCACGACCCTGAACAGCATCGTCCTGGAGAGCGCCAAGCTGAAGGTCAGCCGGCAACCCGACCAGCGGACTATCATCGTTTACGCGGGCGGCTCCCTCCGGTACGTGAAGTCCACGAGCGGGTGAAATCATGGTTGACCGGAAGAACATGAAAAACGGTTTTTCCCTGATCGAAGTGCTGGTGGGCATCGCGCTCATCGGCACCGTCCTCATCGGCCTGGCCCAGCTCTTCACCATGAGTGTCATGAACAACCTCCGCTCCAGCGAGATCAGCAACGCCACCTTCCTGGCCCAGCAGAACATCGATTACCTCCGAAGTCTGACCGAATCGGAAATGAGCGGTTTCCCCTCGGTGGCGCGGGGAGAGTCCGGCGATGAAGCCGTCGATTTGAACGCGGACGGGACCACGGACTTCCGGCGGCTCACCCGGGTAACGCCCAACGGAGAGATCTTCGACATCAGAGTCTGGGTCTTTCCCGCGGCCGAGCGCAACACACCGGTCGCCCAGCTCCTTGCCGACCCCGAACGGCATCATGTCCAAGCCCAGATCAATACCGTCATCGGCAGGTGATCCCATGGTCAAGAACTTCGTCATAAGGACAGACCGGCGGACCCGGGCGGAGAAGGGGTTCACCCTCATCGAGCTCCTTGTCGGGAGCGCGGTCATGCTCATCGCCATCCTCGCTGCCCTGGAGCTCTATTCGCGGAGCAACAAGGTCGCGGTGGACCAGCAGCAGTATGCCGAGATCCAGCACGACGTCCGCACCTCCATGTTCCTCATCTCCCGGGACGTCCGGATGGCCGGCGCCGGCCTCCCCCAGGAATTTGCTATGTATTCCTTCGAGGGCACCGACAACGAGGACCAGGGCGCCGGTGTCACTACTCCGGACCGCCTGCGGCTCATGGGCAACATCGAGGAC
>JBAVVA010000007.1:0-8228 GCA_049697055.1 Candidatus Aminicenantales bacterium
GTGAGAACAGGAACGAAACTTAGCCAAATATTAATCCCCCTTCCCCCTTGGACAATCAAGGGGGCAAAAAAGGTCGGCCGTGACAGGACCCCTCCTCTTTTTGAATGGAAAGTCAAAAAAAAGCACCGGCTGCCGACCGACACATTCAGCCCTTGAAATTCTGTTTGAACCGGGCCAGCCGGACTTTATCCCGGAGCGGGAGCGTCTTCTGCCCGGAAATCAGCTTAGCCACCTTGGCCAGCCTGTCCTCGGGGCGGGGATGAGTTTTGAACCAACCCAGGCCTTTGTCCTTGGTTTCAAGCGCCTCCAGGTTCTTCAGGAAATCGGCCAAGCCCTGAGGGTTGTAGCCGGTGGCCAGGCCGAACTTTACCGACAGGCCGTCGGCTTCATACTCGTACTTACGGTCGTAGCCGCGCTCGATGAGGCTCCCGGCAATGTCGCCCAGGGCGCCTTCAAAAACGGCTGTCAACTGGCTCAGCTCCGCCGGCGTGTACTTCTTGGCCACTTCATGGCCCAGCAGCTTGAAGGCATCGATGAGCCGCGACTTCTTGATGGACTGCAGGCCGTGCTTGGAAGCCACATGGCCGACCTCGTGAGCTAGGACCGAGGCCAGCATCTCTTCATCCTTGCACTCCCGGAGCAGGCCGCGGGTGATGAAGATGAACCCGCCCGGAGCGGCCATGGCGTTGATTTCGGTTGAGTCGAGCACCAGGAAGTGATAGCCGCCGAAGATTTCCGGCCGCGAGGAGAAGACGGCTACGGCATTCCCGACAATGTTGACGTAGCGGTTCAGCGGCTCGTTGTTATAGACGTTGTAGCGCGACAGGATGAGGGCGGCCACCGAGCGGCCGATGTAATATTCTTCCTCCTCGGTGATATCGGCAAACGTGTTGCGGACGACCGTGGCCACTTTTCCAACCTTGGTCAGGTTCTCCTCAGTCAGGAGATCCCCCCCCTTCTTTAAGGTGGCGCAGGAAGCCAATACTAGGCCGGCGACCGCAACGGCCAGGGAAAGGGACAGAAGCGTCCGGGCTCTCATTTGGACCCTCCCGAAGCGCCCAGCTTGCCCTGCTGGAGAAAGGCCCGGAGGTCGGCCCGAGTGACGGCGATGAGGGCCATCTTATCTACCCAGACGAAACTGATGTTCTTGTTCTTGGCCTTGTAGCTGTCCTCGACTTGCTTGTTGAAGCCTTTGGCGGCCATGGCCACTTCGTTGGCCGAAGCTTGCGTCTTGGTCCCCTTTCCCCAGGCTAGGATGTCGATCTTCTTGGGTTCGACCGCGCTTTGATGGATCCAGCCGGTTTGGCCAGCCGAGGTCTTGACCTGGATCCAGTCCGCCTGGCGGCTGACCAGGAGCAGGCCGTCCCCGGCTTTGAGGGCGATGACCGTAGAGGCGAAAAATTGCGGGCCGGAGCGCAGGGCCGTGCTCCGAACTTTGACCATGAAAGTCTCGGCGCCGAAGACAACCGAGACCATGAGGATCATCCCCAGGATGAGAGGGAGTTTCAGTTTTTTCACGATTTCCTCCTTCCAGATTCTTCGTCCATAATATTATTCCAAAAACGGCTCTTTGCCAATTCGGGAAGCAGAGAATCGTGCTGATCGGCCTTCAGGGCAGGATGATCCGGGGCGCCGTCAGGCTAAGCTTGTCCCGGATAAGGCTGTTGCGCTTGACCGGCTTGTCGTTCTTGATGGCGATGTAGAGGGCCTTAGCCGAGCCGACGATCATGCTCAGTTTCTTAGCTCGGGTCAGGGCCGTGTAGAAAAGGTTCCGCTGCAGCATGATGAAATGCTGGGTCATGAGGGGCATGATCACGGCCTGGTATTCGCTGCCCTGGGCCTTGTGGACCGAAACGGCGTAGGCCAGGGTGAGGTCGGCCAGCTCTTCCTTCTCGTAGGAAACCTGGCGGCCATCAAAATCCACGAACAACCGATAGCGGGCCCGGTCCAGGCCGCAAACCAGGCCGATGTCCCCGTTGAAAACATCTTTCTCGTAGTCGTTGCGAACCTGCATGACCTTATCGTTGATCCTGAACTCCCGCAGCCCCGCGCGCAGCCCTTCGCGGGCCGGGTTGAGCCGCTTCTGCAACTCTTCGTTCAGACGGTCCACACCAGCCAAGCCTCGGTACATGGGGCTGATGACCTGGATGTCGGGCGACAGGGCCGGCAAGCCGAGCTTGCGGGGCACGCTGTAGCAGGCCAGGGTGACAATGGTCTTGAAGACGCCCTCCTCGCTCTCCTGGCGGAGGAAATAAAAGTCGGCGTCCTTGTCCCCGCGCGGAGGATAGAGAAGGGACTGGCCTTGATTGATGCGGTGGGCGTTGAGGACGATGAGGCTGTCCTTCTCCTGCCGGAAGATCTCGTCGAGGCGAACCACGGCCACTCTCTCCGAGGCGATGATGTCCCGCAGCAGGCTGCCCGGACCGACCGAGGGGAGCTGGTCCTTGTCTCCCACGAATACCAGGCGCATCCAGGCCGGGACGGCCCGCAACAGCTGATAGAGCAGAGTGAGGTCGACCATGGAGAACTCGTCCACCACCAGGGCCTCGCCCGCCAGCGGCCGCCGCTCATTGCGCTTGAAGCTGCCGGCTTTGGGGGTGTACTCCAGGAGACGATGAAGCGTCTTGGCCTCGCCGCCCGTGGTCTCGCTGAGCCGCTTGGCCGCCCGGCCGGTGGGCGCGGCCAGGAGCAGGGGGCGGCCCCAGCGCCGGTAGATCTCGGCCACGGCCTTGATGATGGTTGTCTTGCCAGTGCCCGGCCCGCCGGTAATGACCAGGATCTTCTTCCGGAAGACCTGTCGGATGGCCTGGCGCTGGGCTTCGGAAAAACTCAGCCCGGCGTCCTTCTCCGCCTCGGCCAGGACCGGGTCCACCTCGAAAGGCGGGGCCAGCGAAGGCGAGTCGGCCAGTTCCTGGATGAGCCTGACCACCTCCTCCTCGGCGTGATGGAGGAAGGGGAGATAGACGGCCGAACCTTGGTCGGTCGTTTCGACCACGATGCTCTTGGACTCGCGCAGCGCGGCCAGCGCTTCGGCCACCCGGTCCGCCTCGGCGCCGAGTTCCGAGAGGCAGGCCGCCTCCAGGTCGGCCTGGTAAGAAAAGATGTGCCCCTGCTCGTTATCCTTTTCCAGCAGATAGAGCAAGAAAGCCTTGACCCGCTCTAGCGAGGCGGGGTCCAACCCCAGCTTCAGGGCGATCTGGTCGGCCGTTTTAAAGCCGATACCCCAGATGTCGAGGCAGAGCTGATAAGGGTTGGAGCGCAGCACCTGATAGGACCGTTGCCCATATTGACGGTAGATCTTGGTGGCCAGGCTGGTCGAGACGTTGTGTTCCTGGAGAAAGATGATGAGGTCGCGGATATCCCGATGCTCGGCCCAGGAGCGTTTGATTTCGGCCAGCTTGGCCTGCCCCACGCCCGAAACTTCGAGCAGCCGGCCGGGATCGCGTCCCAGCAGGTCCAAAGTCTGGGAGCCGAACTTCTTCAGGATGCGGCGGGCCAGGACCGGGCCGATGCCCTTGATCAGGCCCGAGGAAAGAAATTTCTCTACGCCCGCGGCCGAAGCGGGCAGGAGGGGGATAACGGCCTCGGCCTTGAATTGGCGGCCATACTTGTTGTTGACCTCCCAGCGGCCGGAGACCTTGAGGCGCTCCCCCGGCGAGAGCGGGGGGAAGGAGCCGACGACGGTCAGGCTCGTTCCGTCATCCAGGACGAAACGGCAGACGGTATAGCCGTTGTCCGTGTTGTAGAAGGTGATCAGCTCGATCGTTCCTTCCAGGCTCTCCAGGCCGACGCCGGCGGCTACAGGCGGAGGCTGGGCCGGACGGCCGGCGGCCGGCGGCTGGGGACGGGTTGGACTGCGCTTCATAACCGCCTCACTCTACAAACCTGTTTCAACTACGACCACATCCCCCAGCTCGACGGCCAGCGCCGAAGCGGCCGATCCCTCGCGTTGAGCGATCTCCAGCAAGCCAAGGCTTCCCACCAGAAAAAACAAATCGCCCCGGGCGCCTTGGGTGTAATACTCACGGAACCGGATGATCGTCCTCTTGCGCACGGTGAGCTTCAGGCTGGGAGAGCGGCCGCCCCCCGGAGCGAGCGGCAGCAGGCCGGCCGGGATGTCGGTGATGACATCGCCGAACTTGTCGATATAGGCGACATGGCCGATGATCTCATTGCGCCGGACATAGGCCTTGGGCAAGGGCAGGGAGACATAATCTTCGACCAGGGGGCCGAACTCGGCCGCCGGCACTCCCAGCGACAGCCAGGCGGCCAGGGGCGCCATCCGGTCGCGGCCCTCAAAGGTTGTCGCGCTCTCGGTCAAAAAGTATCTGGCGTCGGCCGCCGCCCGCACCCGGCGCTCAGACGAGGCTTCCAGGGCTAAGCTGAGCAGGCCGTTGTCGGGCGCGATGAATTTGTAGCGCTCGGTCTCAGCCGCCAGAATGCGGCGGCCCGAGCCCACCCCGGGGTCCACGATGGCCAGAAAGATCGTGCCCGGGGGGAAAAACCGGAAACAGGCCTGGAGAAGGAAGGCGGCCGAGCGGAGGTCAAAGGAGCGGACCGAGTGGGAGACGTCCACCAGGCGCGCCTCGGGGTTCAGGCTGAGGATGACGGCTTTAAGGGAGGGGACGAAAAAATCCTCCAGCCCGAAATCGGTCAGCAGGGCGATGAGGGGACGGCCTGTGGGTCGATCCATCAAATAGTCATCTTAAGCCAGACCCCCTAGCCCGGTCAACCGGACAGGTCAAACGGATTATGCAGATAGCAATTCTTTTTTCGGGGTGCCCGGAAATCGAAATGGGGTGGCGCGGCGGAGGGGCTCCGGCCTTTCCGGAGACGCCATCGAGCCCCCTAATTCCTAGGGTGCTGGGGGGTTAATAAATAGAAAAAAGCAGGGAGGCGGCTCCGGCTATACAGTCCACCCGCCCGGAGCCTTGCGAGATTTAGCAGGAATGAAGACTTCAATTGTAAGTATTAATCCCCCTCCCCCCTTGGTCAATCAAGGGGGCATAAAAGGTCGGAGGAGCCGCGACAGGACCCCATTCTAAGCTTTCCCAACCCCGAAAAAGAATTGCTTATAGCCCGGCCGTTTGACCGACCTAAATAAATCATGATAGCTTGAAATAAATGAAATTCCTCAAGGCCCTGTTCAACTCTCTGCTGTGCGGGCTGTTCTTCTGTCTTCTCCTGGCCCTGCTCTTCGCCGGGCTAAACGTCAACGCCCGGCTGCCCCTGGATTTCCTGGGCCGCCTGGCGCTTCTCCTCTTCGTCACCTACGGCCTGGCCGTGGCCCTGGTCTCCCTGGCCATTTTCTTCATATTCGACTTCTTTTCCTCCAAAAAAAACGCCATCGCCATCATTTCTCCGACTTTCCTGGCCGTGGGCTTTTCCCTGTTGACCTTCCTCTTTCAAATTATTTTTTGGCAGAACTACCGCCATTTTCGGTCTTTCTTCGACTCGGTTGTCCAGACCCATCTCCTGGCCCAGATGAATATTCTCCTGGCCATGGGCGTCCTGGGCTTGCTGGTCACGATCCTTTTTTACAAGTGGAAAAAAAGTCCGCTCCTTTTCAGCGGCTACGCCCTCCTTTTCCTGGCCGGCCTGGCTTTTGTTGTCTCCGAACGGCCGCCCGCTTCTAGGCGCCAGCCGCCGGCCAAGCAGGCCAACCTGGAAGCCCCCCGCATCACCACCAAGCTGACCCTGCTGGGCATGGAAGGGTTGAGCTTTGATTTCATCATCCCCCTCCTCAGCGAGGGCAAACTTTCCAATTTCTCGCTCCTGGTGGAACAAGGAAGCTGGGGCCGGCTGTCCGGTTTCACGCCCAATGATCTTTATGTGCTGAGCGCCTCGCTCGACACCGGCAAGCTGCCGGCCAAGCATCGTCAACTCTCGCCTTTCACCTACCAGCTCGACAATTTCAAGGAACAGATGGACGTCGTCCCCCGCTATATCTTCTTCAACCAGCTGAGCCGGACCGGCCTGCTCAAGCTGTCCCGGGCCGAACCGGCCGGCCGGCCCACCGACCTGTGGCAGGTCTTCGCCCAGTGCGGCCTGACTGTCCTTAAGCGCGACCTCCCCCTCCCCGGCCAGAAGCCCGAGCCCGACCGTAAGGCCGAAACATCCTTTGGCCTGCTGTTTAAGGACCTCCAGTCCGAATCCTCCATCATCTTTGCCCCGGCCCGCCAAGCCTTCAGCCAGGATTTCCTGTACGAGGAGGAAGCTTACCGGCAGAAGCTGCAGGCCCAGCCTCAGATCTTTTCCCTGATGCTGACCGGCTTGAACATGGTCGAATCCCATTTCTATCAGTACAGCTTCCCCGATTTGTACAGCGGCGTGGACAGCGAAGAGGCGGCCAAGTACGGAACGGTCATCGAAAAGTACTATCAGTTCTACGACCAGATCGTCGGCCGCTACCTGGCCTCCCTCAAGGAGGATGAGACCCTGATCATTTATTCCCCGCACGGAATCGAGCCGCTGCCCTTCTTGAAAAGGCTGCTGGGCTGGGTTTCAGGCAGCACCGGCGTTTCGGCCGACCACGACGCTGCGCCCGAGGGAGTGATCTTTTTCTACGGCAAAAATATCGCCCGGGCCAAGAATATCGAAGGCATGAGGGTCATCGACCTGGCCCCCACCCTTCTCTACTCGCTGGGCTTGCCGGTGGGCAAGGACATGGACGGCATTGTCCGCAGTCAGGTCTTCATCAAGGATTTTACCGCGGAGAATCCTATCTTCTACATTTCCTCTTACGAGGACATCCGCATCAAGCCAGCCCTCTGACCGGGGCCATGACCTTCTCTCCCTTGAGATGAGGATCGTACCCCGGCCTTACGGCTCAGTGGACGGTCCGGAACAAACGGCGGGCCCGGCCCTCCTTGACCAGGATAGCAATCTCCTTGAACAGGGTCGTCTTAAGCGTTGATGACAGCGCGGGGGTAGAAGCGCTAACCGCTTTGTAGGAGAAATAGATGATCCAGGGGCGGCCCTTGATGTAGCTGAGAGGCAGGAACCTCCACACCCGGCTGTCGGCGCTGTTGTCCCGGTTGTCGCCCATGACGAAAAGGTGGCCGGGCGGCACAGTGACCGGGCCGTAGTTGTCGCCGTCCAAGACGTAGTTGGGATAAATGTGGACCTTGTACTTCTCTTCGAGCGGACGGTCGTCGATAGTGACCTGTCTGTCCTTGATGCGGAGCGTCTCGCCGGGCAGGCCGATGACCCGTTTGACGAAATCCTTGCTCAGGTCCGGCGGGGACTTGAAGACGACAATGTCTCCGCGCCTGACGTCCCGCCGGGGCAGGATGACGTTCTCCAGGGGCAGGGCCGTATGGGCATGAATGAATTTGTTGACCAAAAGAAAATCGCCCACCAGCAGCGTGGGCTCCATCGAGCCGGTGGGGATCTGGAAGGCTTGGACGATGAAGGTCATGACGAAGAAGACGAAGACAGCCGTCTCGGCCACCAGCTCGAACATTTCCCGGAACACATTTTTGCCCTTGTCTTTGGCTTCCTTCTCCTTCTTTTCAAAGAAAAGGGACAGCAGGACGCCGCGGAGCACATACAGGACGATGCCGATGAGCAGGGCGGTCAAGGCTTTGTTGACCGGGTAGAACAGAGCCACCGCTACCACGGCCAGGAAAGAAAGCCAGCGGACGATCCGGAATGTGCTCACTTCATCTCACCTCGATTGATGTTCAGCCGAAACAGGGATAGCTACTATATAGGAAATCGGATATTTCATCAACAGCAGGGGGTATTTAGGCAAGCATCTCCATTTGTTTAATCGATGGTTCACACGATTGGAGATGCTTGCGCTATCTCCCAAAATTGCCGCAGGCGAACGTCTAACGGATAAGGCGGAAAAGGCGGCTCCAGCGGGCCGTGGGCAGGAAGGTGAGGAACCGTCTGAGTTTATCCCCCAGGCCGGTCTTGAGATTGGCCTCAGGCTCCGCCTGATAGGAAAAATAGATGATCCAGGGCTTCCCTTTAATATAATCGACCGGCAGGAACCGCCAGACGCGGCTGTCGGCGCTGTTATCCCGGTTGTCGCCCATGACGAAAACATTTCCGGCCGGCACGGTCACTGGGCCGTAGTTGTCGCCGTCGAGAAGCAGGCGGCCGTAAATATGCACCTTGTACTTTTCCTCGAGCGGCTGGCCGTTGATATAGACCTGTTTGTCCCGGATCTCCAGCCTGTCGCCCTCCAGGCCGATGACCCGCTTGACGTAATCCTTCTT
>JBAVVA010000008.1:0-2037 GCA_049697055.1 Candidatus Aminicenantales bacterium
TGATCCCTTCCTGGATGGCCGGCAGGAAATGCTCGTTTTTGATAAGGCCGAAGGGCGGGACGTTGAAGGCCGTCTGGTAGAGTTTGAAGAAAGGATTTTCGGGCTGCCCAGCGACAGCTTGCTCGGCGGCCGCCGAGGAAGGATTTCCCAGGGCCGCCCAGAGGAGAAAGATGATGAGAGCCGCACTGCTTTTCTTCATGATTCGATGAAACCTCCTTTTTTTATTTCCGAGCTTATTTCATTCCGAGCCCTTCCCCCTTCTTCAGCTTGAGGATCATCTCCTTCAGCCGCCGGCGCCGGGTTTCAACCTTTTTAGCGCTGGTCACCCAGGCGAGATAGGGCCGCTGTTGGGAGGGCGCCAGTTTCTTGAAATAAGAGAAGGTCTTGGGCTCGGCCCGGCGGACGTTCGTTTCGGACCAGACCGTCTTTTCGCTCCGGGGTGTGAATTTCTGGGCATGCTTCCGGTCGTCGATCCCCCGCAGGATGCTGTCGATCCAACCGAAACAGATGGCTTCCTGGACAGCCTCTTCATAAGATACGGTGGGTTTGCCAGTGTGCTTTTTATAGAATACGAGCCAGACCGCTTTTTTCGAAGCTCCGTTGTTTTCCAGCCAAGACCGCCAGGCCTTCCGGTCTTTGGCCATGACTGTTCTTATTTTCTCCATAAGGTTTTGTATTCTCCCATCCCCGGCCGGGAATTTCAATATTCTATTCACAGATCGGACTTTCCCTTCTTGATGAAATAGGTTAATTTAATTCAGAGGATAGAAGCCATATGACTACCCCGCGCCCCTCTTTTTCACGGGAACAGGCCCTTGACCTGGTCCGCCGTCTCTATGGGCTGGAGGGCGAAGCGTGCGAACTTCCAAGCGAAAGGGATCAAAATTTTCACATTCTGGCCGCCGACGGTGCCCAATACGTGCTCAAGATCTCCGGCGCTGCAGAGCGGAAGGAGTTTTTGATCTTTCAGAACGACCTGCTTGTTTTCCTGTCCGAACGAGCGCCGGGCCTGGGGGTGCCCCGGGTTTTACGGCAGACATCCGGAGAGACGCTGGCCGCTATCCGCCTTCCGTCCGGGACGGAAAATATCGTCCGCCTCCTGACCTTTCAACCAGGCCGTTTTCTTGCTGAGGTGAGACCACATAAACCTGAGCTGCTCAGGGACCTCGGCCGGCTTCTGGGGTCAGTCGATAAAGCCTTGGGATCTTTTAGCCGAAAAATCCCGGACCGGGAGCTCAAATGGGACATGAGGGACGGCCCGTCGACCGTGCGGCGCCTGTTGTCTTTTGTCCCGGACCCCGGCCGACGCAGGCTCGTAGAGTTCTTCCTAGACCGGTATGAAAAGGATATTTCCCCGCTCCTGCCCAGGCTCCGGACCGGGCTTCTCTACAACGACGCCAATGACCATAACGTCCTGGTCGGGCACGCCTTGCCCGACCTTTTCGGCCGCTGGATGAAGGTAACTGGCATTATCGACTTCGGGGACATGGCTTCCGGCTGGCTGGCCGTCGAGCCGGCTGTGGCCGCGGCTTATGTCATGATGGGCAAGGACGATCCTCTGGAGTCGGCCTGCCATGTTGTGGCCGGCTTCCATGAGGTCCTGCCTCTCACCGAAGACGAGCTGGCCTGCCTTTTCAGCTTCATTTGCCTGCGGCTGTGCTTGAGTGTCGCCATCTCGGCGGAACAACACTCCAAAGAGAAAGACAACGCCTACCTCCGCATCAGTGAAAAACCCGCCTGGGAGCTCCTGGAACGGCTGCGGGAGGTAAACCCCCGGCTGGCTTATTATATGCTGAGAGACGCCTGCGGGCTCCCCCCCTGTCCGGCCACAGCGGCCGTGGTCCGCTGGCTGAGGACCGGGCCAAGCCAGGCCGGCCCGGTGGTCGAGCCCGACTTGAGGACTCCTCCCCAGGTGGTTCTGGACCTAAGCCCGGGCAGCCTCGAGCTGGGACCGCTGTCCTATTCGGACGACCCGGAAGCCGTCGATGCTCTTATCGCCTCTCGCCTGAAGGCCGCCGGGAAGCCAGTAGCCGTGGG
>JBAVVA010000009.1:0-15052 GCA_049697055.1 Candidatus Aminicenantales bacterium
AAAGATGGAGCATGGGTTTACAATGAAGGCAGGATCGTTGAAGCCAAAGTGGGGCTATCGCAAAATTTTGACCCTGACGTCTTTTTTATAAGCAAAATGGTTTGCCAAAACTGCAATAAGATCGCCAACCTAAAAGGCCAATCCCTTTCAGGATCCGTACAGGGCCAAACCGTTAACCTGAAATGGCCGGATGTCATGACATCCGCTATCGTCACAAACAAAATCAAGCCTAAGTTTGTTTCGAAAGAAAAGAGTCAGGAGGGATATAGCGACAACTATTTTATCTCAGAGGATTTCTTCCATTGGACCTGGACTCACAATCTTCCGTTAATCGATAATAAAGAAGTCAAATTTCAAATGGAGAAAAAGAGCTCGAAAAGCAGATTCAAGCTAGATAAACGACCGCCCATCAGTCTTTACTATCGCTATGTCCTAAAAAAGATAAAATAAATATTATATGCAGCCCAGCCCGAGGAGGGGAGGAGGCGCAGCTCCTCCTTGACAATCCGGAGGAAGAACGAAAACGGCCCTATTTATGTGCGCCAAGGGCTTCCCCTTTTCAAGGATTTCACAGAATATGTGTTGACCTACACCGGGAATTCACTTGGTCAGGAGAATATTCTGAACGAGCAGGATATTCCCCTTCGCATCCATAACCCTCAATTAGGGATAAGAGTTTCCTTTTCTGCTGTGCCGGCTGAATGAGCGTTCAAGCACCAATATTACCTTGTCCCATCGTCGGGGATGATAAATCGCCGCATGATCGGATGTCAAGTTGCCCTCGAAATAGCTAAAGGCAAACTCACAGGCCGCAGGAACGCCCAAAGCACAGGAAATCCGACAGACATCTCCTCTATCTTCGGCGGCCATCGAGAGCTCCTGATAAGCGATCCGCGGTGGAGGAGGTTTGTCAGGAACAAGGCCCGCCTTCTTCACCTTCCCTCGATGGGCGTTGGCGTACAGGCCGTAGTACCGGACCATGACCTGGCCCTTGTCGGGGATGTGCGAGGTGACCCGGGCGATGAACTCCAGGTAGTCCATCGTCTCCTGTTTGGCGCCGTTCTCGCCATGCCGGTAGCTGACCTTACCCTCCGGCTCCAGGAAGAAGAGGCGGTCCAGGGCCAGGATGGGCCGGATCATGTACTTGCCCACCCGCTCGGCCTCCGGCTTGGTCTTGGCCCTCACCAGGCTGTGGACGTTGAAGCCGGTGTGCGGCCAGGAGAGAAGACGCTCCGCCCACTCCGGGCTCAGAAGCTCCTTGCGGACAAGATCGGCCAGGACCTCGCGGCCGAAGAGCTCGGCCAGCCGCGAGTCGTCGATGCGGGGGATCTTATGGAAGACGCCCGCCTCATCCACGCCGCCTTCGGTCACCAGGAAATGGAGGTGAGGGTGAAGATTGAGCCGGTCTCCAAAGGTCTGGATGGCCGCGACGACGCCCGGCCTAAGCGTGCTCCCGGCCACAGCATCAAAGTAAAGAACTCCGGCCTAAAGGCCGGAGCTTTTTGAAGATGGCATAATCTGGCTATGGCTTGCCACGTTGCTGGCGGATATACTTCTTCACCACTTCTTCGTCCACTTTTCCGACCGTCTCGGCAAAATATCCATCCGCCCAAAAACTCTCGCCCCATAGAAATTCTTCCATCTCAGGAAATTCTTTCCTTAGGATTCGGCTCGTGCCGCCCTTGAATATCTGGACTACCTCGGCCACGCTAACTCGGGGTGGAATTTGCGCTACAATATGAATATGATCATCTTGAATGCTCATCTCGCTGATCCACCACCTGTTCATCCTGCACGCCTCGTACATCAAGTGTTTGAGGCGGATGGCTATTTTGCCTTTGAGAACGCGTTTCCGATATTTCGGAACCCACACCAGATGATATTGAAGTCGATGTTTTGTATGAGAACCTTTCTCGTATCTGGCCATAGCCAGATTATGCCTAATTTACCTACCCTTCGCCAGCCAGAGCTGGCTTCGTTCCGGGTGCCATTCATCCCCAGGCTTGAAAGCCTGGGGCTTTCTGGCTAAATGCCGTAAAGGGTCAAGGACCGGAGGGCCAAGCGGCAGAGCTCTCCCAGCAGCCGGCGTTTGTACTTGAAGAAGACCCGCAGCATCTTGGGGATGGTGAAGACGACCTGGCGATGCGACACGTCCAGGAGGAGTGTCTCCCGCATCCATTCGCCCCATTCCTCCAGCCTCTTAGCATGGCACGACGGGCAGAATCCCCGGGTGCGGCAGGAAAACATCAAGAGCCGCTCCTCCCCACATTCCGGACAGCGGATGCGGGCAAACCCGCAGCGCGGGTTGCCGCAATCCAGGTAGCGCTCTACGACCTCCTTGACGATCGGACGGAAGAAGCCGTACTCCCGCTCGAAGCGGCTCTCGTATTCTGTCAGAAACCGGTCGAAGTAATGGAACAACACCCGATAGAGGACGGTCCGCTCCGGATGCCGGGGACGATAGACTCCCGCCATGGCGGGAGAAGAGCCTCAAGAAACGGGCCATCGCCACGGATAGGACCGCGTCTCCCTGAAAAGACGGGAAGAGTCCCGGCTCGGAAAGTCGAATCAGGGCGAGAAAACGTCAATGGGCGTTGACACTTGACCGGGAGAATGGAAACGGCGGGAGACAATCCAACATTATGCAGCGCACCGGCATGCTGCGCGTCATCCTCAATTCCATCATGGGCCTCTGCCGGCGGGTGTGGAGCCTGGTGCTGACTACGGTGGCCACGGCCATCGTCTCGGCCCTGGTCACGGGTAGCTCCTACCTGTCCATGATCATCCCCGCCGAGCTGCTGGCGCCGGCCTTCAAGGAGAAAGGCTTGGCCGCCAAGAATATGTCGCGGATCATCGAGGAAAGCGGCGGGATCATCGTCCCCCTCATCCCCTGGAGCATGGCCGGCGTTTACATCGCCGGCACTATCGGCGTCCCCACCTTATCCTACCTGCCCTGGGCCGTAATGAACTATGCTTCGGTCATCATCCTCATTCTGTTCGGGGCGACGGGCTTCACTATGGCCGCTCGTAAAAGGGAGGACGAGACTCAGGCCGGAAGCTGAAAGACCGGCCTGCAATCCCCTCCGGCCTAGTATCCTAGTTGGCTTTTTCCTGCGTATTCAGAGCCGACCCTCCGCTATTTTGAGTTCATCAACTTGACATCCCCTCACGTCAGGATTTATCATCCTTAAAACGATTCCCAAACACACTTGCAGGGTGGGTTTGGCGGTAAGGAGAAAAAATGAAGAACGTTCATCAGGGCGGATCAAGTGCTATTTACGGTTTAGGTTTTATTGGCGCGGCAATTTATTTTATTGGTCACGCTTCATCTTTTTGGTTGGGCGTTGTTGGTTTCTTAAAAGCCATTGTTTGGCCTGCTTTTTTGGTTTATGAAGCATTTATATTTTTTGCAAAATAGCTAACCTTTTCTGCTGCGTCGGAGGGATGAGCGTTTAAACACCCATCCGGAAGCTGATCCTGTCCCGCAGAGGCTTATTTCTCTTTGTCATTTTCTTCTTCTGTCTCGGAACCGGCGTGGGATAGGGCTTTATCGAACTTCTCCCGGGCTTTTTTCTGCTTCTCCTTTTCCAGCTCGGCGGTGGCCTCAAACTTGCGCTCGAAGCCGTCCCGGCGCTGCTTCTCCTTGGTCAGGAGGTCGTCCAGGGAGGACTTCTCCTTACCCGCTTTTTGTTCTGACTTGACCACCGTCCGCGAAGCGGCGTCGACCCACAGGCTGGCCCGACAGCAGGGGCAGACGACTTCGAAAACATCTGTCTTATCGCTCATAAAAATAATTTATCAAAAAGGGGGACACAATACCAATTTCACTTTATTCCCCAGCACTGCCTCTCACATTTTATGCCGGCGCAAGAGTTTGAATAGACCCTGCCGGCTCAGCCCCAGCTCTTCGGCCGTCCTGGTCTTGTTGAAGCCGTAGCGGCTCAAAGCCTGATGCAGGAAACGCTTTTCAAAATCCGCCCGGGCCTCGAAATAGCTGGAGGCCGGGCGGGGGCCATCCCCGCGGGCCTGCCGGATTCTGTCCGACAGGCAATCCTCTCCGATGGGAGAACCGGGAGGCGTCAGGACCAGGCCCCGCTGGACCTCGTTGCGGACTTCCCGGGCGTTGCCCGGCCAGTCATAGGCCAGGAGATGATCGATAGCTTCCGGGTCGAAATGCGTCCGTTCCCGGCCGAGCTCCGATGACTCAACTTCAAGAAAATGGTCGAGGAGGGGGGGCAGGTCCTCTTTCCTCTCCCGCAGCGGCGAGACCTCCATGGTCATCACGGCCAGCCGGTAGAACAGGTCTTCCCGGAAGCGGCCCTTACGGATTTCAGCCGTCAAGTCCCTATTGGTGGCGCTCAGAAACCGGACGTCCGCCCGGCGCAGCCGGTTCTCCCCCACCCGCCGAAATTCCTTCTCCTGGAGAAAACGCAGCAGCTTGGCCTGAAGGCTCGGAGCCAGATCGCTCACTTCGTCCAGAAAAAACGTGCCGCCGTCCGCTTCCTCGACCAGCCCGGCCCGCTCCCGCCAAGCGCCGGTGAAGGCGCCGCGGCCATGGCCGAACAGCTCGCTCTCCAGGAGCGTCTCCGGAATCGCCCCGCCGTTGACGGCCACGAACCTTCCCGAGCTCCGCCGGCCCATATCGTGGAGAGCCCGGGCAACGAGCTCCTTTCCCGTACCGCTCTCGCCCAGTACCAGAACGGGAACATCACCTTCCGCGAATTTTCTTATGAGAGAGCGGATGCGGCTGAGGGCCTCGCTCCGGCCGACGAGGCGAAGCTCTAATGGATCGGGAGGGTTTATGGCCACAGTCGTTTCCGTTCAAACAATCAGTTGTGATAAACGTCACTCCTCAGGCGAATTTCTCAACCCTTAATAATAAAACCAGATGATTCAGGTGTCTGAGTTTTAAGAAAATCGGCAATTTTGGATTATTCCTCCTTTGAAAAAATAAGCGGGGTTTGATAATCTTTGTAACGCCGGCGGCCAGAGTGGCCCGACAGAGTCGATCCCGCCGCCGTCTAAAGGAGAACATGATGAACCCTTGGCGAAAGTCTTTACGTCTTGTTCTCCCAATTTTCCTTCTTCTGACCTGGACCGCCTGGACGGGCCTCTGGCCCGCCCAGAAAATCTATTGGCACTTCACCATGAAGGCCAGCTGGGGGGAGAAGGCCCAAGAATGGGCCTGGATCACCATGGTGGAAATGCCCAAGGAGCAGGCTTACCCCGAAGAAGCAGCTCAGGCCCGTTCCCTGGGCGGCCAACTGCGGGGTTATATCCTGGCCCAGGTGCGCGCCGCCGCCTTCCGGTCGAGCTTCGAGTATGAGATCAAGGGGCTGCGCTGCCACGACCAGCCGGCGACGAGAAAAGTCTCCTGGAATTCCAACCAGAGCGACCTCGTTTTCGCCCATGGCCAGATTCAAGCCCCGACCTACACCCCGGAGGCCAACCGGTCCCGGATTCCTTTTCGCTTCGGCCTTTGCAACAATAGGGTGCTCAGGGAAGACGGCCGCTGGCGTCAACTCCATGAGCTGGTGAACGTATTTGTCGGCCCGATCCGCCTGCCCGGCCAAGAGCCGGAAGAGATGCAGGGCGAATTCCACGCCCTGGGCATCAACTACGACGACCCGCTGAGGCATAATCAGTTTTGCGGGAAGTCCTGGGCCGAGCCTCTGGAAACGCCCTTGACCTATCTCGAACACGACAACCTGGTCGAGGTCTTCGAAGAAAGCCCGGACGAGCTGACGACCGTGGAATTCAAGAACTGGCATGGTTTTCGCGTCAACATCCTGTACACCATCCGCCGCTCCCCGGAACGGGAACATCCCTTCTGGAAACAGATGCGGATGAACTGAGATGCGCAGGCCCGAATTCCCCAACTTTAAACCCTTCGACATGGCCGACCGCGATTTCCTCCAGGAAAGACTGTGGGCCTACCAGCCCCGCACTTCGGAGCTGACCTTCACCAACCTGTTCATCTGGCGGAAGTATTACGGGTTCGAATGGTCGGTCCTGGGCGACTGTCTGGCGGTTGTGGCGGCCGCGCCCAAACACGACCCGGCCTCCGGCGCCTGGGCCCTGCCTCCCGTCGGCGCCGGGCCGCGGGCCGAAACAGTGCGCCGCCTGCTGCGCTGGCTGAAGGAAGAGCGCGGCCTGGCTTCGCCCCGCATCCGGCGGGCTGACCGCAGCCTGGCCGCTGAACTCGAAACCCGTCCGGAGTTTGCCGTCTCCCCCGTTCGGAACGATTTTGATTATGTCTTCCGCAGCCGGGACCTCATCGAGCTGGCCGGCTCCCGCTACCATGCCAAGCGCAACCATATCACCCGTTTCAACGAGGCTCACTCTTTCGTTTTTGAGCCCCTGGGCTCACCGCACCTGCCGGGCTGCCTGGAGCTGGCCGAGGCCTGGTGCACTCTGAAACGCTGCGAAGACGACTGGGGCCTGATGGGTGAATGGGACGCCATCAAGGAGGCCCTCGGTAACTTCAGCCCGCTCCGCATCCAGGGCGGGGTTATCCTGGTCGAGGGAAAGATCAAGGCCTTCACCCTGGGCGAGCCCCTCAACGCCCACACCGCCGTCATCCACATCGAGAAGGCCGATCCCGAAATCCAGGGCCTGTACACCGTGATCAACCAGGAATTCTGCCGGCACCAATGGCCGGGCCTGACTTACATCAACCGCGAGCAAGACCTGGGCGAGCCGGGGCTGCGCAAGGCCAAGCTGTCCTATCATCCCCATCATCTTGAAGAAAAATACGAGATCACCCTGTTGTGATAAAAAGTCAAAGCCCGCGACTAAAATAAAGGAGGGCCTATGAAAAGGGTCTTATCGATCGTACTCCTCAGCAGCCTGCCTGTTCTGCTGCTGGCCGGCCTGGCCGGCCAAGCCGTCAAGGCCGGAGACAGCGCTTTGGGTTCGCGCAAATACAACGACTTCAGAACACCCAAGTTCTGCGGCACATCATGCCACACCGACATTTTTCAGCAATGGGGCCAGGCCATGATGTCCCAGGCCTATACCCATTCCTGGGACGAGATCGAATACTTCAAACTGGCCGTCCCCCAGGCCGACAAGGATCCGGCCGTGGCCGGGGCCAAGGCCGGCTGCAACGGCTGCCACGCCCCCCTGGCTTTCCTGGCCGGCGACGTCCCGCCGCCCCGGCCGGCCCTGAACAGCCGCGCCAACGAGTCCGTCTCCTGCGACCTGTGCCACACCATAACCGGCTTCGCCGGGGATGTCCCCTACAACTTCAACTGGATTTCGCAGCCGGGCAGGCTCAAGTACGGCCCGCGGCAGGGCGAGAATTCGCCCGAGCATGACCTGGCCCAATCCGAATTCCTGAAAACGATTGATTTCTGCGGCACCTGCCATAATGAAAAAAGCCCCTATGGCGCTTGGGTCAAGACCACCCATCTCGAATTCAAAGAAGGCCCTTATTTCCAGGAAGGGGTCCGCTGCCACGATTGTCACATGACCTATGCCCCCGGAAAGAGCGCGGCCATGGGAAATGCCTACCCCGACGTGCGGCAGCATCTCTTCCACGGCGCCCACGACCCGGGCAAGATCCGGGGCACGATCGAGCTCCGCGTCCATCCCGATACCCGGGAGGCCGTTCCGGGCGATAAAGTCAAATTCACCATCGTCCTCTTCAACCAGAAGACCGGCCACAAGTTCCCCACCGGCTCGGTCGAAGACCGCATCGTCTGGATGCACGTCGAGGCTAAGGACGCCAAGGGCCAGGTTTATCATCTGCCGGTGGACAAGAAAGGGTTTGCCGGCGAGGAGTACACCATCGGCAGCGAGGCCATGGCCTACCAGGACATGGGAGTGGCCCTCAATAATCCGAGCTTCGCCGGCCTCCCCCGAGACGGCATCCCGGTGGGCGACCGGATCTTCCGCATGGCCTACTTCGACCCCCAGGGCCGTATGACCATCCAGCAGTGGAATACGAAATCATTCGGCGTGGACTACCGCCTCGGGCCGCGGGAGTCCAGGATCGAGACCTGCACTTTCCGGCTGCCCGACACCCTGCCGGCCGGCCCCCTGGTGGTGACCGCCGCGCTGTACTATCAGAAACTGCTCAAGCCGGTGGCCGATTTCCTGGGCGTCCCGGCCGACGAGGCCGAGCCGGTCAAGGTCAACGAACATTCCACGGTCATCACCGTGGCGGACTAGAGGAGGTCCAGCCTTGAAAAAAATCCTTCCGCCTTTCTTGCTTGGGTTTATTCTCATCCAGGTGCTGTCCGTCTCCCTGGAAGCCATGCCCGCTTTCGCCCGGAGATACAGCACGACCTGCAAAACCTGCCACGCCCCCTTCCCTCACCTCAAGCCTTACGGCGAAGAATTCGCCGCCAATGGGTTCGTCATCGCCGACAAGGAGACGCCCCGCTACACCATCGACACCGGCGACGGCCTGCTCGCCCTGCTGCGCGAACTGCCGGTGGCCCTGCGGCTCGACGGCTTCGCCAATTTCAACAACGCCGGGACCGGACGGCTCCAATTCGCTTCCCCCTTCATCCTCAAATTCCTTTCAGGGGGGGAGCTGTTCAAGAAGGTGTCCTATTATTTCTACTTCTTTTTTAGCGAACAGGGCGAGGTGGCCGGCATTGAGGACGCCTATGTCATGTTCAACGACCTGCTGGGCACTGGGCTGGACCTGGTCATAGGCCAGTTCCAGGTTTCCGACCCGCTGTTCAAGCGGGAACTGCGGCTGAGCCAGGAGGACTACCAAATCTACGGCAGCCGGCCCGGCCTGTCCGGCATCGACCTGACCTACGACCGGGGCCTGATGCTCAACGCCAGGCTCCGAACAGGCACCGACCTGACCCTGGAAGTGGTCAACGGGTCGGGGATCGGAGCGACCGACGCCGAGAAAAACTTTGATTCCGACGCTTACAAAAATTTCGTGTTCCGGGCTTCCCAGAGCCTGAGCCGGCAGCTCCGCTTGGGCGGGTTTTTGTATTTAGGCCGGGAGAGGCTGGGGGACGGCAAAAACAGCGTCTGGATATTCGGCGCCGACGCATCCGTCAAGAGCCCATCCTTCGAGTTCAATTTCCAGTTTGTGGAGCGCCACGACGGCAATCCGCTGTTCTTCCCCGAGGGAGTCACGGCCGAGGGGGTCGGCACCCGCGGCGCATTCGCCGAGCTCATCTACCTGCCCCAGGGAGACGATTCGCGGTGGTACGGCCTCGGGCTGGTCAACTGGGTCAGTTCCGGGGAACCCGCGCTGGACCGCTTCTCCCTCACGGCGGGCGGCGGAGTCCTGCTGAGCCGAAACATGCGTCTGACGGGCGAGGCGACCTTTTATCAACGGAGCCCCTTGGGGAAGCACATCCGGCTGTCCGCCGGCCTGGTCACCGCGTTTTAGTCGAGAATGCCTTCCGCCCGCTTGCCTCTTTAGAGCATTCCACGCGCTGCCAATCCCTCATTCGACCGGAGTGGCAATGTCTTGGGGAAGGGACTGGCCGGGGTTGCCTGGGGCGACCATGAGAGGGTTTAGCCTTTCCGAGCCGTCCTTGGAGGGAACCCGGCTTCCCGGGCGCCGAGGATGTCTGAGCCCCTTAACATTTCTCCGCCGGCCTCGGTATAGTGGAATAGAAGATGGATGAAAAGGAGAACAGGCTGGTGGAGCTTGTCTTGACGGGCAATCCCGAGGCCTTCGAGCCCTTGGTCACCCCTTACCGCTCATCCCTCCTCGGCCTGGCCCACCGCTTGACCGGAAATATCGAGGAGGCCAAGGAAGCCAGCCAGGAAACGCTGCTCAAAGCCTTTCGCTATCTTCGTTCTTTCGACCGGCAGAAAAGCTTCAAGAACTGGCTGCTGGGGATCTTGGTCAACGTCTGCCGCAGCCAGGTAAAAAAAAGAAAAGAGGCGACCCTGTCGAACTCTGCTTTTTTCGCTTCCGCCCCGATCAACCCCTGGGACCCGGCCCGGCTCCATCAACAGAAAGAGCTGCGCGCCCGGATATGGGGCTGCCTGAATGTCCTGTCCCGCCGGGAGCGGGAGGTCTTCCTGCTGAGGGACATCGAAGACCGAACCATCCGGGAGACAAGCCGGATCCTCGGCTGTTCGTCCCTTTCCGTCCGGGTTCATCTGTCTTCAGCCCGGAGAAAGATCAAGGACCGATTGAGACTAACCGCGCCCGGAAATACGGAGGTTTCCCCATGAATTGTCACCGGGCGAAGTCCCTCCTGCCCTTGGCCGCCGGCGGCGACCTGCCAGGCCGAAAAACCGGCCGGCTCGAACCTCATCTGAAAAAGTGCGCCGGCTGCCGGGAAGAGCTTCACGCCTATCAGGCTGCGCTCTCGGAAATGAGGTCATTGGCCTCGATGGAAACACAGCCCGACTGGCCGGAGTCCGAGTGGCGGCGAATCATGCAACTGGCGATAGCTCAGGGCCCGGAGAAAACTCAGCAGGTCTTTGAGCATTCCAATAGACGCCTGGCCTGGACGCTGGGCTCAGCGCTCATCCTGATGCTGGCCGTCGGGTCTGTCCTGATCTTCCGGGATAGAAGGGATAGAGAAATCCTGCAACCTTCTGCCCCTCTGTCCTCGCCGGAACTCAAGGAGTCCTCCGCCCGGCCGAAAGCTGAGTCCCAGCCGCCGCTCAGAGCCGAAAAAATATCGGCTGGCCAGGCCATTAAGATTCAGGCCCCCAAGAAGCAAGACGTGGTGAATATGGTCTTTGTCTCGCCGGAGTCGGGCCTGACCATCCACTGGGTCTTCAACAGCGAATTCGATTGGAAGGAGAAATAATATGAAAAAAGCCATTCTAGCGACCTTGACCGTCTTCCTTTTCTTAGCCGCCTCCTCCCTCCCCGCCCAGGAGGCCAAAAAGACGCCCCTGCGGGAAGAGATCATCAAACTGAACTACGCCGACGAAGATATGGTCCTAAGAGTTCTCTACAGCTTCCTCAGCCCGGAAGGGAGGATAAACTCTCATATCTATCATATGCTCGTAACTCTTAAAGATTATCCCGAGAATGTGGAAAAAGTCCTTGCTTTTATTAAAAAGATTGACGTTAAGCCGGCCGACTTGGTGTTCACCGTCCAGCTTATTCTGGCCTCGGCCGCGGACGACATCAAAACGGACGAAGCCCTGGCCGGGGACCCCATCCTCAAAGAATTAAGGTCATTCCTCCGCTACAAGAATTTCGCCCTGCTCGACACCTCGCTCGTCAGGGCTGTGGACAGGCAGAGGTCCAGGATCACGCTGGGGACCAAGGAAACCGAGTTTGTCCTCATTCTTAATCCGTCTTACATCCTCGAGGAAAAGGGGGACCTTCTCCGGGTCAATGTAGATCTTTCCCAAAGGACGGAGTTCATCAAGCCTGAGGGCGGCGCCGAAAGCTCCGTGAAAAGCCTCATCGAAGGCAACCTGTCCCTCAAGCCCGGCGAGAGAACCGTGGTGGGCGTGTCCAAGATGGGCGGCGGCGACAAGGGCTTGATCCTGATCATTTCAGGCAAAGTTGTGAAATAACATCTCCACTGTAGGCCAGCTTTTTCTCTTTAAAAGCGAAACCATAGGAAAGCATCTCCGTTTCCGTGAATCAAGAGGAGGGGCGGCACGGTGCATATCCACTCTGATGATTCATTATTAATTAAATAGGGAGATGGCTGGGACGGTCGCAGCGACCATCAGGGAAGGTTTAGCCTTCCCGAGCCGGCTTCGAAGGAACCCTGTTTCAGGGCGCCGAGGATGTCTGAGCCTCTTGATCGTCACTGAAAATGTCGGAAATTCCAAGGGATATGCTCTAGCCCATGATCATAGGTGCGAGTTCCGCAGGCGCTGAGAAGCCAGCGAAGGGAACGGCGTTAAAAACCTTCCCGGGAGCAAGGCCGTCCCAGACGTCTCCCTATTATAAGCTATTATCAACAGGGAGATGGCCGGGAAGGCCGCAGCGGCCGTCAGGGAAGGTTTAGCCTTTTAGCCGGCCGAGGCCTTCAAGGATTTGATGCGCCGGGTGACGTCGCGGAACCGGGAATTCCAGCCCTTGACCTCGGCGAAGAGGCCGAGGGCTTTGTCTTTCTGCTCCATCTCCTCGAACAGCGAGGCCAGCTCGTATTTCAAGACAAAGGACTGGCTGGACCCTTCCTTGACCAAGGCCAGGGCCTGGTTGAGCCAGTCCAGAGCCCGCACATAGTCTTTCCGGCGGCGGAAGCACAAGCTGATCAAGCTGAAGCAGTCGGCCTTGCGTTTTTCGTCGGCGGCGGCCAGCTTGAACTCCTCGACAGCTTCCTCGAAAAGACCTTGATCAAAGAAGGCCATGCCCAGGCTGTAGCGGACATCCTGATTGGAAGGGCCGATCTTCTTGTCCACGTCCCGGCGGAAATCACGGATAATGTCGGCCAGCTCTTTCTCCACAACGGCCGTATCCTTCTTCTGCTGCTGGAAGGTGATGGCCTCGATCATGGCCAGTTCTTCAACAATAAGGTCAGCGATATCCGGGTAGAGCTTCTCGTCAAAGGCCAGGGGGCCGGACAGGATGTCCAGGCCGCCGAACAGCTCGGCTGAAGAAACCTTTTCCTTGGCGCTCAGCTCAGCGCCGATCTTGTCCTCCTCGGCCTTGGCCGCTGGACGGCGGGCTTTATCCGGCTTCCGCTCCAGAGCGGCCACCTTCTCTACCAGGTCGGGAATGGACTCGCTGACGACTTGGGTCTGGACCTTCTTCAGGGCTTCCAGTTTTCTCGAAATAGTCGCCTCGTGGGGATAGAGCAGCAACAGGTTTTCCAGGATCCGTTTGGCATTGCGGGCCAGCCCCTGCTGCAGACAGAGGTCGGCCTTGGCCAGGTTGACCCGGATGACTTCCTTTTCCTGGCGTGAAAATTGGCCGGTGCCCCCCTCGGGCCGGACGGCCTCGACGGGCAGCCGGACCTCGCTGCCGATATGGGCGAATTCGTCGGCCAGGGCGACATCGTCGGGCCGGAGCTCCACCAGCTCGCGGAGGACGACCAGAAGCTTCTGCCGCAGGCCCTTCTGCTTGTATTCCTGGAGAAGGACCCGCAGGGCCGCTTCCAGGTTTTGTTTCTGATTCTTGGATTTGTAGATGACGGCCAGTTTTTCCAAGGCGGGCAGGTAGATGTCCCGGCCCATGACCAGGAGTCCCAGAAGGCCTACGGCCTTGTCTTCCCTGTTCTTGCTGAGCAGGGTGTTGACCAAAGGCTCGTAAAGGTCGTAGGCCTGGTCGAGCTTACGGAGATTGATCAGAGCGTAGCCCAGACGGACCCGGGTGTTGATGTCATTGGGGTCCTTGGCATACAGCCGAGAAAAGATCTCTTCCGCCTTGCGGAACAGCTCCTCTTCCATATACAGGCTGCCCAGTTGAGAGAGCAGGTCGGTGTTGTCGGCATGATAGCGCAGGTTTTCTTCGGCCAGGACGATGGCCTCCGCGCGGCGGTTCCGCCTCTTCATCAGCTCGACGTAATTCAAGGCCGTGCGGAGATTGTTTTTTTTCAGGGAGTTGGCCCGGCTGAGCAGATGCTCGGCCTCCCCCGGCTCCTGGCTCTCCAAAAGGGTCTCGGCCGCTTCGTTGAGCATCTCCACGGCCTCATCCACGGATCCTTCCTTGGCGTACAGGTCGGCCAAACGCACCTTGGAATGGAAGTCCGTTCGATCGAGCTTGCTCAGCTTCTCATAGATGAAGATCAAGCCCTTGATATGGTGTTCCTTCTCCAGCCGCTCGGCCACCTTGAGGTATCCCGTCTTGGCCTCAGAGGAGAATCCCAGCTGGGCGTATAGGTCGGCCATTTTGATGGCCGCCGGGATGTCGTTAGGGTTGATCTTGGTGATCTTCTTGTAGATGGCCAGGGACTGCGAGTACTGGCCCTTGGCCTCGTAATGATTGGCGATGCTCTGGAAGGTCTGGATGGCCCTCTCCCCCTTGCCCAGCCGGAGGTAGAGGTCGCCGATGAGGTTGGTCAGGTTGATGTCCAGGTTGTCTTCTTCCTGGACCTTTTCGTACTCCCGGATGGCCTCCAGATATTTCCCGGCCTTGACGAATTTGTCGGCGGCCTCCAGGATCTGCTGCCTGTCCTTCTTGGAGATTACCTTTTCCACTTGTTCAACCTCAGGTTGAAGCTCTGCCGGTGAAGCGGCGTCGGGCCCCATTCGGCCAGGGCCTGAAAATGCTCCCGGGTGCCGTAGCCTTTGTGCCGGGACAGGCCCAGCCCCAGAAACAGGCCATCCAGGCTGACCATCATCCGATCGCGGAGAACCTTAGCCACGATGGAAGCGGCGGCGATGGAGATGCTCTTCTGGTCGCCCTGTTTGACCCGCTTCTGGATATAATGTACATCTTTCAACTCAAAACCGTCAACCAGGAGGATGTCCGCGGCAGGGACCAAACCGGCCGCCGCCCGCTTCATAGCCGTCAGAGAAGCCTTATGGATATTGAGCCGGTCGATCTCTTTATTGGAGGCCAGACCCACCCCCACCGCCTGGGCTTCCCGGATAATGAACCGGGCCAGAATCTCCCTTTTCCGCGGGCTGAGCCGCTTGGAATCGTCCACCCCGGCCAGCCACTCGGGCGAGCGGCCTCGCATCCAGGACGAGGGGAGGATGACCGCGGCGGCCACTACCGGGCCGAACAGGGAGCCCCGGCCGGCCTCGTCGATTCCGGCGATCCTGTCGAACCCCCGGTCCAAATAGCTCTGTTCAATCAAAAAATCGGGCATGGCCCCTTATGCCGATTACCGGGCAGGGAGGCCGGCTCGGCGGAGGGCCTGGTGACGGGACACCCGTTCAGACCCTGTTTTCCTTGAGGCGGGCGGCTTTGCCCTTCAATTCGCGGAGATAGTACAATTTGGCGCGGCGGACCTTGCCGCGTTTGACCAACTCGATCTTCTTGATGGCTTGGGAGTGGAGGGGAAAAATCTTCTCCACGCCGATGCCGAAAGACACTTTCCGCACGGTAAAAGTCCGGCCCAAACCTACCCCCCGGCGGGAGATGACATCCCCCTGGAAGACCTGGATGCGCTCCTTATTGTCGGCTTCCTTGATGATGATGTGGACCTTGACCGTGTCTCCGACGTTGAACTCCTCGACGTCCTTCTTG
>JBAVVA010000010.1:0-24419 GCA_049697055.1 Candidatus Aminicenantales bacterium
GGAATACTCTGGTCTCCCCGAGTTGACATGGCGCTTGAATTGAGAAAGAGAGGATGATAAACCAAGCCGGCGGGTTGTTCAACTTGATTTTTCGTCGGTCTTGGAATACTGATAATAGCTCTGTCCGGCCAGCCATTGTTTTTCGAGGAGGTGCCCGTGAAGATCCTGCGCGCTGTTCTGGCCATCACCCTGGCCGTAGCTGTTTTTTGGGGACTCAACGGCCGCCACGGCCTGTTCCCGCCCCTGGGCAAGCTCCTCAACCCCTTCGCCGGGTTCTGGCGGAACGGCAGCCGGGAGGACAAGCCCCCCGAATCCCTGACCCTGCCGGGCCTGCGGGATACCGTGGACATTATCTGGGATGCGCGCCATGTTCCCCATATCTTTGCCCGGAACGATCATGACCTATATTTCGCCCAAGGATATGTGGTGGCCCGAGACCGGCTGTGGCAGATGGAGTTCCAGGCGCTGTATGCGGCCGGCCGCCTGAGCGAGGTCGTCGGGCCGGCCCTGGTCCAGCAGGACCGCCTGCAGCGGAGGCTGGGCCTGGTTTGGTCGGCTGAAAAGATGGTGCGGGCTTTCCAGAATGACCCCTTGATCAGCGAGGTGGTCGGGGCCTACCGGGACGGCGTGAACGCCTACCTCCACAGCCTCTCGCCCCAGGATTATCCCGTCGAGTACAAGATCCTGAATTATGCGCCGGAGCCCTGGACCGAACTCAAAACGGCCCTGCTGATGAAATCCATGGCTTGGACTCTTTCCGGGGACAATCAGGATTTGGCCATGACCAGGACGCGGGCCATACTCGGCCAAGCGTTCGTGGATAGCCTGTTTCCGGACCTCCCTCCTTACCTGGAGCCGGTCATTCCCAGAGGCACAGCCTGGGATTTTCGGCCCGTTCCCGTGCCCCAGCCGCCAGCGGCCGCGGCGACAAGCCCCGGCCAAAACGATGCCGGCCCGGGGGAAAGGCCCCAGGGCCTGGGCAGCAACAACTGGGCGGTCTCGGGGAAAATGACCCGGAGCGGATTTCCCATTCTGTGCAACGACCCGCACCTGGACTTGACCTTGCCCTCCGTCTGGTACGAGGTCCAGCTCGCCGCTCCGGGAGTGAGCGTCTACGGAGTGACCTTCCCCGGCGCTCCCGGCGTGGTCATCGGCTTCAATGGCCGGGCCGCCTGGGGAGTAACCGCTGCTCTCTCGGATGTTCTGGACTGGGACGAGGTCAAGTTCAAAGACAAGGATCGCCGGGAATATCTCTATGACGGGAAATGGCGGCCGGTTGAGGTCCAGGAGGAGAAGATCAAGGTCAGGGGCGTGGGGACCTCGACTGACCGCGTCCTGTACACCCATCATGGCCCGGTTGTCTGCTTGGAGGATGAAAAGCCCTTGGCCGGCTGGGTCCCCCGCGGAGCGGCCCTGCGCTGGGCGCCTCATGATGTCTCGAACGAGCTCCTTTCTTTGTACCGTCTCAACCGGGCGAGCCATTACCAGGATTTCCTGGAGGCCATGAAGTCTTTCAGCTTTCCGGCCTTGAATTTCGTTTATGCCGATGCCCAGGGCGAAATTGCCCTGTGGCACAGCGGCCGATTTCCCCTGCGCTGGAAAGGCCAGGGACGTTACATCCTGGATGGGTCAAAGCCGGCCGACGAATGGCAGGGTTGGGTGCCCTGGGAGCATAACCCCCATGTTAAGAACCCGGAGCGTGGATTTGTCAGCTCGGCCAACCAGCAGCCTGTCGACGAGACTTATCCCTACTATCTCGGCTGGGAATACGGCCCGTTTGAAAGGGGCCAGCGCATCAACGAGAGTCTTTCGGCCGGCAAGGACTTCGCCCCGGAGGATATGATCCGTATGCAGACCGACAACCTGAACCTCAGGGCCCGCCTCCTCCTGCCACGGCTGCTGCCCGTCCTGCGTCAGGTGGAGCCGGCGGCCGAAGAACGGACCTGTCTGGAAGCCTTGGAAAAATGGGACTGTCAGGAGCGGGCCGATTCGGCCGCGCCCCTTATTTTCAATTTCCTCTGGGATGCGCTCAACGAGAAGACCTGGAACGACGAGCTGAAGCCCGGAATGGATGTCCTATATTGGCCGCTGTCGAATGTTTTCCTGGACTTGGCCCTGAACCATCCTGATTCACCCTTTTTCGACGACAAGAAGACGCCGGCCGTAGAGGCTTTTGCGGATATCGCCCTGTCGGCTTTTAAAACGACCTGCCGGCGTTTGGCCGAAAAATACGGACGGTTCGGCCGGGCCTGGCAGTGGGGCCGGGCGCGGGGAACGGACATCCGTCATTTAGGGCGTCTGCCCGGTTTCGGCCGGGAGAGGCTGTTCACCCCCGGAGATACCTGCACTATTAATGCCATCGGCCGGACGCACGGCCCCTCCTGGAGGATGGTGGTGGCCCTGGGTCCCGAGGTGAAAGCCTGGGGTATTTACCCCGGCGGCGAGTCCGGAAAGCCCGGCTCGCGGTTCTATGACAATGCCGTGGAGGATTGGCTGGCCGGCCGGACCTACGAGCTGCTGTTTATGAGCTCGCCCGGCCAGGCCGTGCCGGGCCGGACCTCAAAGACCGCGTTGCGAGGCGAAAAATGATCGGCATCATCGGCTGTCTGGTCGTCCTGTCGGTCCTGCACTTGATCACGCCCTTCTGGTGGTGGGTGATGGCCGTTCCGTTTCTCTACGGCCTCGTCTTCGGCCGCTCGGCCCGGCGCTCGTTCCGGACCGGCGCCCTCTCCGCGGGCTTGTTGTGGCTGGGAGCCGCGATTTATTTCCATGTCACGGGCAGCGCCCTCATCGCCCGGCGGGTGGCGGTGATAATGAAGCTTGGCTCCTCCTGGCTGATGGTAGCCGCGGCCGCTATCATCGCCGCTTTGGCTGCCGGGGTGGCGGGCCTGGCCGGGTACTCTCTCCGGGCGCTTTTTCAACAAAAAAGAAAGAGATAATATCCCTTCTGACTTATGACCCAGCGGCTCAAGGCTCCGGCCATGGCCGGGGATGAAGGCGCAGCTCCTCCAGGACCGACTGGAAGGATTCGGGAACCGGCGCTTCGATCCTGACTTCCTCGCCGGCCGGCCGCTTAAAGAAAATGTCCAGCGCATGCAGCATCAGGCGGGGATAGGCCCGCTGGACGCTCCGGGCGCCGTACTTCAGATCGCCGGCCAACGGATGTCCGAGGCTGTAAAAATGCACCCGGATCTGATGTCTTCGGCCTGAAAGAGGGCGGACCTTGACCAGGGTGGCCTCTTTCAGGCGCTCTGTCACTTCAAACTCGGTGCGGGAAGGTTTTCCGCGCTCAGGGTCGACGCCCATGCGGCCTGACCCGAACTCCCGGATCGGCTTGTCAATGATGCCTCGACTTTGGCTGATTTTCCCCAGGGCCACGGCCACATAGGTTTTCCGGACTTCCCCCCGGCTGAATAGGTCGTTTAAAAACTTGTGCGCTTCCACGTTTTTGGCCAGCAGCAGAACGCCGCTGGCCTCCTTGTCCAGGCGATGGACGATGTAGAGCCGGCCCGCACCCGCCGCGGCCAGATGGGGAGCCAGCCCCTCCTGGCCGCCCCGGGCATTGGACACCAGCCCTTCCGGCTTGTGGACGGCCACTACGTCATTGTCTTCATAGAGGATCGGTACGGCGTCCATGGCGGTTGGTTCGGGCCGAAGCACATGATACAGGCGGAAAAAGTCTAAGGCAATCAACAATTTTGGTGTCAACCTTTTTCCTGTCCGATGAGTATTTACTAACCCCCAAGACGAATTCGGCTAACTCCAACGGACCGGACCAGAACTGGGACCCCATCTGGGACGTGGAGACCTCCGTTGACGGGCAGGGCTGGACCGCCGAGTTGAGGATCCCTTTCTCCCAGATCCGCTCCAACCTGGTCATCCGCTGGGAATACATCCCCGGCTCCACGCTCTACCTGGTCTGGTCGCAGGGCCGGACAGGCTTCGAGCCCCGGGGCGATTTCTCCTTCGGCCGCGACGTCGACAACCTGTTCGAAATTCACCCCCACAACGTCTTTCTGGTGAAGTTCTCCTACTGCTTCCAGCTCTAAGCATAATTAAGAAAAAAGGCCAGTGGTTCGATAGGAATGTGCCGACGACTTCCTTGACGACCGGACGGAAATAGCCAACGGTTTCGAATTCGGGGGATGTCCCCTGTAGACCCTAAACAGCGCTGGGCAATTTTCCGGTCGTTCGGCCTAGCGATTCATTCGGCCAGGCGGCCTCCTCCTCGGTCTCATTTGCGTTCTTGACATCGATTCGCTGCTGGGATTAGCATTTTTATATGATGGGCGATAACGATTCCGAGCTGCATGGGTGCAGCGCCTTAATGCCAATCCTTTGCTTTTCCTTATTCTTAGCGAACAGGATCATGCCTCTGGAATTTAGCTAGGATATTATGCTCATCACTCGTCAATTTACGGGCCAAAACATGTATCCATGCTTATTTTGGCCACAACAAATTATTTTAAATTGGAATTCTACGCCCGGGGAGGCAAAAAATGCGAAGGTCCAAACGCTGTTTCCTGCTGGGAATGCTCATTTGCAGCATAGTCGTTACAGTCAGCTGTGTTGGTTTTCAGGGCAGCCTGTTTGAAATAAAACCTGACGGTAGCATTGGGCCGATAATCGCGGGAGTTGAAATTACCTTTGTCAGCGAAGACGGAAGCGTCACTCGTACCGTTACTACAAATAGTGCGGGTCGCTACAGAATTGCCTTAAGCCCGCGAAGATACGTGGTTACTGCTGCGCATCCGGGTTATTATGACTATTCCAGCGCTCCAGGATTTTTTGTTGTAACCGGGGAAGGGTATCAGACGGGCAATATTTTCATGAGGAAGAGGCATGCTGATCTTTTAATGATCACCACCTCTCTTCTGGACAAGGAGCCTAGCTTTGAGGATATTGTGAACCGTTATCAGGGCGTCCTTTTTGAAGCAGAGGGCCTGAATGCCGGCTATATAGAGTTGGACTCTGATAACTGTCTCCGCACTTTCGGTGTTAGGGTAACCAATCCGGGCGATTGGGAAGAAATCAGGGGTGTGCTTCGGGAGATTATTGGAATGGCTGAAGCATCATACATCATGATCCTTGGTGGTCCACTTGTTGTTCCCAGACCTGTTGTGGACGCATGCTGTACTGAAGGGGGAAATCCTATCGCCGTTCCAAGTGATGCGTGGTACCTTGATTTCGATAATGACCAGATTGTGGATGAAGGATTATCTATAAGCCGGATGCCGGATTTGTCCCATAGCTCAGCAGCAGTAGTCATTGCTCTCCAAACAGCAATTGAGCTCCATAACCGGGGAGGATACACCCTGGACAATCCTGTGCGTTTCACCATGCATGATTACGCTACTCCACCGTACGGTGTTTGTGGCGCTTGTGAGAGGATGGATGAGTTCTTCGAGCTCATGTCAACAAGAGATTACATTCACATTGCCGGCCACGGGAGTCCGACTGCCATTTACAGTAATTACGGCGACCTTATGTTTTCCATTGACTATATGGATTCCATTAATTTACAGGACTGCCATCCTGTGATAATTGCCTACGGTCCCTGCAGCGCAGGGGTCTTAGATCCGAACAGCTCCACTTTATCCTATGAGTTTATGAAAGCTGGGGCTGCCGCTTATGTGGCACGGACTACGACGCTGGGCGTTCCGGGATACGTAGGGAGAGACTTTCCCGGTGACATTGAAGGAGTCATGCGCATTGGGCCTGCTCTTTTCCAAGCTATGAGACAAACGGCTCTGGACTATGGAGACACATTCAAGGCACCCGCAGGGCAAATTTGCCTGTATGGGGATCCGACTCTTTGGCGACACTAAAATAAAATATATAAAAGAAGGGGTACGGCTTCCTGCGGTTGAATGCTGGATCACACCATTGGCCATGCTGTCCCCATGATTGGAAGGTTTGATTCTGTTATGATATGAATTTGCTATAGAAAGAAGAACGAGCGCATGACCGAAAACTTCGTCGTCAGAGACTACAGGTCTGGGGACCTCCAGGGCGTGCTGGCCCTGGTCCAGGAGCTCGAGGCGGAGATGAAGGAGAAGTTCCCCGACGTCAGCATTAAGCCGGGCGGGCCGGAATACCAGAACCGCTATCTCAAACCCGGCAACAAGTTCAAAACTTTTGTGGCCCTGGAGGGGGACAAAGTGGTGGGCTACCTGATGGGCTGGCCGGTGCTGGGCGCTCCGGAGGTGGACAACATGTACGACGTCCTCCCGGCCTCCAAAGCCTGGAAGCCGGCCGAGTTTTATTTCCACATCACCTTTGTCACCAGACCCTGCCGGCGCCTGGGAATCTCTAAAAAGCTCCACCTGGCCGCCTTGAAGTACGCCCGGCAGCAGGGCTTTAAAGAGGTTTATGCTTGCATCGCCAAGTGGAACGCCCAGGAGCTCAGCGTCATCCGCAGCCTGGGTTTTCAGGACAAAGATCTGGGCTACCGCTACCGGTTTTCGCTGAAGCTTTAACCTTCTCTGAAGAATTTCAAGGCTGTTTCTTTATTCATGATAAAGGCCTGGGGGGGAGCGAGGCGACATGCGCGGTTCAGCCCGGAATCGACGGGTTTCGACGGCTTCTGACATATTCTTGTCGGCAGGTGAGCATGTCTGAGCTTCCGCAGGAAGCGAGTTGCGCAACCGCCGAGTATATGCCGGAGACACCTGCAATTTTGAACCAAAATTTCATTAAACCCCCAGAGCCCCCTTTGGCAATAAAGGGGGCGAAAGGAAGGTGTCTCCGGAGGGGTCGGAGAATCCGCGGCGTAAAGAACCGCGGCCAGGCGCCGAGCCCTCCCCCAGGCCTTTAGCTACATCCCTGAAACACAATTCGGCATCGGGCCCTTCGCCTTGACATTGATTTTCGGCTAAAACTATAGTTCTTCTGAAGTCTTAGTTGATGAACAAAGCGTTTAGGGAGGAGGGGGCATGAAAAAAATCCGATTGGTGCGGCTGACTGTTTTTGTGGCGGGCTTGACCGTGGTCTTCAGTATCTCTGATTCAACGCCGCCGATAACTGGAAATTCGGGCGATGACGCCGTCTAAAACGTAGAGGTATACGCCGGGCGCGGGGTCCTCAAAGTCCACGGCCAGAACGAAACCCAGTACCGGGACATGGCCCCCGGCTCCCAGTCCCTGAGCAACGGTTCTTATCTCAAGACGGTCGGCGGCCAGGCCAATATCCTGCTCCCCGATAATTCAGTGATTTGCTTGGACGCCAACACGGAGATTCGGGTGGGCGTGTACGCCCACGGCGCTATGATCCTCCAGCGAACGGGCACGGTCGGCCACAGCGTGGAATGGCGGTCGGGTTAGAACTACTCCGTGGATATGCTCTTTGGCCGAGCCACGGCGACAGGCACAGAATTTTTTACCATTATAGACTCGCCCTTCGAAGGGGCCGTCAGCGTTGTCGCCGGGACCGTGAGCTTCGAACCCCACGGCCTCGTAGTCGACCCCCAAACTGGTAATATCGAACCGGGATACTGGACTAAAGATCTTACCGTAGAGGGCGAAGCTTTCACCGTTTACCCCAGGAACCAGGGTCCGGCCCAGGCTCTGAAATGGGGGGATTACTTTAAACTTAGCATAGATGCCCTTGTTAATCCGCCTTATGTGACCGGAAGCAAGATCACGCATGTCACCGACAGCGCCTGGGTCCAACGCAACCGGAATCTCCTCAGGATGATCGAGGCCCTGAGGCGGGCGCGCCAAAGGGGGCGCCTGAGCCCAAACGACTACCGGCAAAAACTGAGCGACCTGCTGGGGATAGGAAGTCAAGGGATGGATCCCAATAACACCATGACTGCCAGCGGCGGCCTTTATGTCGGAATGACTGATGCCGGTGATATTCTCAAATTCTGCGTAGAAAGCAACATGGTGGACTCGATCAGTTATGTGGGTACGATGTTCTGTGCTGACAAGCAGACCCAGCAGGATTATTCCTATAGTGTCAACTTGAGTTTAGGCGAGATGGTATTTTTCCCAGTGGGTGCCGGAGGATTGATCGATCAATCCTATAAGTTCATGGAAGGGGTTTATAAGGATGTCGTCTTTTATTTTTATGGGCGTGTTCAAGGTTCAGGGGGCCAAGTCTATATCATGATGACTTCGGATAATGATGTGGCTATGTGTCAAGGAGCTTCTTCAGGCGCTATCGCGGTCATTCGGTCCCCCGCGCCATGCATACGATATTAAATCATCTCAGCATTTCGACATGAAGAGGCAGAAAAGGGGGCGTTTCGGGGAACGTCCCCGCCGTGACAGCCTAATCCAAATCGGCGATCTCTTTCAGCTTCCCCTCCAGCCGCTTGGCCGAGACGGGGACGGCGGTCCGAAGCTCTGGGGCAAAGAGCGAGACTTTGAATTCCTCCACCAGCCAACGGAACTCTTCGATGGCGGCATGCTTGGCCGGGGATATTTTAGCCGGAGCATTCTCTTTTAAGGCCCCCAGCTTTTCGAGGGCTTTGATGAAAACCTCCGCTTGGGCCGCTTTGTGGCGGTCTTTCTCCAGCCCCTGCTTGGCCCGCTCCAGCCTGAGCTCCAAAGCTTTGAGATAGCGGGGGAGATGGATAAGACGCTCGAGGCCGTACCTCTCCAGGAAATCCTTGGGGACGAGCCGGCCCAGCTCGGCCTCAATTTCTTCGCTGAATGCCTGGATGGTTTTGCTCGGGGTTGCCTTGCTCAAGCTCGAGGCCTTCTCTTTTTTCATCGCGGACAAGGCTGCCCTGACGCTTCCGAATGTTTCCAGAGTCAGGCCGACGGCTTTCATCAACTCATGGCCTTTTTCGAACAGACGCCGGACCACGCCCGCGCTCCAGGCTTTGAATTCCTCCTCGGTCCGCATGTCCTGTTGCAGGGCCTCCCGGGCGAGGCTCAGGTGGAGCGCTTTTTCCACTGCGGCCTGGCCTCCGAAAAACAGAGCGGCCGGGACCAGCTCCTCGGACAGGCGGAGGTATCTCTTCATGAACTCCAGGTCTTTGGCAAACTTGACCAGGAGCAGGCTCTGGACCCCTTTCCTATGAGAGGCGACCGCTTCCTCCCGATTATCGAAGAGCCGGATGTTCGCTCCTCGCTCGGCCGGCTCAAGGACCGGATAGGCGGCCAGGAGCGGGCCGACGGCGACACTCTCAGGCAGCGAGCCGAAGTCCCAAGCGATAATCCCCGTCCTTTCCCATTTCTTCTGGGCCTCCTTCCAGGCGGAGCTGTCCTTGGGCGCGGGAGATGGGGCGCCTGATTTTTTGACCAGCGCCTGAAGGTCCCGTCCGGCCAGGACAGGCTTTCCCGTGTGGTCAAGAACGGCGACCCGCATGCGGAGATGCTCGGGGATTGCCGCTTTCTCCCATTCCGCGGCCGGAATGTCCATCCGGAAACGTCGCTTGACGAACTCGGCCAGGGCCGCGAACAGCGAGCGTTCCGGCTGCCGGGGCATCTCCTTGACAATGACCTCCGAGGTCTCGCTCGTCGGCACCAGCAGCTTGCGGTAGCGGCGGGGCAGTCCTTTGATGAGGGCCAGGACTTTGTCCTTGAACTGGCCGGGAACGCCCCACTCCAGACGTTCGGCCGGCACTTCGGTCAGGAGAGCGTGAGGGACTTTCAAAGTGACGCCGTCATCCTCCGCGCCGGGCTCGAACTTGTAGGAAGTTTTGAAGCTTCGCCCGCTCAGGGGCAGCCTGTCCGGGAACTGGGCCAGCTCCGACTCAGCCGGCCGCTCGACCAGCAGGTCATCCTCGGCCATCAGCAGGAAATCATCCCCGCCTTCCTGGTCGATCCTGGCCCGCAGCCCGCGCAGGTCGTAGATCCCGGCCAGCCGCTTGGTATAAAACGCGGCCATGGCCTCTGGGCCGGCCAGAATGTTCCGGCGGCGAAGCCTGTCCTCCATTTCGGCCAGCCTTTTGACCAGGGCCAGGTTTCGGCGCAGGAATTCTGGCGGGTTCTTGACGTTCCCTTCGAGCAGGCCGGACCGGACGAAAATCTGATGCGCCTCCTCCGGGTTCACCGGCCCGAATGGGACGCGGCGGTCAGCCACGATCTCCAGGCCGAACAGAGTGACCCGCTCCTTGGCCAGAACCTCGCCGCGGTCCTTGTCCCAGTAAGGGTCCGAGTACGCCCGGCGGCAGAGAGCCGCCGCCAGCGGCTCGATCCAGGAGGAATCGATCCGGGCCGCGGTCCGGGCATAGAGCCGGGAGGTCTTCACCATTTCCGAGGCCATGATCCAGGAGGCGGATTTGTTGAACAGGGTTGAGCCGGGAAAAATCATGGCCTCCCGGCCCTTAGCCGCCGAGTAGAAGTTTTTTTCCTTGTGGGCGGCGATGTTCGACAGAAGGCCGCTCAGGATGGAGCGGTGGATGCCGGCATATAGCGTCGGGCTGACCTCGGCCGCGCCCGCCGACGGGCGGCTCTCTTTCCTGGGAGGTGCAGGGATGCGGAGCTCGTCCAGGATTTCAAGAATCTCGCCGTGGATATAGGTCCATTCCTGCATTCGCGGAAAAGAGAGAAAATGTTCCCGGCAGAATCGCCTTTTTTGGCTCTGAGTCGACAATTTCTCCCAGGTGCCGTGGAAGCGATTCCAGATATTGAGAATGGTCAGGAAGTCCGAATCCGGATGCTTGAAGACGGCCTGCATCCGGTCCGCTTCGGAGGCCTTTTCCGGCGGCCGTTCCCTCGGGTCGCGGATGCTCAGAGCCGAGGCGATGACGGCCACCTGGGGCAGGCAGCCCTCCTGGTGCGCTTCGAGCAGCATGCGCGCGATGCGCGGGTCGAGCGGCATGCGGGCCATCATCCGGCCCTGGTCCGTCAGTTCATAATCCGGGCCATTTATTCTCAGGGCGCCCAGCTCGAAAAGCGTCTCATAGCCGTCCTTGACCAGCCTGGAGCTCGGCGCATCCACGAAGGGGAACTGGACAGGATCGCCCAGCCGCAGAAAAATCATGCGCAGGATGACTTCGGCCAGGTTGGAGCGGAAGATCTCGGGCGGAGTGAACCGCGGCCGCCGGTCATAGTCCTCCTCGGAGTAAAGCCTCAGGCACAGCCCCTCACCAACCCGGCCGCAACGGCCCTTGCGCTGGTCGGCGCTGGAGCGGGAAACGGGGCTGATGGGCAGGCTGGAGATGCGCGTTCCGGGCTGGTACTGGGCGATGCGGGCCAGGCCGGTGTCCACCACATAGCGGATGCCGGGGATGGTCAGCGAGGTTTCGGCCACGTTGGTGGCCACCACGATCTTCGGCCCGCTCGCTGAATAGACGCGCCCCTGTTGGCTTCCGGGCAGACGGGCATAGAGGGGCAGGACGGTCGTTCCGGAATACCGGCGGCCTTCAAGCAACTGGCAGGTCTCCAGGATGTCCTGCTCGGTGGGCATGAAGACCAGGGTGTCGCCGGCCGGCTTGTCCTTCTTGAGATAGTCCACGGCCTCCACGGCCTGCTCCACATAGCCCGCCTCTTCGCCGCCGGCCCTCTCGTCGGCCTGCCGATCGAGCAGACGGTATTCCACCTCGACCGGATAGAGCCGGCCCTTGACCTCGATGACCGGCGCGCCGTCGAAGGCCCGGACGAACTTCTCCGTGTCCAGGGTAGCCGAGGTGATGACCACCCGGAGCTCCGGCCGGACCCGGAGCAGGGTGCGGGCGATGCCCAGCAGGAAGTCGATGTTCAGGCTCCGCTCGTGGGCCTCGTCGATGATCAGGGTGTCGTAGGCGGCCAGCCGGCGGTCGCTCTGGGCTTCGGCCAGGAGCATGCCGTCGGTCATGATCTTGATGTAGGCCTGGCGCGGCGTCTCGTCCTGGAAGCGGATCTTGTAGCCCACCGAACGGCCCAGCCGTTCGCCCATCTCCTCGGCGATGCGGTGGGCGATGGTCACGGCGGCGATGCGGCGCGGCTGAGTGCAGGCGATCTGGCCGGCCAGTCCGCCTCCGGCCTCCAGGCACATCTTGGGGAGCTGGGTGCTCTTGCCGCAGCCGGTCTCCCCGGAAACGATGACCACCGGATGGTCCTTAACAGCCCGGATGATCTCCGGCGCTTTGGCCGTGATGGGGAGCTCCGGGAGGAAGCGGACACGCGGACGCCTGGCGGCGCGGGCTTGCCGTTCCCGGGCGGATTCTTCGAGCCTTTTTTCCAGGCCGGCCAGGGTTTCCAGAAGCCGTCGAGGATCGGCGTGCAACCGCCCGGCCTGCTGCCGGCTGATTTCTTCCAGTTTCCTGGAGACCAGATCCGCCTGGCGGAGCATGGCCCGGCCGAGGAGCTGATGGATTCTCTTAAGCGACGCCGCGGCATCAGCACGGGCCGTCGAGGATCTGGTGTTCATTCTTATCATTATAGGGACACGTTCCCCAAGGCGCCACCCTATTTCTTTTCAATTGACGGCTTCGGCCGGATACATATTCCTTGATTTATCTCATTTCGTTATTATAAATAGGATCATGACCCATCAGGGCAACTTGGGGACACGCCTCTCATCCCTTGCCCTTCGGTCCGAGCAGACGCTCGATCGATTTTGCCAGAAAAAGGCCGTTTTCGCCGGGATGGCCGTATCGGCCGCCCTGCTGACGGCCGCGGCCTATCATCTCACCACCAAGGAGTATCCTCCCGGGTCCATCCTCCGGGTCAGTTTGGGAATCGCAGATTTCCCGTTTCAGGGCCGGATCCTGGTCTATGAAACAGCTCAATTCCTGTCCCGGACATTCTCCCTCAATCTCTACGCGGTGCATTTCCTCCTCAGAAGCCTGACCATCGTGGGCATTCTCTACACACTCCGGAGCCTCCTGAGGCTCCTGGGCTTCCAGTCGTCGCTGCTGCCCTTGCTTTTTCCCTGGGCCACGCTCTTCTCCTTCGCCGGTGATTACAGCTATCCAACCGACTTTCCGGAAATTCTGGCCTTTGCCTTGATGCTGCTCCTGGCGCTGAAAAGCCGCTGGCTGTGGCTGCTTCTGGTCTTTGGCCTTTCCTTCCTGAACCGGGAGAGCGCCGTCTTATTCCTGCCTTTCCTCGGCCTTCAGGCTCTGCGGCAAGAAAAAAAACTCGCGCCCCTCGCCTGCCTGGCAATTATGGTTCTTATGGCCGTCGGCCTCCGGATGCTCGTTGTGCCCCAGGACGCGGCTTCTTTCTCTTTAGCCGACCATCCCCAAAAGCTCTCTGGAAACCTGAAATTGTTGAAGGATATTCCCCTCATCTTCAATCGCCAACAGGGGGAGGCCGTCCGGTTTCTCGTCTGGCGGCTCTTGTCCTTTTCCGGTTTTTTGTACCTGGCCCTGATCCTTAATAAGAAAAAAATCCCGGTCGTGCTGCGGCGGTTCCTGGTGGCCACCACGCCCTTTTGCCTTCTGGCGGGCGCGGTCGTTGGCAATCTTGATGAAACGAGGGTGTTCTATCCCCTCCTGCCGGGCCTGATCCTGGCCGCCGCTATTTTCTTCGAGGAGCACCGCCGGCTCCGCAGGCTGGTCATGCCTTTGGTTCTGGTTTTGGTGATATGTTTTTTTATCAAATGCGGACTGGCTTTGCCCAAAGGCAGCGAATTCCTGGTCAAGGCCGCGGCCTTCCGGGCCGAGGAATTCAAGCACTGGGAAAAAAGCGCGTCAAAATTTTCCTCTCAGGATATGATCGTCCAGGGAGATCGGATCATAATAAACCTGACGACCCATCAAAAAAGATACTATTTTTTGGATGCGAGGATCCTTGTTCCCTCTCAGCCTTATGCTCCAAGGCCGATACGCTGCCGATATTTTCTGAAGAACGGCCTGTCCCATTTCGAACCTTTCTGGGAGGGGCGGGGTGTGTTGAGTGCCCTGGGCCGCCATATTGAATTTGAGATGAAAAATCCCACAGCCCAAACGGCGGAAGTGGAGAAGATCATGGTGCTATTTGATCAAGACCTGACCGGAAAGCCGCTGCCGCTCATCACCTGGAGAGGATTCTCCAGCTTAAAGCAGGAGCGACCGCCGGAAGGGATTAAACCGAACCCTGTCGGCCAAAGAAAAGGAGAAGGATCATGACCGCACCCTCCAGGCCGCGCCGGCCTTTTTTCCTCTTTGTATTATTGTTTTGTCTTTTCGTATTGGGTATCGGAGCGGTGGGGGGAGGCGTCGCTCTGGCGGCTGCCCCCGGCGGAGGTTGGCTGGGCATGCCGCTGACCATGCTGGAACATTCGCCCTTCAAGAATTTTTTCGTCCCCGGAATCATTCTGGCGGTCATGCTGGGGGTTTATCCTCTTATCGTTTTTTACTCTTTGCTCCGGCGGCCGAAATGGAAATGGGCGGCCGCTGTGAACCTGCACCGGGACCAGCACTGGTCGCTGACCCATGCCCTCTATGTCGGCCTCATTCTTATTCTGTGGATGGATTTTCAGATTTTTTTTATCGGATATGGAAGCCTTCTTCAAGCGAGTTATGCTTTATTCGGCGTGCTGATCACGATCCTGGCCCTTCTGCCCCCACTGCGGGCTTATTACAAACAGAGCTGTGCGTCCTGACCGGACTGATCAGGGCCGATATCAATTCATCCAGAGACTGTGTCTCTGTTTTCCGGGCTCGGAAATGGGCCGGATCAGCTATTTCCGTCTGTGACGGGCCAAATAATCTAAGATCACCTCGGACATGACCTTGACGCCTAGGGGAATGCTTTCCTCGTCGGCGACGAATGTCGGCGAGTGGAGCGCCGTCCCGCCGGAATCTTTCGGCACGACGCCTAGGTAGATCATGACACTCGGCACCTCGCGGGCGAAATAGCTGAAATCCTCGCCGCCCATGTCCAGCGGATGCTGGACCAGGAATTTTTTCCCTCCCAGGGTTTTTTCCACGGCCGGCAGGATCTCCTGCAGGTGCGAAGGATTGTTATACAGCGATAGCGTCCGGAAATAATAATTTAGGTAGTACCGGGCGCCCGCCGCCTCGCAGAGGTTGCCGACCAGCCTTTCCACTTTTTGCTTCAAGAGCTGTCTCTGGTCCTCGCCGTAATTGCGGACCGTGGCCCTCAACACCGCTTCCTGGGGGATTATGTTGCTGGCCGAACCGGCGTGGAAAGACTCCACCGTAATAACCGTGTCGCGGTGGACATCGATCTCCCGGCCAACCATCACCTGCAGGGCCACGACGACCTGGGCGCCGACCACTATGGGGTCCACGCACAAATGTGGGTTGGCGCCGTGGCAGCCCTGAGAGTGGATGACCAGCTCGAACCCGTCGCAATTGGCGCCGGCAAAGCCCGGGGTGTAGGAGATGACGCCGGCCGGGATAGTATCGTCCACATGAAAAGCAAACATAGCCTGCGGCTTAATGTCCCGGAACATCCCGGCCTTGAGCATCTCCTGGGCGCCGTCACCCGCTTCTTCGGCCGGCTGGGCGATGAAGAGAACGGTGCCGGGAAGATCATCCCGTAGCCGGGACAGCACAGTGGCCAGGCCCAGGAGCATGGTGGTGTGGATATCGTGTCCGCAAGCGTGCATCACGCCCACCTCCCGGCCGTCGAGAATAGCTTTTTCTTTTGAGGCGAAGGGGAGGCCCGTCTCCTCGGTGATGGGAAGGGCGTCCATGTCCCCTCGAAAGCCCACCACCGGTCCGGGCTTGCCGCCCCGGAGGACGGCCAGAACTCCGGTTCCGCCGATCCCGGTCCTGACCTCCAGGCCCAGAGATTTAAAGTATTCCGCCACCAGGGCCGAGGTCCGGTGTTCCTGACCGGAAAGCTCCGGATGAGCATGGAGGTCGCGACGGATGGAGATGAGCGAAGGGGTGAGCTCTTTGACGATCAAGTCGATCTTCTTAGCCTGACTCTCTGCGGCAGACGGAGTTTTAGACAGAAGAACTTCAGGCAGAATGAACGACAAGGATACAACCAGCAGGGATAGCAACTTGTTTTTTCTCATCGGTGACCTCTTGGTTTTCATGTATTTGGTGACACCCAACCAGATTACTTATTAATTTGCTTTTCGGCTGCGCCTGCCTGTGGGCACTGATTCGCCTGGATTCTCCCATCAAACCATCGTGAGGAAGCATAGATCCGCAGCTCGGAACATATCAAGGACGGATTGAGCACGGGGAAGGGCGGCAGGGGAGCTGTCCGCGGTTCCCGATGAGCCGGAAATCATCCGGACCTCCCCCTCCAGCATGAGAGAGCTTTAGAAACTTGCCCTCTTGACCTTCCCCCGATGGGCATTGGCATAGAGACCGTAATAACGCACCATGACCTGTCCTTTTTCAGGAATGTGCGAGGTCACCCGGACGATGAACTCCAGGTAGTCCATCGTCTCGAGCTCCGCGCCGTTTTGACCATGCCGGTAGCCGACTTTGCCCTCACGCTCCAAGAACAAGAGACGGCCCAAGGCCAGCACCGGAAAGAGATTATTTGCGGACTGCCTTGAGCCTTATCGACGAAGCTTTACATTCTGATCTTTGAGTGATACCTTTATTTTTGGAACTCAGCGGGTGGAAATTGCGGGAAATACCCCTGGATTGTTGCACAACCAAAAACGAATTTTCTATCGTGTCAAAAAAGGGATCTCCTAATTCCTAAAAGAATGGAATATATATACCTACAAATATGCTTCTTCCGAAAATGGAGTTTATGTTTGTTCTCATACTATAATCATCGTTGTATTCATACCTCAATATATTCTCCCGGTTTAAGACATTCGTAATTCCAAAATAAAGAACGATTAGTCTTTTTTGAAAATTAATAATCATACTTCCATTAAGATCCACTCTTTGATAAGAAGGCAATCTATTGCTGTAAGGCTCCCCCCATACAGGCAAATATATCTGATTATCATTATCCCATTCTCTATCTACAAGGGGAGTAGATGGCAAGCCTGAGGCATAGGAATATCTTATGCCCAAGGAATAATTCTTAATTTTCAGTGTAAATATTCCTGTAAATGAATGATCTATCTCATATGGTGATCTAACAAGAGATTTAATATCGTCTTCTTTTCTTTTTGAGCTAAGAAAGTTATACACGAAAATAAGGTCATAGCTTCTTTTTTTTCTTTTTATAAAAAATTCTAACCCCCGGGCATAACCATATCCTTCGTTACAGACAATACCTTGTTCTTTGTTGAGAAAAAGGTTTTTGTATTCTTTGTTATAAAGCGAAAATCGGATATTTGTATCTTCTGAAATTCTATCGTAGCTTAAAGAATAGTGATAAGCAAATTCTGCCCCTAGACCAATATTTTCTTTCAATGTAAAATAATCACCGAATTGATGATACTCTCCCATTGAAAACCTCAATATATCATTCTTTGTGATAAGATAAGCCACAGAAAATCTTGGATCAAAATTCAATTTATAATCATTTAGGTCAAGAGAGGATAGCCTCACTCCTAAATTAATAAAGAGATTATTTAGAACTCTGAATTTATCATCGAAATACAATCCCAAACGTGTACCTTTCTGGGTTTCATAAAAGTCTGAATCGATGTTTAAGAGACCAACAGAAACATCAATTTTTCTATTTTGAATATCTGCGCCAAATTCAATGAAATGTCTTCCCAGGGCCAGAGATGTGTCAAGTCTTGCTTGGAGAATAACATCTTTTATATCCTTTTGAAAGCTTCCTTCAACCTGATAAAAGGCCCTATAATTAATATGGGAAAGGGAGAGTTTCGTAACTAGATTATTAGCAAGTGTTGATGTTAGTGAAAAACCGGCTATCGTATTTCTTGAATTTGTGTTGAACCCACTTTCATGAGAAAATCTGTATTTATCAAAGAGTCCTAATAATCTTATAGTATGAAATTTATTCAATCTTAGATTAGCTTTTCCAAAGGCATTTTCTGTCTCGTATTCACTTTCTTCTCTATTATTGATCCTGGTCAGCAAATAGGAATACCCTCTGTTATAACTTCCAACGACGCACTGATCGTTTTTAATCGGGAGCCCAGCATAGCAACTCAACCCTAATATAGATATTCCAAGGCCTCCCTCTCCTTTAAAAATATTATCTTTTGCAGAAATATTCATAATCCCTGAAAGCGCGTCGCCAAATTTCGCTGGGAATCCGCTTGTCGAAACGCTGAAATCTTCAATAATTTGATTGTCGAAAATACTGAAATAGCTCTCGTGGAGAGACTCTGTGAGAAAGGGATGCTCAAGCTCTATCCCGTCTAAAAAATAAGCCACTTCGTCAGGGGCTCCGCCTCGGATAAGAATATTTGAAGCATCGGGCATGGAGTTTACTCCCGGTAATATATGAGAAGCATACACTGGATCTGCTGCTGCCCCAGGAAGAGTGTAAATATCCATCTTGTTCATCGTGACTGTTTTTTTGGATTTCTCTTCTGAAACAATGCTGTCTGCTGTGACCACAATTTCCTTGGGGGAGAGAGGCTCTATCTCAAGCTCTATTGTTAAGTATTCTCCAATTTTTGCTTCGACCTCTTTCTTCTTATAGCCAATAAGCCATGCGAGAATTTTTATCTTCTGTGAATATCCAAAAGATTTTAAATTCAGCTTAAAGTGTCCATCAATATCAGCTGTGCAACCTATCTCTGTTCCCACTACGGTCACATAGGCTGGCAGGGGATCTTTTGTTTCCTTATCTATGATTTTGCCTTCAATGGAAGGAGCTTCCTCAGCAATTAAATTGAAAACGGAAATGAGAAAAAAAAATAAAATGAAAAAATCTTTTTTCTTCACTTTTTTTCTTTCTCTTTTTCAATTTTGAATAACTCAATTACAGCATAACCGTAATCTGGGTTGACCTCGAGGGCTTTTTTCAGACATTCAATTGCTTTATCATATTCTTTCATCTGTTTATATGCTAAGCCGAGATTGAGATAGGCTTCCTCTCTTCCCCAAGATGGTTTCAGAGAACCCTCGATGCTTTCTTTTTCAAAAAAATCTATAGATTTCTGGAAAAGTATTATCGCTTTATCAGCACCTCCTCCAAAGGTTTCAGGAGTATATAGAATGGAAATCCCTTTCAGAAGATTAATTCTTGGATTATCTGGATCCCTCTGAAAAGATTTGGCAAAATATTCAGATATTTTAGGCCCAAGAGCCATTGCCCTTTCTGGATGAAAGGCAATCTCAACTCCTAACAATGAGGCATAAAGAGCATAAGATTCTCCAAAGGATGGATCAGATTCAATGGCTTTCTCCAAATATTTCAGCCCTTCTTTGCTGTAATTTTCTGCTTTTTCTTCTTTTTCCGAAGCAAGATAAAAGGTGGTTAGTCGATAATCACTTAAGGCAATGTAATACATGAGGTAGACATTCTCTTTATTTTCTTTTATTAAAATATTGAGGAATAAATCCCTGGCATCTTTAAGAAATTCTGGATTCCAGTTATTCACTCCTATCTGTAATTTAGACTTTGCCTCTTCTATCTTCTGACCAGGATCTTTTCCTAGAAGCGCTGTCACTAAAAAAAAGGAAAAAATCCAAATAAAGCAGTTATTTCTTATTTTGTCCATAGCTCCGTTCCAATTCAATTTCTCTATTGAAATTAATAAAAACTAATGTTATCGATATTCAGTTCAAAACTATCCAGAGCCATCCCGGGAAAAGTAAAAGTGAGAATTTGAATGCCTTGAACATCTTTGCCCGTCCATTTCGAAGGAGCCCCAAATCCAAATTGTTTGAGCTCCTTAAAAGGGATTTTTATTAACTTCCAGTCCTCTGATGCAGAGAACAAAAACATAAAATAATCAAAGTCCTTTATATTATCAGTAACAAAATTTATTCTATATTTATTTCCGTCTCCTTTAGCATAAAATTGAATGCCTTGGAATTTGCTAAGATCAACAGGATTTCCTGAGGTGGGTTCGAAGGATGCAGGATCAAAATTAACATAGATTCCAGCAAATCCATAAGCAAATTGAGTTGTAACTTTTCCGGTTATTTTCAGGCATCTTTTAGAATTATCTGCCCCTTCGTCATTGATTTGAATTTTTGATATAGAGCTTCCTCCTGCATATTTATCTGTCATCTCAATCCATTTTGTGTTCCAATTAGAAATGAAATCATTATCCTCAAAATTATCGAATATTGGATTTACTTTTTCTATATTCAAAGAAAGTACCTTAAGTTGTTCAAGTTGTTCTTTTGCATTAGGATGGTCAGGAGATAATTTCAATATTTTCATAAATGCTTCTTTTGCTTCTTCTCTCTTTTCTTTTTTCTTGTAAGCCAATCCAAGATAGAATAAATAATCAATATTTTGAGGTTCTTTGGCTACAATATATTCCAGGGCCTCTATAGCTTTATCGACATCTCCTCCATATTGGGGAGGAGAAAAGAGGTAAGTACTGGCTTTTTTGAAAAGAGCTTGAATATGGTTTGGATTTAGAGCAAGAGTTTTTTCAAGTTCTCGAGTGAACTTAGCTGAAATATCCTCTAGGTTCTTAAAATCTCCTTGTGTCTTTTTAGTAATAATCAAATTCCAATAAACCTCTGCCAGGCCAAAATGAGCTTCAGGATCATTAGGATTTATTTTTATGGCTTTATTAAACACCACAATTGCTTCTTCCCATTTTGCTTCCTGAACAAGTTTTTTGCCTTTGTTTATTAAATCTGCTGTTTGTTCTGATTGACATGAACGCGCCTCACACCAAGGAGATGAACATAATAATATCCAGATAAAAACAAAGGTTAAAAGCAACACAAAAGATATTTTTTTCATTTATCCTCCTTTTGCTTTTCTAATAATGAAAAATGTGATGTGCTTTCTTCATCCTTTTTTTTGCCGAGTTCTTATAATCTTTACGGGCGAGTCTTCCTAGTTCAAGCCACGATTGATGAAATCCTTCTTGAAGTTTCTCTGGAGACATAAGCTTAGGTCTATAGACGACATTCATAATATCATATTTTGACCAGTCTCGGTCAATGATTCTGTTCTCTTTTTCCATCTCTTTATAAAGTTTGGTACCCGGAAACGGAGTTAAAATCCCAAGAGCAACTCTTTCTATCTTATTTTTCGTGATAAAATTTAAAATCTTTTCGAAGACCCCTTCATCATCATAATCTAATCCAAGAATAAAAGAGCCAATAATCATTATATTATGATCATGAATTTTTTTTATCGCTTCTTTATAATCGTTTACTCTATTGCATCTCTTATTGATATAAGAAAGATTTTCTTCTGATAAAGACTCGATGCCGAGGAAGAGGATTCGACAACCGCTCTTTTGGGCCAAATTCAGCAATTCATCATCCTTAGCAATTGTCAAGGTACATTGACTTGCCCATCTGATATCGAAAGGAATGAGAGCTTTAAAAAGAGTTTTGGCATAGGCAGGGATACCTGTGATATTATCATCATTAAACATTATATGTCGTCCAAGAGCGTTGCTGGAATGAGAGTATTCAGCATCTAAATGATGCTTTACTTCTTTAACCACATCCTCAACAGGCCGGACACGGAACTTACCGCCAAAGAATTCTGTCACTGCACAAAACTTGCACTGATAGGGACATCCTCTTGTGGTTTGAATAGCTGATAATGAATCAAACGCCTTAGGGTTTAAAAGTTCGACTCTAGGGAAGGCTAAATTCTTCATCGAGCATAATTTGTCTGATTTATAGAATCCTTTCAGCTCTCCTTTCCTAAAATCTCTTAATATAATTCTCCAAATATCTTCAGCTTCTCCGATACATACTGCATCTGTATGTTTTAAAGCCTCCTGGGGCAAAGCTGAGGCGTGCATCCCCCCCATCACTGTTTTTACTCCTTTTCTTCTAAAAATATCTGAAATTTCATAAGCTCTTGGAGCTTGGGTTGTTAGACTGGTAATGCCAACCAAATCCACTTTCTCTTCAAAATCTATGGGATCAACTTCTTCGTTTGCAATGCTAATCTCGATATCCTTAGGAGTTAGAGCTGCAACCATTGGAGCCCCTAAAATGGGGAATTTAGAGAATTTATGTTGATAAGCATATCCTTTAGTATAATCAAGAACACCACCTGTCTCCATTGATGGAAACTTAGGAATAACCAGTTTCAGCTTCATCTAGCCTGCCTTCAAGGCGTTTATCTGAATTCCTGGCTCCTGGGTTCACATGATCTAATAGTGGAAAATATGATGCATTTTAGCTTTTCTGTAACGATTGCTTATTTTATCTTCTTTAAAAAACTTGAATACATTTTTAAAAGCGTACTTAGTCGTAAATTCTTTCCAAAGCCAAAAAAATCTTTCCTGAAGTTGTTCAGGAGACATCAGCTTAGGTTTAAAAACGACGTTGGAAAAATTATATTTTGACCAATCTCTGTCAATAATTCTGTTTTCGTCTTCCAACTCTTTATAAATTTCTGTTCCAGGTAATGGAGTTAACATGCAAAAATTTGCACTCGTGATTTCATTTTCTATGATAAAATCCAAGGTTTTCTCAAAAATTCCTTCATCATCGTAATCTAATCCAAGAATAAAAGAGGCAATAATCATTATATTATGATCATGAATTTTTTTTATCGATTCTTTATAATCATTTATTTTATTGCATCTCTTATTGACATAAGAAAGATTTTTTTCTGATAAAGACTCGATGCCTATGAAGAGGATTCGACAACCGCTCTTTTGAGCCAAATTTAGCAATTCATTATCCTTAGCAATTGTCAAAGTACATTGACTTGCCCATTTGATATCGAAAGGAATGAGAGCTTTGAAAAGAGTTTTAGCATAGCCGGGTATACCTGTGATATTATCATCATTAAACATTATATATCGTTCAAGAGTGTTGCTGGAACATGGGTATTCGGCATTTAAATGATGCTTTACCTCTTTTACTACATCCTCAACAGGCCGGACACGAAAATTCCCACCAAAAAACCTTGTTACTGCACAAAATTTACAGTTATAGGGACATCCTCTCGTAGTTTGAATGCACGATAATATATCAAATGCCTTGGGGTTTAAAAGATCAACCCTGGGGAAGGGTAAATTCTTCATCGAACAGAATTTGTTAGCTTGATAGAACCTTTTAAGCGTTCCTTTCTTTAAATCTCTTAATAAAATTTTCCAGATATCCTCAGCTTCGCCGATACATACTGCATCTGCATGTTTCAAAGTTTCCTGGGGCAGAGCCGAGGCGTGAACACCTCCAATCACAGTTTTTATTCCCTTTTTTCTAAAAGTATCTGAAATTTCATATGCCCTTGGAGCTTGGGTTGTTAGACTGGTAATGCCAACCAAATCCACTTTTTCTTCAAAATCTATGGGATCAACTTCTTCGTTGACAATGCTAATTTCGATATCCTTAGGAGTTAGAGCTGCAACCATTGGAGCCACTAAAATGGGAAATTGATATGAATATCTTTTAATATGATCAAGAACATCTCCCTTTGATTTTGGTGGAAACTTAGGAATGATTAATTTTACTTTAATGTTTCTATTTCCTATATATTTTTTATATGCGATGGAAGATCTCTTTTTTCATACCGCCGACTATGACCTTGATCAATAGGAGGCTCTATATTTTTCCAAATCCATAAATATCCTTCTTGAAGTTTTTCTGGAGACATAAATTTGGGAATGAAAACAGCCTCTTTATTATTGTATTTTGTCCAATCTCTGGTAATTACCCGTTTTTCCCTTTCCAATTTTTTAAAATAAGGAAGATTTGGCCAGGGAACGAGCACTTGCACAGCCCAAGAATACCTTAAGGTATATTTTCTCACAAAATCCAATATCTCTTGAAAAATTGATTCATCATGATCATCGTATCCAATTGTGAAGTTTATATAAATATGTGTTCCCTCATCTTTTATTTTCTCTACAGCGTCCCCGAAGATCTTTATCATTTTGGGCGATTTTTTAGAGGAATGCATTTTAGTTTCTACGTATATTCGACCTATTCCTGATTTTTTTAGTAAATGCAGATATTTTCGGTCTTGAAGGTGTGTAAGTTCCCCTTCAGCACTCCAACTCACACCAAGGGACTGAAGTTTTCTAGCTAATTTCTTACAGTATTCCGGATGGCTTAAAAGATTTTCGTTGAATATTATAACTGGTGAATCAATTGTCATTTTCTTTATGCTTTTTATTTCTTTAATTATTGAAGTTATTGGCCTGGGAATAAATTTTGTTCCCCAAAATATTGGAACTGTACAAAATGCACAACCAGCGGAACATCCGAATCCACTTTGAACAGGATAGCAATTGGAATAGTCCCTGTGATCTGAAAGAAATCTTTTTGGAGCAATCACTTCCATAAACTCGGGCGGACTTTCATCTCGATAAAAAGATTTGAGTTTTCCTCTCTCAAAATCTTTGAGCAAATCTTTCCAAATATTTTCTGCCCGGCCTATGACTACTGCGTCAGCGTGTTCCTTGGCTTCATTCGGCAATAAGCTTGAATGAACTCCACCAAGAACAACTTTTGTTCCTCTTTCTCTATAGTTGTCTGCAATTCTATAGCATTTATCTGCGTGAGGCGTGAGGACACTAATTCCTACCAAATCTGCTTCTTCTTTAAAATTTAAATAATTGCATTT
>JBAVVA010000011.1:0-2314 GCA_049697055.1 Candidatus Aminicenantales bacterium
CGACCTGGCCCTGCTTGTCCAGGCCCTGGCCTTGGAGAAAACGGACACCCAGGAAGATGAGAACTCCAAGGGCCACCAGGCCCAGGACGATAAAGAAAATGTTCTTGTTATGGGTGAAGAAATTAAAGAACTGCTGAAGCCCTGAGGCGAACTCGTCTTCCTTGAGATGCTTTCTCTCCGTTCTCTTCATATCCGGCTCCTTCCCTGCCGCGAGAACCTTGCCCAGCCAGGGCTCAAAGCGAATCCATTATTTACCACAACCGCATTCAATTGCCAAGCGGTACATCTGGCCGATAGCACCCCCATCCATGTGATTCGGCATTCAAGAAGAGGAGGGGTCCTGTCACGGCTCCTCCCCATCCGTGCTCGCCAAGCTGCGCGCGGGTGGGGAGCCCCTCCGCCGTGCCACCCCTCCCCATGTATCACGCGGAGGGAGGTGCTATTTGTCTTGACTTTTTCTATGGATGCGATTAGGATACGGCCCATGTTCACACAGGAAGACCCGGCCATCGATCGGGATCTTTCCTGCCTCCTTCGCGGGTGGTGGGCGGGTTCCCCCGCCCTGTAGTCCGTCCCCGTCTGCTATTTTTCCCAAGAGCCAATTTTTCCCAAGAACTATTTTTCGAAGGAGGTTTGTTATGCAGCGCTTTTCCTCAAGACATCAAGATCTTATTCCGACATCTTTTTACAACCTTAAGGCCGACCTGCCCGAGCTCCCCAAGCCGGCCCTCCATCCGGGCACCAAGAAGCCTCTCGGCCCCGAGGACCTGGCCCCCGTCTTCCCCAAGGGCTTTATCGCCCAGGAGGCGACAATGGAAAGGTTCATTCCCATTCCCGGTCCGGTCCTGGAGGCTTATACCCAGTACCGGCCCACGCCCCTGGTCTATGCCTCCGGCCTGAAGAAAGAGCTGGGGACGCCGGCCCACATCTTTTATAAGTATGAGGGCGTCGGGCCCTGCGGCAGCCACAAGAGCAACACGGCCCTGATGCAGGCTTACCTGGCCGCCGGAGAGGGCGTCTCCGCCCTATGCACGGAGACGGGAGCCGGACAATGGGGCAGCGCCCTGGCCCATGCCGGGTCGATGTTCGGCGTCAAGGTTAAAGTTTTCATGGTCCGAGTCAGCTTTCGCCAGAAACCGGGCCGCCGGGTGTTGATGGAAATGTTCGGGGCCGAGGTCCTGGAGAGCCCCAGCCGGGCCACCGCCTCCGGCCGGAAATATTACGAAACTGACCCGGAGCATCCGGGCAGCCTGGGCATCGCCATTTCGGAAGCGGTAGAAGCGGCCGTCTCGGGCCAAAACATGAAGTATTCGCTCGGCTCGGTCCTGGATGCCGTGCTCCTGCATCAGACCGTTATCGGCCTGGAAGCGGAGAAGCAGCTCAACGGCCTGGGCGCCCGGCCCGACGTCATCATCGGCTGTGTGGGCGGAGGCTCGAATTTCGCCGGCCTGGCCTTCCCCTTTGTCCGGCGTAATCTCGAGGATAAGAAAAACAAGGACGGCTTCCGCTTCATCGCCTGCGAGCCCAAGGCCTGCCCCTCGCTCACCGAGGGAGAGCTGCGCTACGATCACGGCGACAGCGCCGGCCTGACCCCGCTCCTTTTCATGTACACCCTGGGCAAAGACTTCGTGCCACCGCCTATCCATGCCGGAGGGCTGCGCTATCACGGCATGGCCCCGCTGGTGAGCCATCTGGTCAAGATGGGCATCGTCGAGCCCCGGGCCTACGAACAGAAGCAGGCCCTCCAGGCGGCCCGGCTCTTTTTCAAAACTGAGGGCGTGCTGCCGGCGCCCGAGTCCGCCCACGCCGTGGCTGCCGTCGTCGAGGAGGCGCAGCGGGCCAAGCAGGAAAAAGCGGAACGCACCATTCTGTTCAACTTGTCCGGCCACGGCTTCCTGGACATCAACGCCTATGCCGCCAACGGAGCGAACAAGGAATAGACATAAAAGAAAATTGAAAGAACCGGCGATACGGAGAGGTCGGAGGCTGACTGTGCGTCCGCGTTCTGAGCGGCCTAAGGAAAAAGCTTTTTAATGAGGGCCGCCAGCCGGCGTCCATAGCTCTCGCAGCTCTTGAGGGCGCGGGCGTCCGGCTTGCCCACGGCCACCGGTCCGTAGTGGTCTCCCCTCTCCTCGCCCTGGATGACCATGCCGTGGATCATCAGGGCCTTGAGGATGTCCAGGACCGTGGTCTCGTTGCCGCCGGCCAAGTTGCCCGAAGAGGTGAAGGCGCCGCCCACCCGGCCCTTGAGCTTGGCGTGGAACTTGACGCTCTCATCCAGAAGCTTCTTGACCTGCCAGGACATGGTCCCGTA
>JBAVVA010000012.1:0-2353 GCA_049697055.1 Candidatus Aminicenantales bacterium
CAGGAAGAAAAACGGTTGAGACGGCAGGGCAAAGACAAGCCCCCGGAGGAAAGCCAGGAGCCCGGCACCGGCGAACCGACTCCCCAGCAAGGGACCTCCGAGTAGAATTCCCTAGGCCCGCCCGGCGCCGATCGCGCGTCTCGCCAGTCCTGGTCAGCGGGTGCTGCCTGCTTCGAGGCACGATGGCCGGGAAGTTTGAGGGGGGGGCGGCCCCTCCGGGGGACTTATAAGACGGGGCCCCTAGGGCAGGCCGAGAACTTTATGAGCCTGGAGGGACAGGCGCAGGTTGGACAGGCCGGCCTGCAGGCCTTGGGTCAAGAGCTTCACCGCCTTGGCCATGCTCCACCGCTCCAGGGACTGCGGCTGGAGGAGGAGCGGAACGCTTTCCGGAAAATCCCGGCGTATCCGCCGCACGATGTCGAAAGTCAGGTCCCGGCTGACGATGAGTTTCACTTCCCGGGCCCGGTGTTTGTATTCCTTCCGGACGGCATAAGCCCTGGGCTTGGGTGAGACCGTATACCAGTCCACCGGCAGCCGCTGGGTGTAGAGTCCGTTCGTTTCCACCTGGACCTTGAGACCTTCTTTTTTAACGGCCCTGACCAGAGCCGTCACATCTTGCCTCAGGGGTTCGCCGCCGGTCAGGCAGACCCAGCCGGCCGGATATTTTTTCCTCAGCCGCTTCAAGCGGGCCAGGATTTCATCGAGGCTGAGAAACAGTCCGCCCCTCCAGGCGGATTTCGTGTCGCAGAAGCTGCAGCGAAGGTTGCAGCCGGCCAGCCGCACAAAGAGAGTGGGCTCGCCCTGGCGCAGCCCTTCGCCCTGCAGAGAGGCGAAGATTTCAGCGATCCTCAGTGTAGGTGGCTGAGGCATCCTCGGATTCCCAGACCGTTACGGCCCTGACCGGAAAATGCTTTTTCAACTCCTCGAAGAATCGCCGGGCGAGATTTTCCGCGGTGGGGTTGAATTCGTAGACCTCGTTGAGCAGGGAGTGGTCGGGAAGGGCTTCGGCCAGTTTCTTTTTGATCTCGGTGAAGTCGAGGCCGATACCGGTCCGGTCCAGCTCCCGGACCTCGACCCGGACCTCGACCTGGAAGGTGTGGCCGTGGAGCTTTTCGCACTTCCCCTTGTACTCCCGCAGAAAATGGGCGGCCTGAAATTTATCCCTGACCCGCAGTATCCAGCTCACAGCTTTCCCTCCTTTTCCAGCCGCACGAGCAGAGGATCCTCCCGGCCCACTTCGGCCCAGGCCCTCTGCCTCAGCAGGCAGGCCGGACAGTGGAAGCAGGGGACCTCCTTCCCATCATAGCAGGAAACCGAATCCGAATAATCCGCGCCCAGCTCCAGTCCCAGCCGAATGATCTCGCTTTTTTTTTGGCGGATAAAGGGGGCCACGATGCGGATGGGGCGGCCCTTGAAGTCGGAATAGGTGCCGGCCCGAATGGCCCTTTCCATGGCCTCCACGAACTCGGGCCGAGTGTCCGGATAGTCGGGCGAGTCGATGATGTTAAAGCCGCAGACAAGGTCCTGGATGGCTCGCGGCTCGGCCCAGGCGGCGGCCAAGGCCAGAAAAATTCCGTTCCGGAAAGGGACATAGGTCAGCGGCGGCCAGGCCCCCGGCTCAGGAAGACTTTCGAGTTTGGGAACCGGAATATGCCGGTCGGTGAGGGCCGAGCCTCCCACCTGGGTGAGGTCCACCTTGAGCAGGACGGGCTCGAGCCCAAGCCGGGCGGCGGTGATGGCCGCCAGTTCGATTTCGACCCGATGCCGTTGGCCGTAATCAAAGGTCAGGGGGTGAACAATTTGGTAGCCCTGCCGAGCCCAATACAGAGCCGTTGTCGAGTCGATTCCGCCAGAAAAAAGGACAACGCAGGCTTTCATCGGAGACACGGCTGCTTTCAGCTAGATGATAGGGGAATGGGACATGATTTTCAACTCTTCCCTTAAAAGTAAGCCATTCTTTTTCCGGTGCCAGGTCAGTTCTTTCTGGGGTCCTGTCGCGGCCGACCTTTCCGGAGACACCGACCTTGGCCCCCCTTGTTTCGTCAAGGGGGGCTAGAGGGGGATAAATAGAATAAAGAGAATTTATTAGGTGTCTCCGGTTATACAAGGCTGCGCGCAGGCGGACTGTATAGCCGGAGCCGCCTCTTTATTTATTTCTATTTATTAACCCCCCAGCCCCCTAGAAATTAGGGGGCTCGATGGCGTCTCCGGAAAGGCCGGAGCCCACCCGCCGGCCTCTCCGAAGACACCGACCTCTGGCCCCCTTGATTCCAAGGGGGTAGGGGGGATTAATATTTTTTCAGGCAAATTAAAAGGTGTCTTCGGCAGCCACCCCTCCCGGCGAATCACACGA
>JBAVVA010000013.1:0-22418 GCA_049697055.1 Candidatus Aminicenantales bacterium
AGGGGTCCTCTTTCCCGTCTATAAGGGTTTTTTCGAGCGCGGGAATGATGCGCTGGCCCGCATCCAGAGAGACTGGACTTCCCATCAGTGGAGTGAGGTATTCATCCAGCAGGTCAAGGACCTCAGAAGATGCATCGACTATCTGGAGACCCGCCCGGATATCGACAGCAGGAAGCTCGTCTTTGATGGATTGAGCTACGGGGCGATCTTCGCGCCTGTCATCTTGGCCGTAGAGGAACGTATCAGGGCTGGCGTTCTATCGGGGGGAGGCTTGGTTGCCATGGGACAAGTACGCCCAGAGGTGAATTCAATCAACTATGTCACCCGCGTGAAAACGCCCACCCTGATGTTGAACGGTAAATACGACGCGGGCCTGCCTCCCGAGACATCGCAAAAGCCGATGTTTGATCTTTTGGGAACTCCTGCCGAGCACAAGCAATGGAAATTGTACGAAACCGACCATTGCCCGCCGATTAACGAGATAATCAAAGAAACCCTGGCCTGGCTCGACAAGTACCTGGGGCCGGTGAAACAATAAGTTCTGTAATTAGGGGGGGTAAGGAAGGTGTAAGATAGCTAAAAACGCCTTCTTATTTTTTGAATATATTAACCCCCCGTAGCCCCCCTCTGTAATTAGGGGGGCAAGAGGTAGGCGTTGAAAGAAAAAATTTTTCCGGAGACAGCTTCAAATCTGTCTTATCTCATTAACCCCCCTATCCCCCCTCTCTAATTAGGGGAGCGTAAGGAAGGCGTAAGATTGCCGAAGACGCCCTCAAGACTTTTGCCAAATTTATTAATCCCCCCGTCCCCCTTGGAAATCAAGGGGGAGATAGATGGCGTCTTCGGAGAGGATGGGCGGTGCAGGGATCGAACCTGCGACCCCCGGTTTGTAAGACCGATGCTCTACCGCTGAGCTAACCGCCCCTGGCTATCCGGAGGGAGGCTGGAAGAGGCATTGCTAAGGGTATGGAAATCAACTGGTTCTGTCAATGCGGGCGCCGTGACAGGACCCACCCCTCTTCTTGAAGCTGGGATCATACAAATGGAGATGCTTGCCGCGGCCGGCCCGCGATTGACAGAAAAGCTACTCTATGTTACATTTGCACTGCCTTGGCGAAGGCAAAAATCCCGAACAAGGTTGAACAAATGATTGCTGTCATCAAGACCGGTGGAAAGCAGTACAAAGTCAAGGAAGGAGATGTGCTCGATATCGAAAAGATCGGCGTTGAAACCGGCCGGGCCTTCGAATTCAGCAAAGTCCTTCTGATTGCCGACGGGTCAAAGGTCGTGCTCGGCACGCCGTTCATTTCCAACGCGGCTGTCCGGGCGGAAGTCATGGAGCACCGGAAGGGCGACAAAGTTCTCATTTTCAAGAAGAAGCGCCGGAAGCAGTACAGACGGTTCAAGGGACACCGGCAAGCGCTGGTCAGGGTGAAGATCACGGACATTATTCCGGACCTGGCCCAGCCCCCGGTGAAAAAAGCGGCTCCGCCGGTTGAGAAGCCGGTGGTCAAGCCCGCTCCTGCCCCGGAAGCGGCCGCCCCGGCCAAGCCGGCCGGCAAGCCCAAGGGTGCCGAGAAGCGCGCCCCGGCTAAGAAGGAAAAGGCCGCGCCGGCCAAGCCCGCCAAACAGGCCAAGGCCGAAAAGCCCAAGCCCAAAGCGGTCTCCAAAAAACCGGAATCCAAGGCCGCGCCTAAGGCCAAGAAGACTAAATAAAGGAGCGACAAGATGGCCCATAAGAAATCAAGCGGGATAGCTCGGAACGGACGCGAGAGCATTTCCAAACGTCTGGGGGTCAAGCGCCATGGCGGCCAGCGGATCAATGCCGGCAGCATCATCGTCCGGCAAAGGGGCACGCCCTTCAGGCCGGGGATGAATGTCGGGCTCGGCCGGGACGATACTCTATTCGCCCGGATCACCGGGGTCGTTCAATTCGAGGACAAAGGCAGAAAAGGAAAGGTGGTTTCTGTTCTGCCAGCCTGATAGTGCGGAAACAAAAGAATCGGACCCGCGCCTCAAGCTCTTTTCCCGGCGAGAGACATCAGCCTGATTTTCTCTCCGGCGATTTTCCGGCCTATTGAAGGATGTTCACCGACCGGGTCAAAGTCATTCTGCGCGCTGGCAAGGGTGGCAACGGCTGCTTGAGTTTCAGGCGGGAATGGGGCGTGCCCAAGGGCGGACCGGACGGCGGCCGGGGCGGGAACGGCGGAAGCATCTCGATCGTTTCAGACCCCAGCGTCAAATCCCTGTCTTATTTCCGCTTCCATCCCATCAATAAAGCCCGTTCCGGCGCTCACGGAGAAGGCGGCAAGCGCCAAGGAAAACGAGGAAGCGACCTGGTCCTGCATGTCCCGCTGGGAACCGTCGTCAAAGCCGAGGAAAACGGCGCGATCCTGTTCGATTTCGACAAAGCGGGCCTTTCCTACCTGGCGGCCAAAGGAGGCCGGGGAGGCCGGGGGAACGCCTCCTTCGCCACGCCCACTCACCGGGCTCCCCGCGAGTTCCAGCCCGGCAAGGAGGGCGAGGAAAGGGAGCTGATTCTGGAGCTTAAGCTCATCGCCGACGTGGGCCTGGTCGGTTTTCCCAATGTCGGCAAGTCCCTGCTGATCTCCCGGATTTCCTCGGCCAAACCGGTCATCGCCGACTATCCTTTCACAACCCTGGTGCCCAACCTGGGCGTGGTCGACCTTGATGAATCGCGGAGCTTTGTGGTGGCCGACATTCCCGGCCTGATCGAGAACGCCCACCTGGGCCATGGCCTGGGCATCCAGTTCCTGCGGCACGTCGAACGGACGAAGGTTCTGGTGCATGTCGTAGACGTTTCACCGTCAACGGGCCGGGATCCGGTCGAGGACTACCGCGTCGTTCTCCGCGAGATGGAGGCCTTCAACCCCGCTCTCCTGGGCCGGAAGCAGATCGTAGCGGCTAATAAGATCGACCTGTTGGCCGGAGACCGCCGACGGCTGGATGAGCTGCGACGTTTTATCACCGGCCGCGGCCTGCCCTTCTTGGCCATCTCGGCCTTGAAGAGGACGGGGCTCAAGGAGCTTTTGGCCGAAATGGCCAGGACGCTCGAGCAAGCCCTCGGGGATGAAACTGGAAAACGGGCGGAGTAAGTGAATGGCCGGCCGGAGAATCGGGCTTCTGGGGGGAACGTTCAACCCCGTCCACCTCGGACATGTCCAGGCGGCCCAGGACGTCAGGCGGAGGTTCCGGATGAACAGGGTTCTGTTCATACCTTCCTCCCTGCCGCCCCACAAAAGGTCCGCCGAGATCGCCTCGCCCGACGACCGGCTGCGGATGGTGAAGCTGGCCTGCCGCGGCCGGCTGGGTCTGGCCGCCAGCCCGATCGAGATCGAAGCCGGCGGGACATCCTATTCCGTCCTCACCCTGGAGAAGGTCCGCCGCCGCTACTCCGGCGCGCAGCTCTTCTTCATCCTGGGGGTGGACGCTTTTGCCGAGATCGATACTTGGCGGGACTACCGGCGGGTTCTGGAACAATGCCACGTTGTCGTCATCAGCCGTCCGGGGTTCGACCTGGAGGAGGCCCGCAGAGTGCTCCGGGGAAGCCTGGGGCCGCGGATCGTCGCGCTGGGGCCGAAGGAGAGGGCGGGTGCTCGCCTGCCGGACGAGCCCCGGATCTTTCTTGTTCCCATCGCCGCGCTGGACATTTCCTCGACCGAAATCAGGCGCCGGGCAAGGTGCGGAGAGCCTCTCCGAGGACTGGTCCCCGCAGCGGTCGAGACTTACATCCGTCGTCATCGTCTTTATCAAGGAGGACAATGACCACCGACCAGACGAAAAAGACCACCAAGAGGGGCCTCCCCCGTGAGGTCCGGGACTCGGTCAAAGCCGCCCAGGAGAAGCTGGGCCAGGATATCCTGGTCCTGGATTTGAGGGATATCGCCTCCTTCACCGACTTCTTCGTCATCCTGCACGGGAATTCCGGCCGGCAGAACTTGGCTATCTGCGACAACATCGAGCGCCAGCTGCGCAAAGACAGCCTGAAGCCGATGGGCGTGGAGGGCCGGAATACGGGCGACTGGGTCCTGATGGATTACGGCAGTTTCATCGTCCATGTTTTCTCCAAGGACAAACGCGACTACTACTCCCTGGAGAAGCTGTGGGGCGACGCTCCCAAGCTCTCTTACTGAAGGCCGTCCCCCCGTTCTCTGGCGCGCCGCCCGGCGGATATTGTCCTCGATTTTATTTGCCCTGTTTGCTCTTGACAATCGGTCCTCGACTCTGTATCGTGGGGTGACTTTTTCCGAGGGGAGCAAGGTGAAGATCAAATTCCTCTGGCCGGGCCGGACAAAAAACCGAGAGCTGCGTTGCCTTCAGGATAACTACCTGGACAGGATCGGACGGCTGTCCTCCTGCCGGCTGGTGGAAACCCGGGAGGCCCGGGGCATTCCCGAACGCCAGCCGGAGCGCGTTCTGGAGGTCGAGGCCCAGGGTCTTGAAAAACACATGGCGGATGATTATATTATCAGCCTCTTTGACCAGGGAAAAGAAATGACATCTGAAGAATTTGCCAAGTTTTTGGAGAGAAACGGCTCATCCTCCCGTCCGCTGACCTTCATAACCGGGGGTTTCTTGGGCCTGGCCGAGCGGATCATCCGCCGGTCGCAGGCCCTCCTGTCCCTGTCAAGGATGACCTACTCCCATGAACTGGCGCGCGTCGTGCTCCTGGAGCAGGTCTATCGCGCTTTGACCACATTGAAAGGAAAGCATTATGCCAAATAAGCTGATCAAAAAAACCCGGCTCATCCGTCCCGGCCGACTCCTCAAGAAGGTCGTCCCGGCCGTTCGGGAGAAGCCTGAGCCCCTGGTCAAGCTGGACAAGAAAGAGAAGGAGCAGATCCGCCGAAAGCTCATGGAAAAGAAGCAAACGATCGTTTCCAAACTGAGCCAGACGGTGGCCGATAGCAAAGAGATGGAAACGGACATTGCCCAGGACCTGGCCGATAAAGCCGAGAGCTCCTACACCAAGGAATTCCTGTTGAGCCTGTCCGATACGGAGCGCACCCTGCTCCTGCACATCGACGAAGCGTTGCGCTCCCTGGAGAAGGGAACCTACGGCATCTGCCAGAACTGCGGCCAGCTCATCTCTAAGAAGAGGCTGGACGCGCTGCCCTGGACCATCTACTGCCTTGACTGCCAGCAGAAGATCGAGATGGGCGCGGAGCTGGAATCTGAGACCTAGCCCTCTGGCCAAGCTGGCCGAGCTTGTTTTTTTTCCGTCTTTCTGCCGCTTGTGCGGCCGTCTTTTGGAGAAGCCCGGCGAAAGGCTCGTCTGCCGGTCCTGCCTGGAGCAACTCCTTCCTGAACGGTCGGGCTGCTGCCCGAGCTGCGGATTGTTCATCCCCGCCGCAGGGAAACCCAACCTCTGTGCGAGCTGTCTCCAGGCCCCGCGGCCCTTTTCCTGCCACCGTTCCGCCGGCCGTTACGAGGGCGTTCTCAAGGATCTGATCATCCTGTTCAAGTACAAGAAATGCGAGGGACTGGGCAGGCCTCTGGCCCAATATGCCTGGGAGGCCTTGGCCGCCGAGAAGAAATTGTGGGAAGGGTTGGAGGCCGTTATCCCCGTTCCGCTCCACCGCCGCCGCTTGAAGGAAAGGGGCTTCAACCAAGCCGCCGTTCTGGCTCACCTTCTGGGAAGGCGGGCCGGGGTTCCGGCCGTCGAAGGCCGGCTGGTGCGGGTCAAGAACATTCCGCCGCAAACCGCGCTGGACGGCGGAGCGAGGAAGGCCAACGTGGCGGGCGCCTTCGGCCTGCGCCGGGCCCGGGATATCGTTGGGCGCAAGATCCTCCTGGTGGATGATGTCTATACGACGGGCTCTACGATCGACGAGTGCTGTCGCCTCCTGAAACGGGCGGGGGCCGGGGATATCAGGGTGTTGACCCTGGCCCGGGCTCAGGTCTGAACAGCCCGCCGCAAAAAAAAGCCCGTGCCCAAGGGCACGGGCGGGAGGGGATGGAAGCAGAGTTATTTGGCCTTTTCTTTTTCGGCCTGGACCGCCTTGAGGACCTTGACCTTTCGGGCTTTGAGCTCGGGCCGCTTGGGGAGGGTGATCTTCAGCAGGCCGTTTTCGTGCTCAGCCTTGATTTTGTCGTGGTCTATGAAATTGGGCAGGGTGAAGGAACGATGGAAGGAGCCGTATGATCTTTCAATCCGGTGGTAATTCTCCTCTCTTATTTCCTTCTCGAACTTCCTCTCGCCGGAGATGGACAGGGTGTTGTCCTCGATCTTAATTTCGATGTCGTCCTCTTTGACCCCGGGCACTTCCGCGGTCAGGACAAGCTCATTCTCGTTTTCATAGATGTCCACGGAGGGAGCCCATGTTCCCTGGACGAGGTCCTTATCTTCCTTGCCGGCGAAAGTGTCCTCGAAGAGCCGGTTCATTTTTTCCCTAAAGGTGATCATATCCCTGAAGGGATCCCATCTAATTATAGCCATTTCAAACCTCCAATTGATTTTTCAAAAACAATTTATTGATTTCTTGCGGCTTGCGCCTTCAATTAAAAGAGTCGCCTCTCCCTTAAGATCAGGCCGGACCATATTTGCCAACTCATTCAGTCCGCCCCGAATAAACTCTTCATGCAGCTTAGTTATTTCCCTGGCAACCACGGCTTTTCGGTCTCCAAAAACATCCCTGGCCAGGGCCAGAAAATCTGCTATCTTCCTGAGCGGAATATAGAAAATGAGCGTGGATCCTTCTTTTTCTAAAGAAATAAGGAGCTTTCGGCAAGCTCCCTTTTTAGGAGGGGGGAACCCTAGAAAAAGGAACCTGTGCGTGGGAAGGCCTGAGGCGGAAAGGGCGGCCACTGCCGCTGACGGGCCGGGGATGGGCACAACCTTGATTCCGGCTTGAACGGCCTCATGGATGAGCCTGTAGCCCGGGTCGGAGACGCCGGGCGTTCCGGCATCCGAAACCAGGGCCACATCCTTGCCGGACTTGAGGAGCGCTAAAATCTCCGGAATCCGCCGTCCTTCTTTTGGCTGGAAATAGCTGAGCAAATGTTTTTTGAGGTTGTAGCGGTTGAGCAGCTTAACAGTCTGACGAGTGTCCTCACAGGCCACGGCCGCCGCCTCTCCCAGCACCCGAATGCCCCGCAGGGTCATATCCTCCAGGTTGCCGATAGGGGTGGCCACGACGTAGAGCTGCCCGCTCATTTCATTTTCCCCAGTCGTAGGGGTAGAGAAAGTCGTGGCCGATGGTGCGGCTTGAGATCTTGGCGATAGGCGGCATCTGCCGCTTGAATTCAGAATTCTTGATCAAGCCGATGATCCGCTCGACTTTCCTCCGCTCAAAGCCCTGGGCCGCGACCTCGGCCTTAGTCTGCCGCAGATCGACCAGCCGGTAGAGGATCTCGTCGAGCTCCTCGTAGCCGAGGCCGATTTCTCCCTCATCCGTTTGGCCCGGCCATAGCCCGGCGGTGGGTTTTTTCTTCCGGATATTCTCCGGGAGGCGCAGGTGCTCCGCCAGCCGCCGGACTTGGGTCTTGAACAAGTCGCCCAGGGGATTGATGGCGCAGGCCATATCGCCATGGAGGGTGCCGTAGCCGATGAGCAGCTCGGTCTTATTGCTGGTCCCCAGGATAAGCGCTTTTTCCCGAGCCGAGAAATCGTATAGGATGGACATTCTCTCCCGGGCCATCTTGTTGCCCCGCAGGGTGCGGTTTTGGGTGGGGACCATTCGGAAATAGGCGTCCACCATGGGGGCGATGTCCAGCAGGCGGGAACGGATCCCCAGCCGCCGGGCCAGGGATGTGGCGTCCTTGACATCCTGAGGGAAGGAGTCACCATAAGGCAGGATAAGGCCCAGAACGTTCTTAGCCCCAAGGGCTTTGGCCGCCAGCGCGGCGCACACCGACGAATCAAGGCCGCCGGACAGCCCCAGCAGGCCTTTCTGGAAGCCGGCCTTGCCCAGCTCCTGGCGAATGAATCCGGTCAACACCCGGACAAGAAAGGCACAGTCAATCTTCATGGCCGCCTAAAATCTTTTGGAGCGCCTGGAGGATGACCTCGGGTTTATCGTCCCTGACCCAGGGCCACCGCCGTCTGGCGCGGCGAACCTCTTCCGGGTCAACCTCCACCAGGAGAAAGTCTTTTTCGGCGTAGGCGGCTCTGGCCAGAAGCCGGCCCGTCGGGCTGAAGACGAACGAACCTCCGGCAAATGCCATCCCGTCCTCGAACCCGGCCCGGTTGCAGTAGATAACGAAGGCCGAGGAGAAGAATGACAGAGCCTCACCCATGAGCTCCCACATCCGGCTTGTATCGAAACCGCGGCCCTGGCTGGCGCCCCGGCCCGGCGCCGCGCTGATGACGATAACCATCCCCGCCCCCCCCGCCTGAAGAAGGTAGCCGGCGCTCAGGTGGAGGAATTCCCGGCAGATCATCAGCCCTGTCCGGCCCAGGGGAGAGTCGAAAGTCAGCACATCCTTTCCCTGAGCAAAAAAGCGCGCTTCATCAAACATGCCGAAGGTGGGCAGGTAGACTTTGCGGTGGAGGTGAAGGGGTCGGCCTCGGCTGAGGTAGGCGGCCGTGTTGTAGATGAGGCCGCCCTGGTCCTCTTCTACAAAACCAAAAACTAAGTCCGTGGCGCGGCTGATCGACAGGAGTTCCCGAAAATGCTTGTCTTTTTCAGGGAGGAAGGCCACTTCCGCGGCCAGGTCCCGCAGGTTGTAGCCGGTCAGACTGAGTTCAGGGAAGACCACCAGGCCGGCCTTTTCTTTCCTGGCCTTGTCGATAATCTCGAGGTGCAGGCGGACGTTCTTGTCCACGTCTCCGAGCACGGGGGAGATTTGGGCCAGGGCGATGATCATGCGGCAAAAATAGCATAATCTCCCCTAGTTTTCAATTTATGGGAGATTATGCTTTAGGGAGAGGGCTTTTTGATGAGCTTCAGGAAATCGGTTTCGGAGAGGATGACCAGGCCCAGCTTTTGAGCCTTGGCCAGTTTGGAGCCGGGCGCTTCACCGGCCACGACATGGGTCGTTTTCTTAGTGACGTCCGCTTGCACCATCCCTCCCAACTGCTCGACCAGCCGGCCGGCTTCCTCGCGGCTGAATGAGGCCAAGCCGCCGGTGAAGACGAAGACTTTACCCCGGAGGGGGCCTTCGGCCTTGGACTTCTTCAAGCCGGAAAAGTTCAGCCCCGCCTCCTTGAGAGCGCCCAGCAGCTCCTTGTTTTCAGGCTGCTGGAAGAAGAAAACGATGCTTTCCGCCACTTTCGGCCCAACCTCGGGGATCCGCATCAAATCGTCGTTTGAAGCGCGGCCGAGAGCGGCCAGGTCGCCGAAGTGTTCGGCCAGGTCGAGCGCCGTCCGCTCTCCGACGTGCCGGATGCCCAGGGCAAAGATCAGGGCCGAGACGTCGCGCTGCTTGGACCCTTCGATCTGGTCCAGCAGGTTCTGAGCGCTCTTCGTCCCCATTCTTTCCAGTTTGACCAGGTCGTCCTGCCGAAGCCGGTAGACGTCGGGGATCTGCCTGACCAGCCCTTTGTTCAGCAGATGGTCCACCAGGGCTTCGCCCAAGCCCTCGATGTCCATGGCCCGCCGGGAAGCAAAATGGAGGATCGATTCCCGGAGCCGGGCTGGACAAGAAGGGTTGGAACAGCGGGAGATGACCTCTCCCTCGGGCTTGAATGTTTTGGAATGACAAATGGGGCACTTGCTGGGGAAGCGAAATTTCTTTTCCCGGCCCGTGCGGCGCTTCTTCATGACCGCCACCACCCTGGGGATGACATCCCCGCTGCGTTCGATGAGGACGACGTCGCCGATGCGCACGTCCTTGCGCTTGAGCTCCTCTTCGTTGTGGAGGGTCGAACGGCTGATGGTCGTGCCCGACAGCTTGACCGGCTCCAGGACGGCCACCGGCGTCAGGGCCCCGGTCCGGCCCACCTGGACGATGATATCCTGAACTCGCGTGGTGGCCTGACGGGCCGGAAACTTGAAGGATATGGCCCAGCGCGGCGTTTTGGCGGTGAGGCCCAGCTGCCGGCGCTGCTCCAGGTCGTCCACCTTGACCACCACTCCGTCGCAGTCATAATCGATCGAGTCCCGCTTGTCCTTCCATTCCTCCCAGTAGGCGATGACCTCCTCCAAAGTCCGGCAGCGCCGGGAATGAGGGTTGGTCTTGAAACCGAGAGCCCTGAGCCTGGTTAGCGTCTCCCATTGAGTGGGCGGCTCCTGATCCTGGAGATAGAGGGTGTAAAGAAAAATTCCCAGCTCCCGGCCGGCCACCAGGCTGGGGTCCAGGAGGCGGATGGAACCGGCGGCGGCGTTGCGCGGGTTGGCGAAGAGCGACTCGCCGTTGTCCTCGCGTTCCTGGTTAATCTTGCTGAAGGAGGCGAAGGGCAGATAGATCTCCCCCCTGGCCTCCACGCCCCGTGTCTCGGGAATAGTCAAGGGCAGGCTCCTGATGGTCTTGACGTTGGCCGTGACGTCGTCCCCCCGCTGGCCGTCCCCGCGGGTCACGGCCTGAACGTATTTTCCTTCCTGGTAACGGAGGGCGATGCCCAGCCCGTCGATCTTGAGCTCGGCCACATAGCGGATCTCGGCGGAGGGCAGCAGCCGATGCAGGCGGGCCTCGAACTCCTGAAGCTCCTCCACGCTGTAGCAGTTGTCCAGGCTGAGCATGGGCAAGCCGTGGCTGACGGCGGCGAAGCCCTCCACCGGTTTCCCCCCCACCCGCTGGGTGGGCGATTCGGGCGTGATGAGGTCGGGGTGGCGACTTTCCAGGTTCTTCAGCTCGGCCATGAGCCGGTCGAACTCCGCATCGGAGATCTGGGGATCGTTGTTCACATAATACTTCTTCTCGTGGTACTCGATCTCGCGGCGAAGCCGGACCAGCCGTTTGGCCGCTTGCTCCCGGGACAGCGCAGAGGACGGCATTCCTGACTCCTCGCTTATTATTTTACGAAAAAGAACCGGTGCCGGGGAAGAGCCTCAACGGATGCCCAAGCGGCTCTTGGTGTCGGTGATCAGCTTGTTGAACTCGCTGATGACCTGGGCCTGAGTCGCTTTGAGGGGTTCCAGTTTCTTCTTCTCGGCCTCGATCTGGTCGAGCATAGTTTTCATCTCTTTCTTGTCGGCGGCGGTCAGGGCATCCTCTTCTTTATCGCCGTACTTCGTGTTGTAGGCCTTGGTCAGATCGTCGATTTTCTTGTTGGCGGCCGTGATCTGGTTGACGGTATCGTTCCACTTGATGACTTTGTTGGTGGTGAAGAACAGATTTTCAGCCAGGGCCATGGCCTGCTTGGAATTGGCCTGCGACAGGAAGGCCGCCTCGAGCAGGTAGCGGATGGCTTCGTTGGCCTGGGGCGGGTTGGTTTCGGCCTCCTTGGCCAGAATGATGCCGATGTTGTAGGCGATGTCGCCGCTCTTCTTCCTGGCGTAGATATCCTTGAACACGGCCATGGCCTCGTCCCTCCGTCCGCTATGGTAGAGGGCGCGGGCCAGGAGCATGCCGGTGGCTTCGTCCTTGGCCGAGGAATAGAGCGTCCGATAGAGTTTCTCCGCCTCGGCATAGTTCTTGGCGTCCATCAGTGATTTGCCCATCTTGTTCAGGTCGGCCAGGATCTGCTTATTCTTGAGGATGTTGTAGGACTGGATGTAGGAATCGAGGGATCCCTTGGTGTCCTTCGATTTTTCGCAAGCCTGGGCATGGACGTAATACCCGGCGCCGATCATTTGATTCCACTGCGAGGAGGAGGCGCCGCCGTCATCCTTATTCTTATTGGCCCTGGCCAGCTCTACAGCCTGAAGAGAATAGCTCTTGGCTTTCTCCAGGTTCTGGCCGCTCTGAACATAGACGCCGGCCACGGTCACCAGGACTTGATACTTGGTCAAGTCGTCCAACCCGCTCAGGGCCAGGGCTTTCTCGCCGGATTCGGTGGTTTCCCTGGCAATCTTGCCCGGATAAGACAGCAGGCACAAGTTGGCGTAGGCGAAGTTTTCGTACTGATTTCCTTTTCCGCCGTATTTGACCAGAAAATCCTTGAGGAGCTGCGCTTTTTGACTCTGGCCCTGGGCCGTCATGGCCTTGATATAGGCTTCGCTAGCTTCGTCCTGGGCCGCCAGCTGGCCGAAGGCCAGCAGGAGCATAACGATCATGGTCCAGGCGGTTCTTTTCATGGTCAACCTCGCGACGAAATTTCGATGAATGATAGCCCGCAACTTACGAAAAGTCAATATGACCGGAATCCAGCAATCCTCCATTTCAGCCGACGCTTCGAGAATTGCCAGCATCATCTTCCTTATTCCTAAAATATAAGAGTGCAAATTTTATGCCAAGGCTGCAAACTACTGAATCTGTATCTATCTTTCCTAACCGTCGGATATCCGCTAAAATAGCGGCGGGCGAAAATGGCTGATTTTCCCGAACTCTTTGAAGCGGGCCTGGGCAAACCTCTGCACCGGGATGTCCCGCTGAGCGAGATGTCCAGCTTCCGGATCGGGGGTCCGGCTGACTTCTTTTTCGAGGCCGGATCTCCGGAAGAGCTTAAAACAGCCGTCCGTCTGGCGCGGCGGCTTGGCCGGATATATTTCGTCATAGGCGGCGGCACTAATATTCTTTTTGATGACGCCGGCTACCGGGGGTTGATCATCAAGAATGCCGCCCGCGGCTTGACCTTGGTCCGGAATGATGCTTTAGTCGAAGCCCTGTCCGGCACAAAACTGGCCGATCTTGTTGAATTCGCCGCCTCCCATGGGTTGGCCGGCCTCGAATACCTGGCCGGGATACCGGGCACGGTCGGGGGGGCGGTCTTCGGCAATGCCGGCGCCTTCGGCCGGAGCATCGGCGAACGACTCTCCGAGGCCGTCCTCTTTGACCGGGCTGACCGGGAGGTCTGCGTCGGCCGGGAGCATTTTGCCTTTTCCTACCGCCGTTCTTCCCTGAGACAGGAGCGGGTTGTTCTGCTGAGGGCGGCCTTCCGCCTGCGGCCCGGCCAGAAGGAGAAGATTCGGGGCGATATGGACTGCTTCCTCGAACAGAGAAAGGTTCGACAACCGGCCTGGCCGACAGCCTGCGCCGGCTGCTATTTCAAGAACCCCGAGCGGCCCGACGGGTCCCGGATCTCGGCCGGCAAACTGCTGGAGGAGGCCGGGGCCAGAGAGCTGAGTTCCGGAGAGGCGGCGGTTTCTTCCGCTCACTGTAATTTCATCATCAACCGGGGCCGAGCCAAGGCCTCCGATGTTCTGCGCCTGGCGGAAGAATTGAAAAACAAAGTCCGGAAACGATTCGGTCAGGAGCTGGAGGAAGAGGTCATCTACCTCGCAGCAACCGATTCAATGTCCTGATCTTTTCGGCCGGAAGACCGGCGCGGCTGGACATGGGCAAGGCCTCCCGGGAAAGAACCCGATAAACCTTTCGACAGGCGGGGTATGGACGCAAGGCTTGAAGATGCCGGGCCACCGTTTTGGCATCGCCCCGGGCGACCGGTCCGGTCAGAGCCTGTTCCGCGCCAAATTTTTTTACATGATGTAAAGTTCCTTCGACGAGCGGCCATAGAAACTGTTCGGCCTGCCTGCCGGTCAGCCCCGTCTTTTTCAGCAGCCCGGCTGCCAGATGAAACAGGACAACGCTGTGGTTGGAGGCCATGCTGCAGGCCGCGTGGGTGAGGGGTTTATCCGCAGCCCGAATGGCGACGGGACCAGCGCCCAGACGGAGTGCGATTTTCCGCCCGAGACGGCAGGCTTCCGGGTCGCCCTCCAGGCTGATAAAGATCCCCCTGAAAGCGGAAGGAGGCATTCCTTTCCGGGGGAAGGACTGCCCGGGATGGAAGGAGGCGATGGACGCGCCGCGTTGTCGGAGCGGCCGGAGGATAACGGAGCCGAGAAGCCCGCTGCAATGAAAAATTGTTTTCCCCTTCCAGTCAACAGCAGAACGGGCCAGGCTGGCGGCTTCTTTCTCCAGGATGTCATCGGGCAAGCAGAGAAAGAGGATGTCCGCCTCTCGAGCCGCCTGCACGTTATCGGCCATGGCCCGGCCTGTGCCGATCAAGCGGCGGCTCTGGGAGGCCAGGCGGAGGTTGAGGTCGGAGACGGCCCGGACCGCGTACTTGCCCCTGGACAGAGCCCGGCCCAGGGTTGTCCCCAGCCTCCCCCCGCCGATGATTGCCGTTCTCATCGTTTCTTCCTTTGAAAAAGATCAAGCCACAGGCTGGTCTCGAGCGGAGTAGGGAATTCCGGCCGCTTGGCCAGCTCCCGGTCTTGGCGGGCTTTCTTTAAGACATTCTTTAGCTCTCGCCCAAACTCTTCGCATTTCATCACCGCCGCCCCGCGAGAGCGGGCCTGGGTTCTGACCTCTCGGTCCGAGCTGACAACGTAAAACATCCGGCGGTCGAAAGGAAGGCTGAGCCTCTCTTGGATGACGTCGTCCGCTTTTTGGCCCGGTGGGGGGAAAAGCACCTCAAACTTGGGACCGAGCTTCCCGCCTTCCAGATCATTATCCGGAGGGCCGTCAAAGACGAGGATGATGCGGCGCCGGGTGAAACGTTGAAAGACCAGGAGTTTGCCCACCAGGCGGAAGCGGGATTCGCGGTCGCGGCTCTCCCCGGGAGCGAGGTGCCCCAGGAGGTTGTTGCCGTCGATGAGGTAGGCCATGGGCTGCGGCGCAAGCTTGGGGGAGCGCCTTTTCTCAGAGGGTGGTCGATTCCCCCGGCTTGAGGATGATGACCTCGGCCAGGCGGCCCACCTTCTTCTTAAACTCCTGGGGATCGACGCTGACGGCAGGGAAGGTTCCGTAGTGGATGGGGACGACTTTTTTCGGCCGGATGAAATCCACCGCCTTGGCCGCCGAGGCCGGGCCCATTGTGTAGCGATCGTCGATGGGCAGCCAGGTGACTTTGATCATGATTCCCTCCTCAGATGACAACCTCTTGACGGGCTGTCCGGGATCAGCCCGGCGGCCAGGTCATCTTCCGGCCGCCCAGGAGATGGAAGTGGAGATGGGGAACCTCCTGGCCCGAGTCCCGGCCGGTGTTGAGCACGATCCGGTAGCCCGTTCCCTCTAGGTTTTTGTTACGGGCGATGTTTTTGGCCAGAAGCAGGAGGCGGCCCAGCAGGCCGGACCTCTCCTCGGAAGCTTCGATCAGGGAGGAGAAATGGTCCTTGGGGATGAGCAGGATGTGGCAGGGGGCTTGAGGCCTGATGTCTTCGAAGGCCAGGACAGCTTCGTCCTCATAGACCACCCGGGCCGGGATTTGGCGGCTGATGATCTTGCAGAATAGACAATCGTTCATATGAAACCTCAGGCGCTGATGCGCTCTATGGAAGCGCCCAGGCGGCGCAGCTTTTCCTCAATGTTCTCGTAGCCGCGGTCGATGTGCTCCACATCGTTGATGACGGTCCAGCCTTTGGCCACCAGCCCGGCCAGGATGAGGGAGGCCGAAGCCCTGAGGTCGGTAGCCGTGACCTCCGCCCCGGACAGCGGCGTCGGGCCGCGGACGATGGCCTTATCGCCGGAGACCTCGATGCTGGCCCCCAGACGCAGCAGTTCGTTGACGTGAGAGAAGCGCCGCTCGAAGATGGTCTCGGTGATGATGGAAGTGCCGTTGGCCCGGGTCATGAGGACCATGAACTGGGCCTGCATGTCGGTGGGGAAGCCGGGATAGGGCGAGGTGGTGATGTCCTGGGAGCGGATGACTTCGCTGCCCGTGACCCGCACCTTGTTTTTTTTGATTTCGACCTTGGCTCCCGAGATGCGCAGCTTGTCGATGACCGTGCTCAAGTGTGTAGGCTCGACGTCGGTCAACAGAAGGTTGCCCCGGGCTAAAGCGCCGGCCACCAGGAAGGTCCCGGCCTCGATCCGGTCGGGGATGATGTCGTGGACGGCCCCGCCCAGCTCCGTCACGCCCTTGATCCTCATCACCTCTTCGCCCAGCCCCTCAATCTTGGCGCCCATCTTGACCAAGAGCTGGCCGAGGCTGACCACCTCCGGCTCGCGCGCGCAGTTGTGCAGCACGGTCTCCCCGCGGGCCAGGCAGGCGGCCATCACCAGGTTCTCCGTGCCGCCTACGGTTTTTTTCTCGAAGGTGATGTCGGCTCCTTGGAGCTGGGAGGCCTCGGCGGTGATATAGCCGTGTTTCAGAGTGATGTTGGCCCCCAACTTCTGCAGGCCGTTCATGTGCAGGTCGATGGGGCGGAGGCCGATGGCGCAGCCGCCGGGCAGGGCCACCACGGCTTTGCCGCTGCGGGCCAGCATCGGTCCCAGGACCAGAATGGAGGCCCGCATGGCCCGCACCAGTTCGTAGGTGGCTTCAGCGGAGATGATCGTTTTGACTTCCAGGGACAGAGTGTTGCGGTGGAGATGAGAATCGGCGCCCAGCCCCTTCATCAGGGTCAGGATGGTGTGGACATCCTTGACCAGGGGGACGTTGCGCAGCTCAACCTTGTCCTGAGTGAGGAGCGAGGCGGCGATGGCCGGCAAGACGGCGTTCTTAGAACCGCTGATCTTGACCGTCCCCTTAAGCTTGAGCCCCTCGCGGCCCGCGATTTTGATTTTTTCCATGCGCGGCCATTGTAGCGGAGGAGCGGGCAGAATTCAACTTACGGAGGCTACGGGAAGAACCTTAAAAAAGAGGGATGGCCGGAACGGTCTCGCTCCCGGGAAGGTTTTTAACGCCGTTCCCTTCGCCGTCTTCTCAGCGCCTGCGGAACTCGCACAATTGATTTCAACTTTTCAGGCCAGCTCATTGGAATTTAATTTTTCTTCCAAGTTCATCAAGAGGCTCAAACATCCTCGGCGCCCCGCTAAACGGGGTCCCTTCGAAGCCGGCTCGGGAAGGCTAAACCTTCCCTGATGGTCGCTTCGACCGCCCCGGCCATCCCCTTTAGACAAAGGCTATGACACTTGAAGGTCTGCTACATAAAGTAATTTGAATTCTTCCCGGAGGAAGAGAGGATGACCATAATTTTAGCCGGCCAGGCCGTTGGGAGACCAGCCCTGGATCTCGTAGTAAGCATCCAGGATGGCGTTGTGGCGGGCTTCGTCCACGGCCCGGCCCTGGTGGGCGCCGCGGGTCATGGGCACCTTGAGCTTGGGCGGGACATAGGCGTCGTAGGCCCGGTCGCGGCCCAGGAGGTTGTTCAGCTTCCTCTCCAGCGTGTAGATGCGCCGTCCGCAAGCCTTAAATGAATCTGCTGTGCAGGCGAAACCGGTCAAAGCCTGATACAGCTCCAGAAAGAGGTCCGAGGCCGTGTCGCCGGTGAAAAAGTCGCACAGCCCAAGGGAGTCTACCAGCGCCTTCCCGGCCTGGCCTTCAGCCACATAAGCGGCCAGCTCCCGGACCTCCTTGAGTCCGCCCTCCTCGGCTTGGATGGTCCAAGCGTAGGTGTGGTCGCCGCGCCCGCGGTTGGAGGTGCTGTAGGCGGTGAACATACCGGGGAAGGACTTGGGGTTGATGCCGGCGTAGCCCAGGCCGCCGAAAGCGGTGGTGCAGCAGAAGGCGATATCGGAGGCGGCCCCCGCTCCGGCCCCGGCGGACAGGGCGGCTATGAGGCTGTCCGTGTGGCGGCCCAGCAGCCGGCCCAGCTCGTTTGACCGATAGGCGATGTCCTTCAACATCTGGATCATACCGGCCGCATCGCCGAAGCCGGGCGCCGGGCCGACCTTCTTCAAAAACCCCTTCTCCTCGAGCTCCATGGCCCCGGCCATAACGCCGCCGAAGGTCATGGTGTCAACCCCCAGCTCGTTGCACAGGCGGTTCAGGTGGAAGATGGCCTCCCGGTCGGTGAGGCAGCAGTTGATCCACAGGGCGATGGTCTCGAATTCCGGCCTCACGCCCGGTCCGGCGTAGGGCCCCGATTCCACTTTGGCCGTCCGGGTGCACAGGATGTGGCGGCAGCGGTTGCAGACATGGTGTTTGCCGGCGATGGCCAGAAAGGCGGCGGTGGAGACGCGGGCATAATCCGAGACGTCGAATGATCCTTCGTCAAAATTGTGCCAGGGAAGGTAGCCTCCCTTCTGGCCCAGATAGCCGCCGTTGAAGGCGCGGTCCAGCCACCAAGTCGTGCCGGTAGTGGGGCGGAAGGAAGCTGTCCGGTTGGGGTCTTCGACGCTTTCTTGAATGAGACGGTCAAGTTTCTGGCCGAGCGACTTGAAGCTTTCTTCGTTTTTATAGGTGACCGGAGCCCTTCCGTAGGCAGTCACGGCCACCAGATTCTTGGACCCGAACACGGCGCCCGCCCCCCCTCGGCCGAAATTGCGATGATAGTCAGCGGTCAGGCAAGCAAAATCCACCAGGTTCCAGCCCGCCGGTCCGGCGCAGACCGTGGATGAGCCCTTGATCTTCTGTGTCAGGAAATCGATGACGGCAGAGGCCGGCCGGACAACCCGGCGGCCGTCCACGGTTTGGAATAGGTCGTCTTCGGCGTCCACCACCCGGACTGCTCCTTCGACGACTTCCAGGCGCACGGGCTTGTCCGCCCGGCCGTCGATGATGAGCTGGTCCAGCCCCGCCCGCTTGAGCATGTTGTGAAACAAGCCGCCGGCGCTCGAGTGAGTGATCGTTCCGTAGAGCGGCTTGTGGCCGGGAACCCAGGGAGCCGGTTCAGGCGAGCGGGCCATGGTTCCGATGAACGAGCATGAGCCTCGGCCGGCGGTGGGGATGGCGGTGTCGTTGGGAGCGGCCGAGCCGATGATAATGCGGTTCAGGGGGCTGAGCGGGTCCCGGAAGGATCTGTTTGGGGAGATGTGGTCGAAGAGGAGCTTAGCCTGAAGACCCCGGCCTCCGATATAATCCCGGCTCAGGCCTGGATCGGCCGGCTCGATCCGCACGGACCGAGCGGTGAGGTCCAGCCAGGCCCATCGTCCACGGTAGCCGAAAAATTCTTGTCCTTTTTCCGGCATGCCTGTCTTCGTCTAGAGACAGCCAAGAGCCTGGTCCAGGTCGGCCATGACGTCCTCCGGGTCTTCGGCGCCGACACACAGCCTTATAAGCTGAGGCGGGATGTCCGCCGCATGGCGGGCTTCCTCGCCCTGCTGGAGGTGGGTGGAGACGGCCGGGATGGTGGCCACGCTCTTGATGCGGCCCAGGTCGGTGGCCCGAAAGATGAGCTTGAAGCGGTCGAAAACCCGCCTGGCGTTCTCCGCCGGACCGTCCACCCGGAAGCTCATCAGGTGGCCGTAGCGGTTGACCTCGTTCCCCTTCCCGTCGTCCGAGTCCACCAGTTTCATATACAGTTTGGCCAAAGCGTGAAGGGGATAGCTGGGCAGGCCCAGGTAATCCACTTGATAGACTCGGGGATGTTTCTTTAAGTGTTCGGCCACTTGCTGGCAGTTCCGGCTGAGGAGGTCCATCTTGGAGCGCAGAGTCCGCAGGTCGTTCAGGGCGGCCAGCGCGTTGAAGGGCGAGGCGGCCGGCCCGTTGTCGCGGAAGGGCAGAAACTTGACGTATTCGGCGAAATTTTCCTTGAACAACGGACTGTCATTCTTGACTTTGGTCACGATGGGCCTGCGGCTGAGGAGCGCGCCGCCTATGGCCAGGCCGCCGGAAGTGGCCGATTTGCTCAGGGAATGAACGACCACGTCCACGCCGTAGGCTATGGGCCGGAGCAGGGCGGGGGTGGCGCAGGTGGCGTCGAAGATGAGCGGGATCTCCCAGGAATGGGCCAGGTCGGCCAGGGCTTTGACGTCGCAGAATGCCTGTTGGGGGTTGGAGGGCGCCTCGACGTACAGGAAACGGGTGTTGTCGTCGATGGCCGCCTTCCATTCGGCGATGTCGTGCGGGTGGCGCACCCAGCGGACTTGGATGCCGCGTTCCCGCTGCTTCCGCACAGAGAAGTGCTGGAAAGTGCCGCCGTAGAGTTGAATGGAAGAGACGAAGTTCATTGTCTCCGGGCCTTCCTTCTGTTTGACCAGAAAAGGGTCTACGGCGGAAACGATGGCCGACATGCCCGAAGCAGTGACCAGGCAGCCTGCGTCGGAGCCCGTCCGGTAGCCCTCTAGGAGGGCCAGCATCCATTCCAGATAATACGTCGTCGGGTTGGCGATGCGGGTATAGCACCAGGTGGGGATGAGATAGGAGAGGGCCGCCTCCAGCTCGGCTGAGTCGTGGTAGGCCTGGGAGGTGGCCAAGTAGAGGGGCTCGATGATGGCGCCCTGGTTCTTGCTTAAGGCTTCCTCCACGGTGTACAAGCCGTGGACGGCCAGGGTATCGAATTTGAACTTCTTGACGAAGGCCAGTTGATCCTCGCGCCGGGCGAGCTGTTTCTTGGCCTCTTCGATGTATTTTTCGACGCCCGGTCCAAGCTTTTGATTTTGCGGCATGGATGCTCTCCTGAATTTCCTGTTTTTCTATCCTTGCCTTTCTGGATTTGCGATGGATTGTCCCAAATAATGGAAAGTGTTTTTTATTGAGAAAAAGCCGGAAGATAGGGTGGCCCCCGATGATGGGGGCCTGCGCATGACGGTTGTGTCTGCGCTCATTTCGCGTATTTACGGGCGATAGCCAGGACATCCGACAGGATGGCGAAGCCGGTCTCGGTCTTGCCCGCACCCGGACCGGATATGGTGACCTTGCCCAGCAGGTCCAGGTCGAAGGTCAAGGCGTTGTGGGCGCCCATGACCCCGGCCAGAGGGTCGGACAGGGGAATCTTCTGAGGAGAAACGCCGGCCGTGACCTTGTCCTTGTCCCGCTTGGCCTGAGCAATGAGCTTGTAGCGGCAGTTTTCTTTTTTGGCTTTGAGGATGTCCTGAGGGGAAAGACGGCTGATGCCCTGGGGCTTGATGTCCGAAGGCTTGAGAGAGGCGCCCATGAGCACATTGGACAGGATGACGATCTTGGCCAGGGCGTCGAACCCCTCCACGTCGGCGAAGGGGTCGGCTTCGGCGTAGCCCAGCTTTTGGGCCAGTTTCAGGGCCGGGGCATAATCCATCCCATCCTCCTCCATCTTGCTCAGGATGAAGTTGGTTGTGCCGTTGAGAATGCCCTTGACCTCCCGGACTTCGTTTCCGGCCAGACCGCTTTCGAACAGGCTGAAGACGGGCGTCCCGCTCATGACCGTGCCCTCAATGCGGAAGGCCCGATTGTTTTGGCCGGCCAGCTTTTTAATTTCCTGGTAGTGCAGAGCGGCCGGTCCCTTATTGGAGGTGACCACATGCTTGCCCGAGCGGAGGGCCTTTTGGATGTAGCTGGTGGCCGGCTCGGCGGTTTTGATGTCAGTGTAGGTCAGTTCGGCGATGATATCGGCATCGCATTGCTCGATCATATCCAGCGGCTCCAGCGGTTTGTCTTTGGCTGACCGGCCCCCGGGATAAGCGCCCAGGTCTCCCCCGCCCTCCAGCACTCCGAGGAGTTTCCGGAGGTCGATCCCTTCCGGCACGAGGAGAGAACCCTTGAGCTTGTCGGAAATGGCCACCAGGCGGGCCTCGAAGCCATGGGAATCCCTGAGCGTGAGGCCCTTATTTAAAAGGATCTCCAGAAAACCGCGGCCGACCGTGCCGCAGCCGACCAGGCCGATCTTATATTCCATGGCTGGGGACCTCCTCTCCATAAGTTAGTCAATCATACCGCGAATTGTCAAATCGAAGAGATCGGGCATCTCCCCCCAACAAATCCAGGCGAAGGGAGATGCATATTGTAGGATTAATAAAAAAGGGACGGCCCGCCTGGCGGGCCGTCCCCAAAAGCTTGCTTGCCGAACGCGCCGCCTCAGTCGGCTTCGGCTTTGCCCTTGAGGAAGTTCTCTACCCAGTCGGTGGTGGCGCTCTTGGGCCGCTCGATGGGGAAGCCGAGAGCCCTGCTCCAGATGAGCTGGGCCAGGACACCCAGGGCGCGGGAGACGCCGAAGAAGACGGTGTAGATATCCCACTCGGTGACACCGTAGTGGTAGAGCAGGCAGCCGGAGTGAGCGTCGACGTTCGGCCAGGGGTTCTTGGCCTTGCCCTGCTTCAACAGAATGTCCGGCGTCACTTCGAAGACCATGCTGACGACCTTGAAAATGTCGTCGTTGGGCAGGTGCTTAAGGGCGAACTCGCGCTGGGCCGTGTAGCGGGGGTCGGTCTTGCGCAGCACGGCGTGGCCGTAACCGGGCACGACCTTGCCGCCGGCCAAAGTGTCCCAGATGTGCTTGGACAGCTGTTCCTTTGTAGGAACGCCGCCCAGCGTTTTCATGAGGTCCATGATCCAGCGCAGCACTTCCTGGTTGGCCAGTCCGTGGAGCGGGCCGGCCAGGCCGTTCATGGCCGCCGACAGGGAGTAGTAGGCGTCGGACAGGGCCGAGCCGACCAGATGACAGGTATGGGCCGAGACGTTGCCGCCTTCATGGTCGCTGTGGATGACCAGGTAGAGCCGCATCAGCTCCTTGAAGGCCTCGTCCTTGACGCCCAGCATGTGGGCCAGGTTGCCGCCCCAGTCGAGCTTCGGGTCGGCCGGGATGTGCTTATCGCCCTTGTAGGACCGGCGGTAG
>JBAVVA010000014.1:0-8589 GCA_049697055.1 Candidatus Aminicenantales bacterium
ATGCCTACCAGCTCAGAGTTCCCTCCGGGCTTGGCGAAAAAACTCTGCAAGTCATCCTGACTCTCCCCCGCTGGATCCCGCCGGAGGCCACTTACACCTGGTATGCAGTGCGCAGCGGCGACACTCTCTCCACCATCGCCCGGCGCTTCAGGACTTCGGTGGCGGCCATCAAACGGCTGAACGGGATGCGGGGCACTCTCATCCGGCCGGGCCAAAGGCTAAAGATTCCGGGCCGGGGCGCGGCCCCCGACGCCTACCTTTAATTTAAGCCCCCATTTAGCGGTGGATGAGGAGCTGTTTCATTTCCCGCTTATATCTTTCCGGTATGTTCCGGGTGAAGTAAATGCGGCTGACTTGGCCGAAGGGGAACTTCTCCCCGCTGGCAAATTCGAAATGCCCGAGGTCGACGTTGAAATTAAAAATGCGGCCGATATAGACTTCACCGTTCTTGAGGAAGATGTAATGTTGATTGGTCTCCACAAGCTCCAACTCTTTGAAGTGAAACCATTCGGTGTTGATGAAGTTGATCATCCACAGGTTGTTGAGGGGAATCTCCGGAATGTTTTTCAATTCCAGGACGTGCCGCGCGCTGGAGATGCCCGTGACCTCGTCGATGATCATGTCGCCGTTCCGGTAGAAGATGGCCGCTTCGCCGGCCTTCAAGTCTTCGCCATAAAGCAGGCCCGCGGCGACCAGGAGCAGTCCGGCGGCGATCAGCAGGGTTCTTTTGCTCAAGACCGGCTCCCTGTTTTATTCTATCATAAGGCAAAAGCCGAGGGTTGCCAAGCGGGTCCGTTCACTTCTTCCTGAGCAGCTCTTTCTTGTCCTTCTTCTTCTTGGCCTTCTTCACGTATTCGGAACCGATAAGCTCCAGCATGGCCATGGCTGCGCCGTCCCCTGGCCTAGGCCCCAGCTTGACAATCCGGGTGTAGCCGCCCGGCCTCTCCGAAAAACGGGAGGCCAAGCTATCGAACAGCTTCGTAACGGCCGACTCTTTGCGGACGAAGCTTAAAGCACGGCGGCGGCTGTGGAGGGTGCCTTGCTTGGCCAGGCTGATCATCTTCTCGGCCAGGGGCCTGGCCTCCTTGGCCTTGGCCAGGGTGGTCCTGACCCGCTCCTTCTCCAGGAAAGACGTCACCAGGTTCCGCAGCAGGGCCGTTCGATGGGCGGTCGTTCTCCCCAGTTTCCGTCCTTTGACAAGGTGCCTCATGGGTGCTCCTTCTCAGCGTCTAGTCAAGGCTTCCCTTACCTTCTCCGCGGAGCCGTTCCAGCAGTTTGGGGTGAAGGTCCAGATTCAGGCCCAGCCCCAGGTTGGACAGCGTTTCTTTGATTTCGGACAGAGATTTTCTTCCGAAATTTTTGGTTTTGAGCAGGTCATCCTCCGTCCTCTGGACCAGCTCGTAGATTTTTTCAATCCCGGCCGATTTCAGGCAGTTGTTCGAGCGGACCGACAGCTCCAGGTGCTCGATGGGCTTGGCCAGGATGTCCATCTGGGTCATATAGGGAATTTCGCGCTTGGACAGAGCCGCCTCCCGTTCCATGGGTTCATCCACGATGTTGAGGAAAATGGTCAGGTGGTCGCGCAGGATCTTGGCCGCCTGGGACAGGGCTTCCGTGGGCGAGATGGCCCCCGTGCTCCACACTTCCAGGGTCAGGCTCTCATAATCGATGCGCTTCCCCACACGGGCCGGTTCGACCCGGTAATTGACCCGGGTGATGGGCGAATGGGAGGAATCCATGGGGATAAAATCCACGCTCAGCTCGGGGTCGTAGTTTTGGTCGGCGGGAACATAGCCCCGGCCGTTCTTGACGACTATCTCCGCGTTGAGCTTGCCGTCCTTATCCAGATGAGCGATGCCGATGTCCTTATTCAAAATCTCGATGTCCGAATCGTGGCTGATGTCCGAGGCCTTGACTTCGGCCGGGCCCTCGACCTTGAGGCTCATGGTCAGAGGCCCGCTGCCGTTGAGCTTAAGAGGGATGCTCTTGAGGTTAAGGATGACATCCGTGACATCCTCCACGACTCCCGGGATAGTGGAAAATTCGTGAAGGACGCCCTGGATCCGGACGGCGGTGATGGCCGCTCCCTTGATGGAGCTGAGCAGAATCCTCCGCAGGGCGTTGCCCACGGTGATGCCGTAGCCCCGCTCGAAGGGCTGGGCCATGAAACGGCCATAGATGCCGGTCAGGGTCTCGTAATCCGGCTCAAGAAATTTGGGTCTCTGGAATCCGATATCAGTCATGGTTCCTCCTCCCCTTTTTATCCTTTATTTGGAATACAGCTCGACGACCAGGTGCTCCTCAACCGGAATCGTTACATCCGCCCTGGTGGGCAGAGACACGACGCGAGCCTGGAGCTTGTCCCAGTTCACTTCCAGCCAGCCGGGCACGGCCTTGTTGCGATGAGCTTCGGCCACGGCCCTCAGCCCTTCACGTTTGGCGGAGTTTTCGCCGAAAATGATGAGGTCCTCTTTGTCCACCGGATAAGAGGGGCTGGACACTCTGCGCCCGTTGATCAGGAAATGGCCGTGGGCCACCAGCAGCCGGGCTTGGGGCCGGGAGTTGGCGAAGCCGGCCAGGTAAACGACATTGTCCAAGCGGCGCTCCAGCAGGCTCAGCAGGTTTTCACCGGTGACTCCCCTCTGCTGTTCAGCCCGTTTGAAAAACAGGCGGAACTGCTTCTCCGACATGCCGAAGAACCTCTTCAGCTTCTGTTTCTCGCGGAGCTGGATGCCGTAGCCCAGGATGCGCCGGCGCAGGCGGCCGTGCTGGCCGGGCGCATAAGCGCGGCGCTCAACGGGACATTTGTTGCTCAAGCATTTATCGCCCTTTAGAAAAAGCTTGGTCTTCTCCACCCGGCATCGGCGGCAAACAGCGTTGTTCACTTCGGACATAGCTCACTCCTTGTCAGACTCTCCGACGTCTCGGGACACGGCAGCCGTTATGAGGGATGGGGGTTACATCCCGAATGGACTTGATCTCCAGGCCGGAAGTCTGCAGGGAGCGGATGGCGGATTCTCGGCCGGCCCCCGGTCCCTTGACCCGGACATCTATATAGCGCACGCCCATGTCCCGGGCCTTGTTGGCCGCCTCTTTGCCCGCCAGCTGGGCGGCGAAGGGCGTGCCCTTGCGGGCGCCCTTGAAGCCGGAGGTCCCGGCGCTGGACCAGCAGAGCGTGTGTCCTTCCCGGTCGGTGATGGTGATGACCGTGTTATTGAAGGTGGACTGGACATGGGCGATGCCGTAGCCGACTTCCCTTTTCTTCGTCTTTTTCTTGGCAGCGGTGGTTTTAGTGGGGCTGGGATTGGGCATGACCGTCTCCTCGCCGCGCTCAGGCGGTCTTTTCCTTCATCTTCTTGATGGTGTGGCCGCGGGGGCCTTTCCGGGTGCGGGCATTGGTCTTGGTTCTCTGTCCCCGGACGGGCAGCTTGCGCTTGTGGCGAAGCCCGCGGTAGCAGCCGATGTCGATCAGCCGCTTGATGTTCAGGGCGACCTCCTGGCGCAGGTCGCCCTCGATCTTCTCCCTCTTTTCGATGATCTGGCGGATCTTGTTGATTTCTTCCTCGGTCAGGTTCTTGACCTTCTTGTTCCTGTCGATCTTGGCTTCCCGGAGAATGACGTTCGACTTGGAGCGGCCGATGCCGTAGATAGCCGTCAGCCCCACTTCGACTCTTTTATCCGGGGGAAGCGTGATGCCTGCGATACGTGCCATGGCGCAACCTCTCAGCCTTGCCTTTGTTTATGACGCGGGTTGATGCAGATCACCCGGAGGATCCCCTTCCGCTTGATGATCTTGCAGTTCCGGCAGATCTTTTTAACCGACGCTCTGACTTTCATGGTCTCGGCCCTCTATTCATTTATACCTATAAGTGATCCGTCCCTTGGTCAGGTCATAGGCCGAAAGCTCGACCAGGACCTTGTCCCCGGGAAGGATGCGGATAAAATGCTTTCTCATTTTGCCCGAGATGTGGGCCAGGATGACATGTTTGTTGGAAAGCTCCACCCGGAACATGGCGTTGGGCAGGGTTTCCAGGACCGTCCCCTCCGACTCATAGATATCCTGCTTAGGCATAGGGCTTCTCCTCCAGCCGCGGCCGAGGGGCGTCAGTGAGGAGGGGCTGGCTCAAGACCTCGACGCCCTGCGCCGTCAGAGCCACGGTGTGCTCGAAATGGGCGGCTAAACTGCCGTCGCGGGTGCAGGCCGTCCAGCCGTCACTCTGCACTTCCACCTCGGGCCGGCCGGCGGCAATCATCGGCTCGATGGCCAGAGTCAACCCGGCCCTGATCCTGGGCCCCCGCCCCGGCGGGCCAAAGTTGGGCACCTGGGGCTCCTCATGCAGGGCGCGGCCGATGCCGTGCCCGACGAATTCCCGGATGACCGAGAAGCCTTGCGCTTCGACCCAGGTCTGGATGGCGTGGGAGATGTCGGAGGTGCGCTTCCCTTCCCGCATCTGTTCTATCCCCTTGAAGAAGCCCTGTTCGGCGGCGGCCATCAGCCTTTCCGCTTCGGCGCTGACCCGGCCGACGGGATAGGTCACCGCGGCATCTCCGTAGAACCCCTCCAGCACCACGCCAAAGTCCAGGCCGATAATGTCGCCCTCCCGCAAGATCCGCTCCGAGGGAAGGCCATGGATAATGACCTCATTGACCGAAGTGCACAGCGAGGCCGGGTAGCCGCGGTAGCCCTTGAAGGCGGGCCGGGCGCCCAACTCGAGGGCGCGGCTCTCGGCATAGGCGTCCAGGTCCCGGGTCCGAATCCCTGGCTTGACCATGATCCGCAGCTCAGCCAGAACCTGACCGACAATCTGGTTCGCCCGGCGCAAGGCGGCAATTTCCTCATCGGTCTTATAGTTGATGTTAACCACCATGGTCAGCCCTGCCGTCCCTTGTCCAGACCCTCCAGGAGAGGGTCCAGCAGGCCGGTCATCCGGCCAAAGACCTCGGCCGGCGTGCCCTCGCCCGAGACCGAGCCATAAACCTTCCGTTTTCGATAGTGATCGCGAAGCGGGACCATCTGGGTCTCAAGCACGCGGAGCCGCTCCCGGATGACCTCCGGCCGGTCATCGCTCCTCTGCTCCAGCGTCCCGCCGCAGGAATCACACAGGCCGGGCAGCCGGGGGGGATTGACCTCTAAATTGTAGACGGCCTGGCATTGGGAACACACCCGTCGGCCGGCCAAGCGCTTTAGGAGCGCCTCCTGGCCGACCAGGATTTCAATGGCCGTTTCGCTCCGGCGGCCGTCCATCCTCTCCAGCATCTCGGCCTGGGGCACGGTCCGGGGATAACCGTCCAGAACATAACCCCGCCGGGCTTCCTTGGTGGAGATGGCCTCCCGCACCAGCCCGGCGACGATCTCGTCCGAAACCAACAAACCCTGCTTCATCAGGGCCTCAGCCTGCCGGCCCAGCGGAGTCCCCCGGCTTACGGCCCGGCGGAGGATATCGCCCGTCGAAATCGTGGGCAGGCGATATTTCTTTCCGATCAGGCCGGCCTGAGTCCCCTTGCCGCTGCCGGGCGGGCCGAACAGGATCACCCTCATTACCGCCTCCCCCGGATGCGGGTGCGGCGCATGAACCCGTCATAATGCCGCATGACCAACTGGGCCTCGACCTGCTGCAGGGTGTCCATGGCCACGCCCACCACGATCAGGATGGTTGTGCCGCCGAAGTAGAAGGCCACCTGCATGCCCTTGGTGAAGAAAGCGGGCAAGATCCTGTCTAAAAAACTGCCGATGAAAGGAATGGAAGCGACCTTGAACCCCGTCATTAGGAACTCGGGCATGATGCTAATAAGGGCCAGGTAGATGGCGCCCACCAGGGTCAGCCGGCTCAAGACGGAGTCGATGTGGTCGGCCGTATTCTTGCCGGGCCGAATGCCGGGAATGAAACCGCCGTACTTCTGCAGGTTGTCGGCTACATCGGTGGGGTTGAAGATAATGGACACATAAAAGTAAGTGAAGAATATGATGGAAGCGACGTACAGCAGATTGTAGAGGGGCATGCCCATGCCGAATTGCCGCTGGATGCCCTGGAAGAAGGGCGATTTGACCAGGCCGGCCATGGTGGAGGGGATGGTGATGATGGAGGCGGCAAAGATGATGGGAATGACGCCTCCGGTGTTGACCCGCAGAGGCAGGTGCGTGCTCTGGCCGCCGTAGATCTTGCGGCCGACGATCCTCTTGGCGTAGGACACCGGAATGCGCCGCTGGCCGCGCTCCATGAAGACAATAAAGCCCATCACCACCACCATCAGAACCACAATCAGGGTGAGCTTCAGGATGTCCATCGTCCCCGTGCGCAGGCCGTTGACAACGCCCTGGATGCCTGCCGGGAAATTGACCACGATGCCGGCGAAGATGATGAGCGAGATGCCGTTGCCGATACCCCGCTCCGAGATCTGCTCGCCCAGCCACATGATGAACACCGTCCCCGTGGTCAAGGTCAGGACGGCCAGCAGCTGAAACCAGATACCGGGATGGGAGACGATGGGCGTGCCGGGGTTGATGAAGATCTTTTGGCCATGCCGAATGATCTCGCCGCCGGGGCTCTTCAGGGACTGCAGGAAGAAGGAGATGCCGAAGGCCTGAATAATGCAGATGAACAGCGTGCCATAGCGGGTATACTGGGTGATCTTTTTCCGGCCCAACTCGCCTTCTTTGGAAAGCCGCTCCAGGTAGGGCCAGACGACCTGCAACAGTTGGAGGATAATCGAGGCGCTGATGTAGGGCATAATGCCCAGGGCAAAGACCGTCAGGCGCGACATGTTGCGCCCCGAGAACAGGTCGATGAAGCCCAGGATGGATCCCTTGGCCTGCTGGCTCCACAGGGTCTCCAGGGCATCGGGGTTGATCCCCGGGTTGGGGATCTGAGCGCCGATCCGATACACGGCCAAGAGGAGGAGGGTGAAAATGACTCTCCTCCTCAGATCCGGAATGCTGAAGATGTTGCGGATGCTGTCAAGCATTAGGACCTTCCTGCGAGGATGGCTTTGCCGCCCGCCTCCTCGATCTTTTTCTGGGCGGACTGGGAGAACTTATGGGCGGTGATGGACTTGGCCGAGGAGAGCTGGCCCCGGCCGAGGACTTTTACCGCCCGGACGCTCTTCTTGATCAAGCCGGCCTCGGCCAGGTCCTGGAGGCCGATCTCCGCCTTGGGGATCTTGTCCAGGCGGTCCAGGTTGACCAGGCTGTACTCCCTGCGGAAGACGTTGGTGAACCCGCGTTTGGGGATGCGGCGGTGCAGGGGCATCTGGCCGCCCTCGAATCCCCTCGTCCGCGAAAAGCCTGCGCCGGAAAGCTGCCCTTTACTGCCGCGGCCGGCTGTTTTACCCGTGCCCGAACCGGGGCCGCGGCCCACTCTTTTCTTCGGTCTCTTGGAACCGCGCGCCGGATGCAGACTGCTGAGCTTCATTTTGACTCCACGACTTCCACCGCTACCAGGTGGGCGACTTTGCGGATCATCCCCCAGACCTCCGGGCGGTCCGGCCGGACGACCTCCGAATTGATCTTCCTCAACCCCAACCCCTTGACCACCTCACGCTGGGGAACGGGGTGACCGATCAGGCTGCGGATGAGCTTGATCTTTAGCATCTTCCCCGAGGAAGGCTTTGCCGTTTGTGGCCGGGCCGGGGGGGTTGCCCCCTTTTTTGCCGCCGCTGTCTTTATTGCCATATCGTTTCCTTTGTTTTGCTCCGGGCCTTAGCCACCCCGGCCGGGCTCTTGATGTTCGTCAGGGCATCCATGGTGGCATGGGCTACGGTGATGGGATTCGAAGAGCGGATGGATTTGGTCAGGATGTCCTTGATTCCGACCAGCTCCATGATGACCCGCACCGCCCCGCCGGCGATGACCCCCGTGCCCTTGGAGGCCGGCCGGAGGATGACCAGGCCAGCGCCGTGCCGGCCCTTGACGACATGGGGGATGGTTGTCTCGGCCAGGGGGACGGTGATCATGCTCTTTTTGGCCGCCTCCACCGCCTTGGCGATGGCTTGGGGGACTTCGCGGGCCTTGCCCTTGCCGATGCCCACCTGCCCTTTCTCGTTGCCCACGGCGGCCAGGGCGGAAAAGCTCAGGTTCTTGCCACCCTTGACCACCTTGGTTACCCGGCGGATGGAGATGACCTGGTCCTTGAATTCCAGTTCATGCTCTTCGAGGTTACCCGTCTTCTTGACTCTTTGTTCCACCCTCATCCTCCTTGACAGCGGGCTCCGCCCTGATTAGAAGACCATTCCGGCCTGGCGCATCGCCTCGGCCAGGGCTTTGAGGCGGCCATGATAGGGAGAAACGCCGCGGTCAAAGACCACTCTGGTGATCTGCTTGGACTTGAGCCGTTCGGCCAGAATCTGCCCTAGACGCTGACTGGCATCCTTGTTCTTGGTATTGGCGCTCTTTTCTTTAAAGGACTTCTCCAAGGTCGAGACGGCGGCCAGGACCCGGCCGGCGGAGTCGTCCACTACCTGGGCGTAAATATACCTGTTGCTCTTAAAGATATGGACCCGCGGCCGGTCGCCGGTGCCCCGGACTTTGAGCCGGATGCGTTTCCGGATGCGTTCCGCCCGGTGGGCCTTAATGCGCGAGACTTCTTTAAGCAC
>JBAVVA010000015.1:0-7988 GCA_049697055.1 Candidatus Aminicenantales bacterium
CTCGAATTCGTTCAGCCCTTCTTGGACCTTGGTCACCTTTCCGCCGGCCATTTCACCGGCGCCAGGCTCGGCGGCCTTCTTTTTGCAGGCCACCGGTCCCGAGGCTATGATAAACAACGACAAAAAAAAGAGTCCGGTAATTTCAACCGCTTTCTCAAGACCATGGAGCTTAAGTTTCATAACGCCTACCTCCCTATGGAATCGGAACAATCCGAATCAGGCCTCTTTGAGATTCTCATATATATCACCGAAAAAAATAAAAGTAAAGAGAAAATAAGGCCTGCCCCTTATGAGGAGGCAGGCCTGGAATAAAAATTAAATTTCAGCGGTCGCGGTGCCGGATGCGGGAGCCGCTATTGGAGGAATTGTGGCTTGACGACGAAGAGCTGCTGGATCGGCTGGGTGAAGAATAGCTGTGATTGGGCCTGGAATAGTTGTGGCTGGGGGAGGAAAAGCTTCGGTTGGAGAAGGAAGAATCACGGCTGGGCGCGCTATAAGAAGGCGAAGAGCTGGAGCGCTGCGGCATAGAGTAGCTCCGGCTGGGAGAGGAAAAGCTCCGATTCGAGAAGGAAGAATCACGGCTGGGCGCGGAAAAGTTTCGGCCGAACGAGGAAGAATTCTGGCGGGGAGAGGAATAGACGCGGTCCGAGGAAGAAGAACTGCGGCTCGGGCTGGAAAAATCATAAGACGGACGCAAGCGAGAAGAGCCGGCCGAGGACCGGCTGGGGAAGCGTGTGGACCGGGAGGAAATCCTGCTGGAAGAGCCGGAAGAAGAATAGGTGCGGGAGGAGGAGAAGGGATTGGCCCTGTCCGAAGATGAGAAGCGGGAGGAATCCTCCCTGTTCAAAACAGGCCTGCGCGAAGTGGTCGCCTCGCTCACCCGGGATGAGCTCCGGCTTGGGTTCAGCCGGCGGGAGGATGATTCCGCCAAGCCGGCCCGTCCGGACGAGGTCCGGGATCTGAATTCACGCAAGAAAGAAGATGAGGAGAAGCCGGAACCCGAGTCTAGCGATGTCGTCGAGCGGATGGAACGGCTGCTGTCGGACAAGGTCCGGCGGCTCTGAAACGGAACGGAAGTCGACCGGTTTGGGCTGAATTCTCTGATCTGTCGCGAAGAAAGACCGCTCCGGCTGACCGAGCTTCCCTTGTTGTCGAGAGTCAAGGAACGGCGGGACAATGTGCCGTCCCGGCCGCCGAGCGAGCGGTCGAAGGCCGGAGAGCGCAAGGAGCCCCGCTCCTGGCTGGACCGGAAGAGGCTGTCGGAACGGCCTGCCCGGCTGCTGGAGTAGACCTGCCCCACGGGCCGGCCGCCGGAGCTTTCGAACATCCTCCGGGCCTGGTCATACAAGCGTCCCGAGCGCAGCGCGGCCGGGGTGATGTTCGGCTGGCGGTTGCTCAGCCTGACTTGGCCGATACGGTCCAGGGCGCTTCCGCGCAAGGCCACATCCGACATCCGCCGGGCCTGAAGCTGGTTCCTGTTGATGACCGTCAGGGCGGCGTTGTGAATCGAATAATATTGATTCCCATAGTTATTGTAAAAGACGTTGTTGATGACGACCACCGGCCGGTTCCGCCAATTCAGGGGACACCAACTCAGGTAATCGTTGTCACAGTACCAATTCACCCAGGCAGGACCCCAGTGACGAGTCGGAATCCAATACCAGCCCAGTCCGAGGCCCCACTGCCAGCGGCCATAATGATAGACGCACCAGCCCCACGGCTCGTCGGGGACCCAGGTCCAGCCGATGATGGGATACCAAACCCAGCGGCCGTAGTAATAAGGATGCCAATCGTTGTAAGAATCGACTTGAGGCACCCAAACATAGCCGTAATCCGCTTCGTAGTGCCAATCGCCGTGGGTGTCCAACTCCGGCTCGTACTCGTTGATATCTTGGGGAAGATAGGAGCTTGAGGTGCGGCTGGCCAAAAGGCTGTCCCGGCTTTGGTTCCAGCGGCCGAAATCATCGGCATCCGCGTACAGGTTGTCCGGCCCGGAAACAAGGTTGCCGTTCCTGGCGATCAGGCCCCGGCCGGTATCGACATTGAGGGAACCGGTCTCGCCGGCGGCTTCCACCCGCCCCTCGAAGACCGACAGCCCCGTCTCGCCGTTGTCTCGAACGTCCCATCGGTACAAACCGACAGCCAGTATGTAAAAAGAGGCATCGGGCGTATGGACCTCAAATTCCTTATCCTGGTCCATACGGCTGATCCGCAGATAAAGGCTGCCCTTCAAGAGGTGGAGCTTATACGACGCATTGCCGCCGCTGGGGAGGTTGATGAACTCGACCTGCGTCAGGCGGTCGAGCCGGACATAGTTCTGCCGGCCTAAGCTCACCTCGGCCCGTCCCTCCCGCAGGCCAAGCTTGTCGCCCTCAACCAAGGCCAGGTTGACCGTTCCGGCCTCATAGCCTAGGCCGCCCGCCCTCTGGACCTGGACGTCGCCCGAAACATAGCTCAAGCGCGCGTAGCTGCGACTGTCATAGCCCTCGGACTGAGCCAGAGCGGCCAAGGGAAATAGAAGAACCAAGGCTGCCATGAGTGCGAGTGATCTTTTCATGTTATTTCTCCTTCACCCAATTAGGATAAAGCAAGCGGTGTGCCAACCTGGAAAAGCTTATAAACAGAAGGAAACTGTGGGCAGGAGAAAAGATGCGTCCTTTTTATGGGACATATGACAACTTATGAAGTCAGCAGGCCGGGGCAAAAAAAAACCGCGGGAAGCTGGCGCCTCCCGCGGGGAGTGTGGAGGGGAATCCTTTTAGATCACCATTCCCAGAACGTTCAGTTCCAGAAGCCGTGGCGGCGGAACCCCATGCCCCGGCCCCAGGGACGGTTGAAGCCTTGACGGCCGAAGAACATACGCTCCATGAACCGGCGGGCGCCTGGATGATGCCTCATGAACCGGCGCACCCCGCGCATGCCCTGGAAAGCCGACTTGGCTTTCTTGAGCTTCTCCATCTGCTGGGGAGTGAAAACCTTCTCCATTTCCTGGCGGAACCTAAAGTTGGATTTCATACGGGCGGCTTGGAGCTTGGCCATTTCATCGATAAGGCCATCGACCTTTTTCTGGTCGGCGTTGGGGTCGGCCAGGAGTTTCTTCATCTCCTCCCCCATTTTCATCTGCTGTTCGCGGAGGCCCTTCATGGCCTCCTCATGCGACTTCCTCATATCCTTCAGCTTGGTTTGCTGTTCAGGAGTGAGGTCCAGCCATTTGAAATGTTGGGGAGCGGGGCCTACCCCGGGCGCCGGGCCGGGCTCTTCCTGGGCGGCCAGGGGCCAGAGGGCCAATAAAAGGAATCCCACTATCACACTGAACACGATGGCTTGTTTCTTCATCAGAAACCTCCTTGATGTTTCATTCACCTTATATAGACATCGGACAGAAAAAATCCTTGGCCAAAAAAGGCTTCGGGCCCGGGCAAACCCTCTCCGGCAAAGGAGGCCTCCCTCCAGACCCCGATGTCGCTGAGGCGCGCGGGAGGACGGCCGTCGACCGGCCGGAGGGGCTTCACCTTCAGGCCTCCCTGCGGTAACGGAGACGGTCCAGAGTCACCGCCGCGATGATGATCAGGCCGATGATGATTTCCTGAATGTAGTTGGGCCAGCCCATCATGGTCGAACCGTTCCGCAGGAAGGCCATGATGAACACACCGATCATCGTGCCCAGGATACTGCCCTGGCCGCCGCTCAGGCTCCCGCCGCCGATGACCACCGCGGCGATGATGTCCAGCTCCAAGCCCACGGCCACGGTCGGGTCGCCCACAGTCAGGCGGGAAAACTCCATCACCCCGGCCAGGCCGCACAGCAAGCCCGACAGAGTGTAGATGAGGATCTTGGTCCGGCCGGTGCGGACGCCGCACAGGCGGGCGGCGGCCTCATTGGAACCGATGGCGAAGACATGCCGGCCGAAAACCGTGGTGCGGAGAACGGCGGCCAGGAGCGCCGCCATGAGGATCATCATCCACACTCCGGGAGCCAGAATCAGCCACCCCGGCCGGGGGCTCTTGACCATCAGCTGGGTGACCCAGGTCAGGGGCGCATCGATCTTCTGATTTCCGGCGATCCATTTGGCCAGGCCCCGGGCGATGCCCAGCATGCCCAAGGTGATGATGAAAGGGACCACCCGGAGGGAGGTGATAAGCCCGCCGTTCAAGAGGCCGATCAAACCGCCGGTCAAGATTCCGGCCAAAACTGCCAAGGCCGGAGAAAAACCGGCATTGATGGCGAAGGCGGCGATGACGCTGGACAGGGCGATGTTCGATGCGGCGGACAGGTCGATCCCGCCGCTGATGATGATGAAGGTCATGCCCAGGGCGCCCAGGGCCACGATGACGGATTGGGTGGCCACGTTTCTCAAGTTGGACACCCGTAAAAACCGATCACGGACTTCGGGCATCAGGGAGAAAAGAACGATGACCAGAATCAGCCCGATGAAGGGGCCCAGCCAGTTGACCAGAGCCCGGAAGCGTCCCCTGTCCTTGTTCATGGGCTTTTCTCTTCCTTGGCTCACCCTCGTCGCAGACATCAGGCCTGGCCCAGGGCGGAGGCGGCCATCAGGCTTGAAGCGTCCCAGCCCGAGGCCGGGCGGACATCCGCCACCCGCCCCCGATAAAAAGCGGCAATCGTATCGCACACGCCCAGCAGTTCCGGGAAATAAGAGCTGACGAAAACGATGGACTTCCCCTCGCGGGCCAGACGGCCGATCCATTCATAGATCTGGGATTTGCTGACGACATCGATTCCGCGGGTCGGCTCGTCTAAGAGAAGGATGTCGGCCTGTTGATGGAGAAGCCGGGCCAGGGCCGTTTTCTGCTGGTTGCCGCCGGACAGGTTGCCCAGCGGCTGAAGGGCGCTGCGGGCTTTTATATTCATCCGGGCCATCCACTCTTCGGCAGCCTGACGCTGCCGCCGCAGGCTGAGAATGCCCCACCGGCTGTAGGGGCGAAGACGGCTCAAGGTCAAGTTGTCCGCCACGGACCGATCGAGGGCCAGACCCTCGCCCTGGCGGTCCTCACTGAGAAAACCCAGCCCCTGCTTAATTCGGCGGGCCGGGCACCCCCCCCCGGGCGGCCGGCCGAAGGCCTCCCAGGATCCGGCCTCCACCTCATCCAGCCCGAATAACGTACGGAGCGTTTCCGTGCGGCCCGCGCCGACCAAACCGGCCAGGCCCAGAATCTCGCCCCGCCGCAGCACGAAGCTCACGGGAGCCTGCATGCGCCGCCCTTTGAGCGAGCGGAGGGTCATCACCGGTTCGCCGACAACATGGTCCACTTTGGGGAAAAGCTGCTTCACCTCCTGCCCGACCATAAGACGAATGAGACCGCCCAAGGTCACTTGGTCCATGCGCCCGGAAAATATCCTCTGGCCGTCGCGCAGCACGGTCACCGAGTCGGCCACCCGCTGGACCTCTTCCAGGAAATGGCTGATGTAGATGAGGCTGACTCCCTCGGCCGCCAGACGACGGATGATCTGGAACAGCCGCTCGGTATCCTCCTGGGACAGGCTGCTGGTCGGCTCGTCCATGACCAGGAGGCGAGCCCGTTCCACTAAGGCTCGGGCGATCTCCACCACTTGCCTGGCGCCGATGCCGAGTTCCTGAACGGGAACATCCGGGTCGATCTCGGGATGATGGACGAGCTCCAGGGCTTCCCTGACCCGGCGCCGCGTCTCAGCCCTCCGCAGGAATCCCAGGGTCTCCTTCTCCCGGCCCAGCATCAGGTTCTCCTCAACGCTCAAATGAGGCGCCAGGTTGAGCTCTTGGTAGATCATGGCAATCCCCCGCCGGCGGCCGTCCAAGGGATTGGCCGGGGCGTAGGGAAGACCATCCAGGAACATCCGGCCGGCGTCCGGCTGGACGGCGCCGCTGAGGATTTTCATCAGCGTGCTCTTGCCCGCCCCGTTCTCGCCCAGCAGGGCCTGGACCTTTCCCCTTTCCACGTCCAGGTCGACCAGGCGCAGCGCCGCCGTGGCGCCGAAATTCTTGGAGATGCCCCGCATGGCCAGGGGCAGAACGGATGGAGGGGGGCCGCTTCCGGCGCGCTCAGTCATTGACCAGCAGGGAAAAATCCGGCTCCAGCAGAGCTTTGATCCGAGGTTCGTCCATGTTCTCCCGGGTGACCAGATAAACTCCCGTATCCACCCGCGCCTCAACCGGCTCGCCCCGCAGGTGCCTGACCACCTGGACCACTCCCAAGTATCCCATCTTAACCGGATCTTGAAGGATAAGACCGTGGAGGTGGCCGTCCCGCAACCCCTGGACGAGCTTGGGGCTGCTGTCAAAACCGACAAACTTGACCTTGCCCGCCAGCCCGGCTTCCTGGAGCGCTCTGAGTGTGCCGAAGGTGGACGATTCATTGGGACAAAAGATTCCGTCCACGTCCGGGAAGCGCCCCAAAAGGTTCTCCGCCAATTGATAACCGGTCTCGGTGGTCGAGCCGGCATACTGGTCCTGGACCAGAAAGTGCAGCCCTGGGGCTTCCTTCTGGACGGTCTCCAGAAAGCCCTGTTCGCGCTCCCTGGTGGAGGCCGATCCCTCTTGAAGGCGGATAAGAAAGATAGCCCCCCCCTTGGGCAAGAGCTCGGCCATGCGCCGGGCGGCCAGCACTCCGCCTTTATAATTATCGGTGGCCACGAAGCTGATAAAGTCCTGACCCTGCAGCGCGGAGTCGATGATGACCACGGGAATTTTCTCAGCCACGGCATCTTGCACCGGACGGCAAAGGGCCCGGTCGTCCATGGGCGCCAGGACGATGCCGCCCACACCCCGGCTGATGAAATCCTCGACGACAGTGACTTGCTGAGCCCGGTCGTCCTCCTTCTGCGGCCCTTTCCAGAGGATGTTCACCCCCAACTCCCGGCCGGCCTTCACGGCGCCGGCGTGGATGGACTTCCAGAATTCGTGGGTCATGCCCTTGGGAATGACGGCGATGTCGAGCGTCCGCCCTTTGACCGACCGGCCCTTTTCCTCAGGGCGGCAGGCAAAGGGGCCAACCACCGCCAGGCCAAGGACGCAGAAGCTGAGAACGAAGAAAAAGATCCTACGGGCGCGGCTCATGCGCTCAGTATACCCGGGATACTATTAAAAGAAAAGGAGACTCTCTTTCTCCGCTCAGCCTTCCCCGCCAAGACGAACGAAGAATAAATCCCCGCCGACGATCTGCCCGGCCGCAGGCCCGTCCAGCCGTCTTGAAGCGAGAGCCTCCCGACGATTATTTCTTTTTTAAAATGGGCATTCCGGTTTTGGTCGTCTCCTGGACCAGATAGCCGTCGGGCAGGTTGTCCAGAGCGCCCGGCCGGATGTCACGCGCGAAAAAAAAGATCCTCTGTTTCCGCCCGCCCCGCAGGCTGACTTCGCGGGAATGAAGGAAGTACTTCATTCCTTTCTTGTTAGTGTACTCATACGCCATGACATTCACCTCCGCTGTATTTTCAAATAAATCATTTCCGACACCCTGTCGACTCAATCGTGTCTAAGTATTATAAAAACGGGACGCCCTGTCAAGAGAAGACGATGGCATCTCTGCTCCTCAATAGAAGTCAGTGGACGAAACCCACCGACGGCGGAGCTTCGGCCGGAGTGACCGGGCCGAATATCTCCTCGTAGCGTTTGACGTTTGCTTCCAGCGCTTCCAGGAACCGCTTGACGTGAGCCGGGCTGAGGATCAAGCGCGCCACCAACTTGCCCATAGGCCCGTCCGGGAAGAGATAGGCGAAATCGAAGATGAACTCCTCTTTGGAATGACGGATGGCCGCCAGGTTGGAGTAGTGGCCGAGGGCCACCGCCTCGTCCACTTTGATCTCGATCTTTTTGTCTTCCATGCTCGCTCCTTTCCCCAAGCCCTATCTTAGCATGGTCCTTTCCCAAAAAATATTTTTAAATTCCTCTTTACAAATCCTTTTTTTGAGTTATAATGAATTCGGCTTTCTTTCGCGGGCTGGAGAAAGTCCCCACCTTTTTGGTTCCCATCATCAACCCCCCTTTTGCTGAC
>JBAVVA010000016.1:0-10873 GCA_049697055.1 Candidatus Aminicenantales bacterium
CAGCCTGAAGAACTACCGGGCCCGCTCGGCGGTCTATGAGACGGCCCGGGCCCTGGGCCTTCCGCCCGAGGAGGCGCGCGGCCTGAGCAAGCGGGTCCCCTTCTTCGCCGAGCCGGATTCCCTGCGGCGCGGCCGGCCGCCGGTGGGCGCCGAGGAAGTCTGGCGCCTGGCCTCGGACCTGGGCGGCGTCTATGCCGAAAAATCGCTCCATGTGGGCGGCATCATCCTCACTCCCGCGCCGGCCGGCCGTTACCTGCCCCTGGAGAAGTCGGCCAAGGGGCCGGTCATGGCCCACTTCGACCGGGACGCGGTCGAGGACCTCAAGCTCATCAAGCTCGACCTGCTCTCGGTGCGGGGTCTGGCGGCGATTTCCCAGACCCGGCAGAGTCTCGGCCTGCGCAGCCTCCCGCCGCGCGACCCCAAGGTCGCCGCGCTGCTGCGGAGCAGCCGGACCATCGGCTGCTTCCAGGTGGAGAGCCCGGCCATGATGAACCTCCTCCGCCGGATGAAGCCGGAGAACATCCGGGAGCTGACCCAGGCCCTGGCCCTCATCCGGCCCGGCCCGACCGAGAGCGGGATGAAGGAGGCGCTGCTCCGAAGCCGGGAGGGCCGGCCCGTGGCCCGCGACCCGTTCCTGGAGCGGATCCTGCCCGAAACGGGCGGCCTCCTCCTCTATGAAGAACAGGTCATGCAGGTGGCCGAGCGCGTGGCCGGCCTGCCGGCCGAAGAGGGCGACCTGCTGCGCCGCGGGCTGAAGCGGAGGGGCGGGCCGGAGGCCGCGCTCAAGGAACGGTTCTTCAAGGAAGCCCGGGCGCGGGGCTATGCCGCCGCGGAGGTGGACAAGCTGTGGGGGGTGATGGAGAAGTTCTCCTCCTACTCCTTCAACAAGGCCCACAGCGCCTCTTACGCCGCCATGGCCTACCAGGCCGTCTACCTCAAGGCCCACCATACGGTGGTCTACCTGGCCGCCGTGCTCAACGCCGGCGGCGGGTACTACCAGCTGCCGGAATACATCGAGGAGGCCAAGCGCCTGGGCATCCCCGTGCTCGGCCCGGACATCAACCGCAGCCTCTACCAGTTCGAGGTGGAGGGCCGGGGGATCCGGGTCGGGCTGCTGTCCATCAAGGGCTTGGCCCTCAAGACCGCGGAGAAGCTCATCGAGGAGAGGCACGGCGGCGACTACCTGTCCGTGGAGGACTTCCTGGCCCGGGTCAAGCTGACGCGAGCCGAGCTCCTGTCGCTCATCCGGGCCGGCGTTTTCGACTCGCTCGAGCCCAAGCGCTCGCGGCAGGTGCTGCGCTACTTCCAGGGCATCGAGGACTTGGGCGAGGTTTCAGACCTTGAGGCGCGGGAGAAGGCGCGCCTTATGTACGACAGCCTGGGGTTCCTGCCCCAGGGCGAGCCCCTCGACCTCTACAACGGGAAGCGGCCGGCGCTGCGCATCAAGGACCTGGCGCGGCTTGACGGCCGCCGGGTCGAGCTCCTGGTGCGCGTGGTGGACGCCCGGCAGAAGGCGACGGCCGGCGGCCTGAGGTATTTCTATTTATTCGAGGACGAGACGGGGCTGCTGGAGGGCGTGGGCGACTCGGCCTGCCCCACCTACGGCTCACCCCCGGCCTGCTGGCTGAGGGGCGAGGTGCGGTCCGCCGGCCAGAGTAGCCACCCGAAGATCTATGGCTGTTCTTTCTGGAAGGTGTGAGAAAAAAATTGATGCAATTAATTATTGTTAGTAATATATTTAGTTAGGGGGAATGAACATGATGGAGATTCCGACCCTTGAAGATGATGGGCTATTAACGCTTGATATAGGGCCATGGGGAATAGAAAAATATAGGCATGTTGCACTCTATTCCTCTGTATTTATTAAGTCCATGCGAAAAATATGGGAATGCCTTGTTTATATCGACCTTTTTTCTGGAGCTGGCAGATCCAAAATAAAGGGGGCTAATCGCATAATTCCCGGCTCACCAATGATTGCATTGAGCCTAGATCAAAAGTTCGATAAGTATATTTTTTGCGAGAGAGATAAAGCAACGTTTAATGCTCTGGCCGAAAGAATAAAACGCAATTATCGCGAATATGATATTAGCATAGTGAATGGCGATGCCAATTCTGAGGTGGATAAATTATTGCAGCTAATACCTCAACCTGCCAAAAACTTTCGCGTGCTTACTTTTTGTTTTGTTGATCCCTATAGTCTTGATAATTTGAAATTTGCAACAATTAGAAGACTATCAACAAGATATATTGATTTTTTAGTTTTGATTCCTAGCGGTATGGATGCAGCTCGGAATGTTGATAAATATTATCGTGCCCCTGAAAGCACAAAGCTTGATGCATTTCTTGGAAGGAAGGATTGGAGAGAATCGCTAAAGATAGCTGAACAAAAAGGGATAAAAAAAGAAGGTTTTATCATCCAAGAATTTAGCCAGTCCATGAGGGAGCTGGGTTTTAAAGATCCGGGCCTTGAGAGCCCTGTCCCCATATATTTTGATGAAAAGAAATTGCTCCTATATCGACTTGTGTTATATAGTCGCAGGGAATTGGGAAACAGATTTTGGAGAGAAATTAAAAAAAGCCTTGATCCCCAGCGTAGATTAAAATTTCTCGTAAGCTAAAATATGGCACAATTATCGTCTATTGAATGGACTGAGGCTACCTGGAATCCCGTAACAGGTTGTTCTAAGCTAAGCCCAGGCTGTAAAAATTGTTATGCCGATCGCATGGCGCGAAGATTAAAAGCTATGGGGAACATTCGATATAAAAATGGTTTCGGACTAGCCCTTCATCACGACCTGTTGGGCGAACCTTTGCGCTGGAAAACGCCCCGCATGATATTTGTAAATTCTATGAGTGACTTATTCCATCCAAAGATTCCAACTAGGTTCATTATTGAAGTATTTAAAGTTATGAATATTGCATGGTGGCATATTTTTCAAATACTCACAAAAAGGTCGGAAAGGCTGGCGGAATTAAGTGAAAAGTTGAATTGGTCGAAAAATATTTGGATTGGGACAAGTGTGGAAAATTCTGATTATATTTATAGAATTGACCATTTAAAAAAAGTTAACGCCCATATCAGATTTATTTCTGTTGAGCCTATGCTTGGGCCTATACATCATCTTTCTGTGAGTGGAATTGATTGGGTCATTGTTGGGGGAGAATCTGGACCTAGAGCCAGAGAGATTAAACCCGAATGGGTCAGATTCATAAGGGATAATTGCCTTAAGAACGAGATTCCCTTTTTTTTCAAGCAATGGGGTGGAAAACAAAAATGGAAGAGTGGCCGTATTTTGGATGGAAAGGTATGGAATGAAGTGCCTAAAAAGGGATTTTTTATTAATTCTAAGTTCTTGAAAAGTTCTTAAGCTGGAGATCGAGAGTGGGTAATTCCATTCGGCGAATGATCGAGGAGTTGGGGCGGAACGTGGCGGCCTTGGCCGGGAGCAAGGTCAAAGACAAGGTCATGGAGGGGAGCCAGGCGCTCGGCGCTCAGCCGCATAGCGGCCAGAGGGCGCTGTGGATCAAGGGCGCGATAGAAAGGCTGGACAAACTGGCGGACAAGAAGACGCGCTTCGCTATTATGGAGAAGTGCGGCGTCAATTGCGCCCGCTTCAACAGTGAAGTTGTGACAAGGGCCATGTCCCGTCGGAAAAAATTCTCGACCCTGGAGGCCTTTCTGGAAGCGGAGGTGAAAAAACCCTTGAAGGGCACGAAGCTCGAACGACATGGCCGCTTGCTCAAGCTGTCTTATCTCCCTCAATCCTTCTCCAAGACGATGAGATGCTTCTGCGCCCTGGTCCAAGATTTACCGGAGAGGGAGGAGATCTCTCCGACCTATTGTCATTGCTCCAAGGCCTTTGTCCGGACCTGGTGGGAGGCTGTCCTAAGCGAACCGGTGAAGGTGGATATTCTGGAAACCGCCCTGACCGGCTCCCATCAATGCCAGTTTCGGATCACGATGGGAAAGGGATGAGGTTCCCTGATGATTCATACCAAAAATTTGCTAAGGCCGTCCTTCAAGGGCACGTTTATATTAAATTTGGCCATGTTGCTCTTGTTAGGAGTGGGAGCGACCGCTACCGCCGCCACCTACAAGGGGCAGAATATCGACGGCAACGAATATCATGCCCGGGCTTATTCCTACGGGACTTACAGTTATTATTATGTTCATGTCATTTTTGACGGCAGCCAGGCGAAAGTCTATTTTGAGGACGGCTCATATATTTATCTTTCTCTAAACAATTCAGACATCGCCGACCCTCACGACATCGCCTGTTATGATTATGAGAAGCACGTCAACTGGAGCCTGAATGTTGACGGATTGGATTGATCGAGAATACAAGGAGAAAGGAGCCATAGATGGAAAAAATCATCGCCTATTGCGGGCTGGTCTGCTCGGAGTGCCCGGCCTACATCGCCACTCAGGCCAATGACCAGAAGGCTCTGGAAAAAACGGCGGAGCAGTGGCGCACGGAGTACCATGTGCCGAACATCACCGTCAAGGACGTGATGTGCGACGGCTGCCTGGACGGCGGCCGCAAATGCGCTCACTGTTTCGAATGCGAGGTCCGGGCCTGCGGCCTGGAGCGGAGAGTGGCCAACTGCGCCTCCTGCGCCGACTATAGCTGCGCCAAGCTCGAGAAGTTTTTCGGGATGGCCCCCCAGGCCCGAAAAGTCCTGGACGGGCTCCGCCAGAAATAATAAAGAATGGCCGTAGATTGCAAGCGGCGGTTCCCCTCCGGCCAACCCCGGAGCGCAAGCAGCGTTCGTCAGAAGAAAGGAACGTACAGCCCCACGAACAGAGTCCGGCCGAATATGGAGACGCTCTTCTGGCGGACCGAATAACCCTCGTTATAATCATAGCGCAGAATGTTCTGATCGTTGAACAGGTTGGTGATCCCGAAGTAGAGGACCACCAGACGTTTCTGGACGTGGAACGTCCAGGAGCCGTTAAAATCACACCTCCGGTAGGCCGGGTATCGCAGGCTGTAAGGCTCGCCCCACACGGGCTGGTAGGCCTGAATTTCCTCGTCCCAGGTCCTGTCCAGCAGGGGAGTATAGGGCAGGCCCGTAGCGTAAGAGTAGCGCAGGCCCAGGGAGTAATTTTTGCCCTTCCAGGCAATGATGCCTGTCAGGGAGTGGGTGATCTCGAAAGGAGAACGGGCCAGGGTCAGGACATCATATTCTTGCCTTTGCGAATTGAGGAAATTGTAGACGAGCAGGAAATCCAGCCGACGGCCCTCCTTTTTGACGAAGAACTCCGCGCCGCGGGCGAACCCCCGGCCGCCGTTGCTTGAATCAATGCCTTCCGGCGCGTTGAGGAACAGGCCGCGGTATTTATTGTCGTAAATGGTCACCCTGATATTGGCCTCCGGCGTGGACCGGTCATAGCTCAAGCAAAGGTGATAAGCTGTCTTGGGCCGCAGGCCGGGCTCTTGTTCCAGGACGAAATAGTCTCCGAACTGGCGGTAAACGCCGGCCGAGAACCTGAGGGTGTCGTTCTTCCCCAGAAAATAGGCCAATGACAGCCTGGGTTCGAGCGACCAGTCGGGCCGGCCGAGGCTAAGCGAGGAAAGCCTGAGCCCGGCCGTGAAATAAAGGTCGTCTTTGAGACGAAACTTGTCGTTCAGGAAGACCGTCCGCCGCGTTCCTCTCACCCCTTGGCTGCCCGAAGTCCAAGACCGCCAATCCACGGCCTGTTTCCTCCAGCGCAGGTCGGCGCCGGCTTCTAAAAAATGATTCTCCAGGTCGAGCGAGGCCTAGGGTGTGGAACCGCCCCAAGCGCACGGTCAACTTGCCGAAGCCATTCTCCGTGCCAAAGGAGTGGTCGTGCCGGCCGTTGAGCTCAGTCATGAGAGTGGAACGGCTCAGGTTGAAGCTCCCCACTAAGGTGCCGCTGTTGCGAAGCGGAAGCCCCAAATAAGAGTTGAGGCCGAGCAGGCTCAGGCCCAGCCCTCCCTCGCCCCGAAACAGAGTGTCCTTGGCGGTGATGTCCATCAGCCCGGACAGTGCGTCGCCGTAGGCGGCCGAAAAGCCTGAGGTGGAAACGCTGAAATCCTCTATGATCTGATTGTCGAAGATGCTGAGGAAGCCTTCGTTGAGGGATTGGCTGAGGGAGGGATGGGGGACCTTGATACCGTCGAAAATATAGGCCACTTCATCCGGAGCGCCGCCCCGGATGAGCATACTGGACGAATCAGGCAGGGAATTGACGCCGGGCAAGACATGAGCGGCATAGAGCGGGTCGGCCGCGGTGCCGGGGAGCCGGTAGGTGTCCATTTTGTTCAGGGTGACGGTCCTCTGCGAGCGGTCTTCGGTCACGCTGCTGTCGGCCAAAACTGTGACCTCATGGGCCGGGAGCGGCTCCAGTTGGAGGCCGATGGCCAGATCCTGGCACGGCTGGGCTTCCACCTCACAACGTTTGTATCCGATGAGCCAGACGATGAGCCTCACCTTCTGTCCGGCGGCCGGGGAGGCCGAGCCCAGACCGATCTTGAACCGGCCGTCGCGGCCGGCCGTTGCGCCCCGGTCCGTCCCGGAAACGCTGACAAAGGCGGGCAGGGGATCCCCGGTCTCTTTGTCGAAAACCCGGCCTTGGATGAAATCCTGGCCCTGGCCGGCCAGAAGGCCGGCCAGGGCCAGGATAAAGGCCAGGGCTCGTCCTGCCGCCCAGTTCATTTTTCCGCTTGGAGCTTCTTCAGCTCCTCCTGGGCCAGGCGATAGCCGGGAACTATTTCCAGAGCCTTCTTCAAATAATCCGCGGCCTTGTCTTTGACGCCCTTCCGGACATAGGCTAGGGCCAGAAAGGTATAGGCTTCCTCTTTTCCCCAGGAAGGCTTGACCGGGTCCATAACCTTTTCTTTCTCGAAGAGCGACACGGCCCGGTCCAGCATGGCGATGGCATTGTCGGGGCCTCCGCCGTATTCGACCGGCCAGTACATCAAGGACTGCCCCTTCAGGAGGGAGACGCGGGGGTTGTCCGGCTCCTTGCTCTCCGCCTGAGCGAAGGAGGAGATGATCTGCATGCCGAGCTCCATGCCCTTCTGCGGGTCCAGGGCGATCTGGTAGCCGAGCACAGTGGCGTCCAGGGCGTACAGCTCGCCGCGGCCGGGGTCGAGCTCCATGGCCTTCTGCAGGTATTTTCTGGCCTCGGCCATGTCGGGCGCGGCCTCCTCGGTCTGGCCCGTAGTGAACGAGTACACGGTCAGCCGGCAGTCGCTCAGGGCTGCGTAATAATAGAGGTCGGCGTTCTCGGCTTTCTGCTCAAGAATGAGCTTGAGAAACATGTCCCGGCCCATTCTCATTGTCTCGACATTCCAGGAGTCCCAGCCCTCCTGGAGTTTGGCCCTGGCCTCGATGATCTTGGCGGTCAGGGGGTCGACGGCCGCGGCGGAGACTTGGACCGCGCCGGCCCAGACCGGGTGCGGCCCGTTGCCCAGCAGGCCGGCCATGAGCAATAACATCAGCGTCCACTTCGTTTGCTTCTTTTTCATAGTTGGCTCCTTTCATTTCCGAGGGATGTCTTTAATAATCCTTTCCAGGGTGTTCATATAATCACCAAAGGCCCGGCGGCCCTTGTCCGTGATCTGACAGAGGGTCTTGGGTTTCTTGCGGTCAAATATTTTACGCAGGCGGATGTATTTTTCTCTTTCCAGAAGGCTGAGATGGGTGCTCAGGTTTCCATCGGTCAGGTTGAGTTTTTCCTTCAGGTAGTTGAAGTCGGTTTCTTCCATGACCATCAGGATGGAGATAATGCCCAGCCGGGCCTTCTGGGTCAGGACCTTGTCGAGCTGGGTGGACGGATGCTCGTTCACGGGATCATCTTTTGCGGTTCAGGACCAGTCCGGTGACGATCAATCCAATCCCGAAGAGCAAGCTCAGGAGGAGGCCGGCCTGCTCGATAAAAAGCAGGGTGACGGCCACCGTTCCGGCGAAACCGATGAGGCCCATGACCAGGATGCTTCGCTGAAAGAGGAGGCCGAGCATAAGATAGCCGGTGGAAACTACGAGCAGAATGAAGGGAACAAGGTAGTGATCGGGCAAATCGGCCTGAACGAGGCAGAGCACGATCAGGACGGCCATGAGCATGAGCAGGGGAACCCAGAAAAGCAGGAAGGCTCGGGTGAGAGTGCGCCTCAGCTTAACAGACTGGGTTTTGGCCCTGTTCCTTATGACCAGGACGGAAAGAAAGAAGGCCGGTACACTCAAGGCCACCCACCACAGCCCTGCCCAGTCATAGAGCCTGTCCAGGGCAAAAAGCTGCTGGCCGCCATAGCCTAAAAGGCAGTAGAGCCCCCAGATGATGGCGATCCAGCCGCCCCCGGTGTACTGCAATTCCTTCCTGCTCTCCGTGATAAGGTCCTTGATGAGGGAGATGTTCTCCAGGGCTTCCTTTTGTTGTTCATCGATCATAGCCGCCTCCAAATAAATCCTGGGTTCAAAGTACTTTGAAATACAAAGTTAATATAGTAATGATTCCGGCATTTGTCAAGAGGGTGATAAAAAATATTTGGCTTTACAGCCAGGGCGGATGTTCTAAGCCGCCCACCTTCGATAACGGGAAGGCCGGCTTCTCCCCGACTAGTGCTTAAGCTTTGATCTCTTGGATAGGTCCAGGTCCGGCCCCTGGGTGATCATCTGGCTGTACAAACGGCCGACGTCGCTCAGGACTCCGGCCCGGAGGTTGGCCACGGCCCGCTGGTTGTTGAGGCGTATGCGCTCGTCGGTAGTCAGCGTTTGGGCCTCCTCATAGCTCAGGTAGGAGAAAAAAAACAGCGACCAGAAGGGCGACATGAACTCGAACCTTTTGAAGTGCATGATCTTGAGCATCAAGGACAGGAACTTCGTGTCCAGGGGCTCCCAGAAATCGAAATAGTCCCGGCCGCAGAGGACGACCGGGTCGTTGGTGTCATGGTCGCCCTGTTTGTAGAGCCACGTTTCGCCCATGGCCATTGTCTTGCCGGCGGCGGCGGCCATGTCGGCCGCTTCCAGCGCCCGCTGGGTGACGTTGTCCCGCCTGTCGTCGGGATAGACGTCGATGGGATAGATGTGGATATTGATGAAATCGATGTCCAGGCTGCTGAGGTGCTCGGCCCAGTAACGCCAGTTGTCCGTTCCGGGGAGGAAGCCGCTGCCGATCTTGAGCCCGGCCGGCCTCACCGTCTTCACCCCGGCGGTGAGCTCCATGGTCATCTGGAAATAATTATCAGGGTCGGCCAGCAGTCGGATTTTAGTCAGCCACATCTCGGTCTCGGGCTCGTCGCCGATAGTCAGGAAATCGGGCCGGAGCTCCAGGGCTATGGTCTTCAGCATGTCCAGCTTGTATTGCTTGTAGCGGGCCAGCCCCGCCCAGCCGTCGGCGTCGAAATACCGGTAGTATTCGGCCACGGGCAGGGAGGAGAAAGTGGGCTGAGTGAAAACAACCTGGCTTTCTATCGACAGTTTCAAGCCCTGGCGGCGGATCTCCTGGACGACGGCCTTGTAGTGGGCCAGCATCTCGGCGGCCCCGGGGCTGGAAGCTGGCAGGAGGCCGTGCGCCTTAGCGAAAATATAATAGTTGGGGTCCAGGACCGGGAACTGGATGTCGAGCTGGACTCCCCGGCAGCCCATTTCCCGCAGCCGTTCGATAAAGAGGCCGGTCATCTCCAGGTTCCCTTCCCTCAGCAACTCCAGCCCGCTGTTGCTGTTGGCCGGCAGGAGGCCGGCCATGGGGATGAAGCCGGGATGGAGCTGGTGGTCCCACCTCCGGTCAAGGTCCTGGTGGAGGGTGGTCAGATATGTGTTCAGGTGGATGAACAGGTCCTGATATTCATCGGGCACGCTGCTGGCAAAGGCCAGGCTCATCAGGAAGGCAAGCCCGGAAGCCCGGATGGCCGCCCGGCGGATGTGTTTGGGCATTGGGCACCTCTATCCTTTTGGACAGCGGTTCGCCGAAAAAATGAGGAGAGAAGTTTGGTGAGGGGCTTCTAAGGGGTTTTTTTGTTGATTTTTTCCCACAACATGTCGTTCAGCTTCTGGTTCACGGCCTCGTTGCGGGGATCTCGGCTCTGGGCTTTCTTCAATTCGGCGATGGCTTCCTCCCGCCGGCCCATTTGGCTGAGAGAGTCGGCCAGGGCCAGGAATAGTTCCGGGGAATCGGGCTCGACCTCCAATCCCCGGCGGCAAACGGCGACGGCCTCTGGGAGACGATGACCCCGGGCGTATAACTGGGCCAAGTTTGCGTATGCCGTTTCATAGTAGGGTTGAAGCTCGATGGCCTTTTTGAACCGGGCTTCGGCTTTGTCCGGCCAGCCCTTCAGCTGGTAGGCCAGGGCCAGGGCATTTTGGACTTCGGCCTTGGTGGGGTTTATGGCCAGGGCTTTGAGACAGGAGGCTATGGCCCCCTCCGCGTCGTGCAGCCGGTACAGCATGAACCCCATCCCGTAATATCCCCGGAAAGAGTGAGGCGCCAGTTTGGCCACGGCCCGATAGTGGTCCACAGCTTCTTGATCTTCATTCAGGCCCAGGCTGAGCAGCTGGGCATATTTCCAATGCAGCCACCAGTCCTCCGGCCACTGGCCGATGGCGCGGTCGTACTGCGCGGCCGATTCTCGCAGGACGTCGGGGGTGAGCCGGGCTCTCAGACCGCCCAGTTCCTGCTCCATTCTTGTAACCTGTTCGGCATGGTCAAGCTGGTTAGTGAGGGGAGGGTCTTGGAAGTAAGCATCCAGCATTTCCGCGGCGATCTGGTAGCGGTCCCAGTCCCCATAGGCCAGCGTGGCGGCGCATGTTTCCGGGCTCGGCACTCCGGCCGCCGGGCTGACCGCTCTTTTCATTTTTTCCGGCAGCAGGGAGGTGACCCGGCTGAACAGAGCCCGGGCCATGAGAGTGT
>JBAVVA010000017.1:0-11407 GCA_049697055.1 Candidatus Aminicenantales bacterium
CGCAGCGCCCCGCCCGGGTCCGGCCGGGCCAGGGAGCCGCCGCCCGAGCCGACCGTATGGATGTCGATGACCGGCATTTTGAGGGGCAGGTCGCTAATAAGCGTCTCGGTGGTGACGGCCAGGCCGCCGTCGCACAATGAAACGTCAGTCGAGGTTCCGCCCATGTCGAAGGAAATGACCCGCCGAAAGCCGGCCAGGGTGCCGCACTCCAGCGCGCCGACCGCCCCTCCGGCCGGGCCCGACAGGATCGTGGCTACCGGTTTCTCCAGAGCGCCGGAGGCCGATACGCAGCCGCCGTTCGACTGCATGATGCGTAGCCGGCCCCCCGGCAGGTCGCCCTCCAGGCCGCCGAGGTAGCGGGCCATGAGCGGCCCGACGTAGGCGTTGACGGCGGTCGTCGAAGCCCGTTCGAACTCTCGGTATTCGCATAAAACCCGATGGGAAGCAGACACGGCCAGGCCGGCGGCCTCGAGCTGCCGGCGGACCGCTTCCTCGTTGGCGGGGTTGGCATAGGAATGCAGAAAACAGAGGGTCACGGATTCCACCCTTTCTTTCTTCAAACGGGCGATGAGAGAGGCGACCCGACGCGAGTCCGGGCGGTCGAGAATTCGGCCGTCGGCCAGGGTCCTCTCCTGGAGGCCGAAACAGAGGCGGCGGGGGATCAGCGGCTCGCGCTTCTCCACCAGGATGTTGTAGAGCTCACGCCGCGTCTGCCGGCCGATGGACAGGATGTCCTCGAACCCGGCCGTGGTCAAGAAGGCCAGCCGACTCCCCTTGCGTTCGAGCAGGGCATTGGTGGCCACCGTCGAGCCGTGGATAATATCCGCCCCGGCCTCCAGGCTCCCTGCCTCGCGGAGCCCCTGGAGGATGGCCTGGGCCGGGTTGCGGGGGGTGGACAGCACCTTTCCCACGCGCATCCCGGAGTCCGATAGGAATACGAAATCGGTGAAGGTGCCGCCCGTATCGATCCCCACCCGCATGCGCGTTCCTTTCCCCCGCCGCTCCTAAAGCTTATTTCTTCCAGCCCTCCATCATCTCCCAGGGCCTTACGGCTTCAGGCGTTATTTCAATCTTTTGATGATGTGCCAGCCGTACTTGCTCGTCTCCGGGTCAAAGACCGCCATTCCGATATCTCCCACCTTGAGGCTGAAGCCGACGTCGCCGAAGGCCTTGACCATCTGGGAGCGGGAATACTCGGGCTTTTTCGAGTCGGGCGTGACATTGAAATTGGACATGTTATAGATGCCGGGATATTGATCATCGGTGTATCCCTTGACCAGAGCATCAAAATCCTCGCCCTTCTTGGCCCGCTCGAAAAGCTGCTTGGCCAACTCTTCAGCCTCCTGCTTGGTGCGCGTCACTTTCGGTTCTGGGACGGCCCCTTTGAAGCTGATGAGGATGTGCTGGACTGTAATATGCTGAGGCTCCTCAGCCTGGGCCCAGGAAGAAGACCACAACAGGAAAAGAGAGAAGACGATCAGTGTTGCTTTCATTTCCAATCTCCTCATGGGGGACACATTGCCAATTTACCTTTTAATAAAAAAGGCCTAGCTTTTAGCCAATATCAACTTCATGCCGGCCCTTGACCACCTCGCCGATGACCCAGGCTTTCTGGCCCAGGGTGGCGAAGGCCCGCACCGCTCGGCCGGCGTCGCCCTTTTCCACCACGGCGGCCAGGCCTACGCCCATGTTGAAGGTGCGGAACATCTCGTGCTCCCCAACCCCGCCTTTCTCTTGGAGGAGGCGAAAGATGCGGGGCACGGGCCAGGAGCCCGGGCGGAGGCGAACACCCAAAGCCTGCGGCACGACGCGGGGAATGTTGTCGGTGAACCCGCCGCCGGTAATATGGGCCATGGCCTTGATGGGGATTTTCTTTAGTACAGAGAGGATCGTCCGCGTGTAGATCCGGGTCGGCTTTAAGAACTCCCGGCCGAGCCAGGCATCGGTTTTAATCTCGCGCGATGAAAAAATCTTGCGGACAAGAGAGTAGCCGTTCGAGTGAATTCCGCTTGAGGCGAGGCCAATCACCGCATCCCCGGAACGGCAGCGCCGGCCGTCAATAATTTTGCGGCGGCTGACGATGCCCACCGCAAACCCGGCCAGGTCATAAGCGTCGGCCGCATACATCCCGGGAAGCTCGGCCGTCTCGCCGCCCAGGAGCGCGCAGCCGGCCTGCCGGCACCCTCGGACCATGCCCCTGACCAGCGCTTGAAGCTTGACCGGGCTGACTTTCCCGCTAGCGATGTAATCCAGAAAAAAAAGCGGCTCGGCGCCCAGGACCACGACATCGTCCACGCACATGGCCACCAAATCCACCCCCACCGTATCGTGACGGCCCAGGAGGTCGGCGATAAGAAGCTTGGTGCCCACCCCATCGGTCGAGGAGACCAGGACCGGGTCGGGAATGTTTTTAAGACGCGGGGCGAACAGGCCGCTGAACCCGCCCAGGCCGCCGATGACTTCGGCCCTGTCCGCGGTCTTGACCATGGGCTTGATGCGGCGAATGAAGTCGTCCGCTCGGTCGATGTTGACCCCGGCTTTTTTATAATCCAGTATGGGCATGAGGTGGGATCTTCCAGGCTTTCCCTATATACCATCCCCTTCCACACGAGTCAACTTTGACAAAGTACTCCTTTCGCCGTACTAAATTCAGAAAATCAGAATGGAGCAGACTTCTCTTCTATTAAAAGGAGATGGCCGGGACGGTCGCAGCGACCATCAGGGAAGGTTTAGCCTTCCCCAGACGGCTTCGAAGGAACCCCGTTCTTCGGGGCGCCGAGGATGTTTGAGCCTCTTGAACATCAGCGAAGATATCAAAAGGTCATCAAACATAGTTTTAAAGCGATGATCTTAAGTGCGAGTTCCGCAGGCGCTGAGAAGCCGGCGAAGGGAACGAATGGCGGAGACACCTCAAAATCTGTTCTCAATTTTATTAAACCCCCCTAGCCCCCTTTGACAATAAAGGGGGCAAAAGGTAGGTGTCTCCGTAAAAGTCGCCGGGAGCTAGGCCGTCCTGGCCATCTCCAAACATATCATTTTTCCCCATATCCGGCGACTAACAGAGTGAAGATAAAGAGCTCAGGAGGGAGGAATGGACCAGGCCCTGAGATCGCTGGAGGCCTTGAGCCGCGGGGGCTTCAGCCTATCCGAAGTCTATATTGTCATCCTCATCGTTTTCGTTCTCTTTGTAGGATTTCTGATCGCCAGGCCGTCGCTGGAAAGGAGATGGAACCGGCTGGCCGATAAAATATTTCTGCTCAAAGCATTCCGAAAGTATCAGGCTCCTCTCCATCGCTGAGCCTGCATAAAAATAATCCCGAAAAGTCAGGCTTTCCCTCTCAGAAAATTTATCATCTTGGGCACGATCAGGGGCACCACGTCGGGGAGCATCTTGGGCATCAGGTTGTCCATGACCTTGGGCATCAAGTCGGGCATCTGTTCTTTCATGTAGCCGGGCATGGGAATCATGGCCCCCACCCGGTCGAGCATGGACGGCATGACCTTGGGCATCATCCCGGGCAAAAGGATGGGGAAGAGCACGGGGAACATCGGCTTCATAAGTGTGAACAGGAACCCGCCCAGCGGGCCTAGCTTGCCGATGCCTTTCATCATGCCGCCCATGCCCAACGGCATGGCCCGCAGCAGCTCGGGCCACATGGTGGCCATAACTCCGGCGAAGCCGGTGGGCGTCATCAAAGCAATCATGCCTTCGAAGACGGCCCATTGGCGGGCCACTTCGGGGCTCGGGTCAGCAAAGTTCTTGCCCAGCCCACGGCAGGCGAAAGCAGCCAGGTCGCGGACCTCGACGGGCAGCTTCTTCTTATCCTTGGTCACCCGGAGCTGAAACTCGCAGCAGGGGCAAAGGGCCAGCACAGCCTCGGCCCGGACCTCGGCCGCCTCATCCATCCTGACCTTGCCCACTTCGTGGGCCACCAGCGGCTCCTTGATGAGGGTCAGCACACTGCCGCAGCAATGGCCTTCCTCGCGGTTGTGGTCCATCTCCACCAGCTCGACTCCGGGGATGGCCTTGATGACCTCCCGCGGCTCTTCATATACGCCCGAAACCCGGCCGATGTGACAGGAATCGTGCCAGGTGACCCGTTCCTTGACCGGCACTTCAAACTTGAATTTTCCTTCCCGGATTCGCTCGGCCACGATCTCGCTGTAGTGTCTGGTCTGGAGGCCGAAGTCGAGGCCCAGTTTCTTGGACCATTCAGGATAAGAATGCCGCCACATCATGTCGCAGGCCGGGCAGGAAGTGATGACCGTGTCGGCCCCGGCAGCCTTGACCGCGGCGATGTTCTTCCGCATCGTCTCGGCGAAAATGTCCCACTTGCCGGCCACCAGCATGGGCGTGCCGCAGCAGTTCTCGACCTGGCCCAGGGTGGTGAAATCCACGCCGGCCGCATCGAGCAGCGTCACCGCTGCCTGGCCGATATCGTTCTCCACGTAGGAAGCCGTGCAGCCGGCGAAATAGACATTCTTGCTCCGGAGGCCCGGGCCGTGCTTGGCCTTTAGGACCGGCGGGAACCAATCCGTCCGGTTCTTGCGGTAGCCCGCCCAGATGTTGCCCTCGGCTTGAATCGCGGCGGCCATCATCTCAAAGGGCGGGAAGGTCATCTGCTTGTCTTCCTGGACGAGCTTGCCCCGCAGTTTCATCCAGCTCGACTCAATGGGCAGGACAGCCGAGCAGCGGAGGTTGCAGTACTCGCAGGTGGTGCAGACGAGGAAGGTATCGACCATGGCCTGGTCCCACTTGACCCTGCCCTCCAAGTATTGCCGCAGCCAGTACCACTTGCCGCGCGGTGACTGGCTCTCCCAGCCGCGGCCGTAGAACTGGTCGCATTCGTCGAGGCAATAGCCGCACTGGGAGCAGCCGTAGGCATACCAGGCCACGTCGGCCGGGATGCCGCGCACGGGCTTGCCAAACTTCTCACCCAGCTTGGTGATGACCCGGTTGCCGAAGGGCCGGACCAAGGGCTCGAAGGGAGAGGCCAAGCCAACGACCCGGCCTAGAAGCTTATCGCTCAGGACTTTGCCCGGGTTCAGAATCTTCTTGGGGTCAACGCTCTTCTTGAAGTCCTTGATCTTTTTTAAACGCTCCTGGCCAAGAATTTTTTTTGCTTCCCGGGTGAAATAAAGGCCCGTGGCATAAGGGCGGCCGCCATATTTCTTGGCGATCTTCAATATAGACAGCACCAGCCCGAAGACAAAATTGTAAGAGAATTTCCGCTGGTCGCTAGGGATGAATCCCAGGATGACCGCCTCAGGCCGGCCGTCCCGGCCGCGGCGGATAATGACGCCTTCCTTGACCACGGGCTGTTTGACCTTCTGTTCGATCTCCTCCATCACTTCACCCAGTTTTTCCAGGGGGACGACGACCTCGGCCGGGACGAGCGACGGGCCGAGCCTTTTCACGATCATCAGCTTGAACCGGTTCTCCCATTCATGGCGGGCGATCCTGTCGCTGAGGATCTCGCCCTGGCAGGGTTTGAGAATCTCCTGAAGGGCGGGCATGACTTTATCCCGGTCCCGCTCCCGGAAGGCCAGGGTGGCGAGGTAAGCTGCGGGGAGAATAACCTTGGGCTCAGCGGGCTGGCCGTGGTGCGTCCGAACCGGCGCCTTGTTTTTAAGCTCCGCCATTTTGGGGTTGATGAAGACGACAGACCAGAGGGGAAGGTTGCGGTCGATGGTTTCCTTGAAAACCCTGGTGATCTCGCCAGCGTCGGGGCAGGCGATGGCTGCCAACCCCAGCTCGGAAAGCTTCTGCCCCCGAAGCGTTACGCGGCTGATGAGGCCGGTGATGCCCTCCGCCTCGGAGATGAGCTCGAGGTCCTTGCCGGAAAGCTCTCTGACTTCGCCCGAGGGGAGGACGACCCGGGCGCTCACCACGTTGTCAACGAACCAGCCGAATTCAAAGGAACCGATGCCCGCCCCTCCCTGGGCCAGCCATCCGCCCACCGAAGAGGAAGGATAGCTGGTGGGATAGAGGCGAAGAGTGAGCCCTTTTTTCTTGAGCTCGGTGTCGAGCTGCTCCCAGGTGATACCCGGCTCGACAGTCGCGGTCTCGGCCTTCTCGTCCACGGCCAAAACCTTGCGCATCCTGTAAAAATCGACGACGATCCCCTTCTGGGCGGGGATAATACCCCCATAGCCTGATGATCCCTTTCCCCTCGGAACAAGCGGGATATTTTTCGCGGCCGCCCAGCGGATGAGCTCGATCAGTTCCTCCTCGCTGGCCGGCTGGACAATGGCGTCGGGAACAGTGTCTCCCACCAGGGGCTTGAACAGCCCCGGCATGGCGGCGATATCATGGCTGTAGAGAAGCCTCTCGGTGGAGTTGAAGTTCGCCCGGGCGCCGAATTTCTCCTCTAAGCAGATGCGGTCTTTCTTCGATAATCCACTCATGGAATCCTCCAGGGTCTGGCCGGCCAGCCCGGCCGTCTTTAATCTACTTAAGATATAATTATTATAATATTTATATTATAAAATCAATACGGATATGAGTGACCCTCATCAAATAGGTCCGTTGGCCTGGATTCGCACGCTTTGAACCGAAGGCCTGAGGTTATGCTATAATAGCGCGTTTAATATATATTGAGAGAGGATCCATCTTGGCTACGATCACGAGTATGGGCAAAACCATCGAAGTCAACGAAGAGGGTTTTCTGACCCATCCGCAGGAATGGGACCGCAAAATTGCCGAAATCCTGGCTCAGGACCAAGAAGGCATCGAACGCCTGACCGAAGAGCACTGGGCCGTCATCGACACCATCCGCCAATACTACCTGGCCAAGGGCAACGCTCCCATGGTGCGCAGCCTATGTCAGACGACCAAACTTTCCTTGAAGCGCATCTACGAGCTCTTCCCTTCCGGCCCGGCCAAAGGCGCCTGTAAACTGGCCGGCCTGCCCAAGCCCGACGGTTGCGTTTAAAGGCCCCAAGTCATGACGGCCTGGCAATGGGGTGTCATCCTGTCGGGGCTTTTCTCGGCAGGAGCGCTGGTTTATTTAATCCTTAAAACGCGATCTCTAGGGCGCAAACCATATTTTTCCATTCCCCTGGGAAGCGCCCGGCAGGGGGTCGCCTATGCTTTCGGCCGAGGGATGATGCCTCAGGAAAAGGAAAGCACCCGGCTCCACCTTTTCGCCTACCTGGCTGGAATTTTTTATCACCTCGGGATATTCTCCGGATTCGCCATCCTGTTTATTAAAGTTTTCAGCCTCAATGGGCCGGCCCTGGGACAGAACATTTTCCGTTTGGGAGTGGCCCTCGGCCTCCTCTCCGGCGTCGGACTTCTCCTCAAGCGGATTTTCGTGCCCAACGTTCGGCGGCTCAGCCGGCCGGATGACTTCGGGGCCAATGTTTTCGTGGACATTTTCCTGGCCGCTGCCTTGGCCGCCTCTTTGGACGCTCGCGCCGCCACTTTCCTGCTGGGCTATTCGATCTTTCTCTTTCTCTATATTCCGGCCGGCAAGATCCGCCACTGCGTCTTTTTTTTCTATTCCCGGGTCCTGTTCGGTTCGTTTTTCGGCCGTCGCGGCGTCCTGCCGCCCCGCCGCAACCGGAGTTGAATGATGAACGCGCAGCCGCCATCCCCTGTTCCGCTGCGGGAACGCCTCGAGCATCTCGGCCCTGAGGATTTCAAGGCCGCCGTCCGCCGGTTGGCGAATGTCCTCGACGCTCCCTCCGCCGTTCACCTGGAATCCTGCGTCCGGTGCGGGCTCTGCGCGGAGTCCTGCCATTATTTCCTGGATGACCGTGACCTGAAATCGATCCCCGCTTATAAATTGAACCTCATCATCCGTGTATTCAACAGATATTTCGGCAGGCGCGGGCGCCTCGCCCCGGCCTGGACGGGGGCCAAAGATTTCAACCGGCAGGAGGCTCAAGAGTGGGTGGATTCCCTTTTCGGCCGGTGTACGCTTTGCGGCCGCTGCACCCTGAACTGCACCATGGGGATCAATATCCCCGCCCTGATCCGGAAGGCCAGGGGCCTCTTGGCTTGGCTGGGGCTCGTGCCCGATGGATTGTCTTCCACGGTCGCCACGGCGCGCGAGGCCGGGAACAATATGGGGATCTCGAAGGAAGACTGGACGGAGACAATCGCCTGGCTGGAAGAAGAGCTCCGAACCGACCTGCAAGATCCCGGAGCGCGTCTCCCCCTGGACCTGAAGGGGGCAGACATTCTCTATGTGGTGAACCCCCGGGAACCCAAGTTCTACCCCCTGACCCTGACGGCCGTGGGAAAGATCTTCCACGCGGCCAATGAGAGATGGACGCTGTCCAGCTCTTATTTTGATGTGACCAATTATGCCTATTTCACGGGCGACGATGAACTGGCCGGGCTCCTGGCTTCGCGCCTCAAAAGGGCCATGGAGGAGCTGCAGGCGAAAACCCTTGTCCTGGCGGAATGCGGGCACGGATTCAGCTCCAACCGATGGGAGGCCCCGGAATGGCTTTCCCAAAAAATTGGCTATGAAGTGAAGAGCATTTTGACGGTGACGGCAGATTACGTTCGCCGCGGACGGATCCATCTCGACCCTCAACGGAATATCGAGACAGTGACCCTGCATGACCCCTGCCAACTTGTCCGGATGGGCGGAATCATCGAAGACCAGCGCACTATTCTCCGTCAGGCCGTCGAAAATTTCATAGAAATGACCCCCAACCGGGAAAAGAATTACTGTTGCGGCGGAGGCGGCGGCCAATTGTCAATGACCGAATTCGCCTCACGCCGCAAGAGCGCGGGCCGAGTCAAGTCTGCCCAAATCGCCCGAACTAAAGCGCAGGTGGTCGCCGCTCCGTGTCATAATTGCCTGGACCAATTAGCCGAGCTCAACAGGCATTATAAGCTCGGGGTCAAGGTTAAGAGCGTCATCGAGCTGGCCGCCGACGCGCTCGTCATGAGGGGGATCTAAACGGGGTCCCGGCCAGTCCTCCGGACTATGTCCGGCCCTGATCTGTCAAATCCTCATTTCGAGGAAGGATGGCGCTCCCCGCCGAGGGAAGGCCGGGCCTTCCGCCGGCTGTTGGCCGCAGCGGCGACCTCGGCCACGGCTTTGACAGCGGTCCGGATGTGGTCTTCCGTGTTGAAGGGGCCGATGCCGAACCGAACCGCCCCCTTGATCTTAGCCGTCCCGAGCTGCTCATGCACCAGGGGCGCGCAGTGAAGGCCGGTTCGGCAGGCGATGTTGTGATCGACATCGAGAATCGTGCCGGCGTCGGAGGCCTCCAACCCTTCGATGTTGAAGCTCAGGACGGAAAGATGGTCGGTGAGATCGTCCTGGCAATACAAGACGACGCCGTCGATCTCTCGAAGCCCGTCCCGCAATAGGGCGGTCAAGGCCATCTCCTGGGCCGAAATGGAAGCGACGCTCTTGTCCAGGATCCAACTCAAGCCGGCTTTGAGCCCGGCCACGCCCAGAATATTGGGAGTACCGTACTCCAGGCGATAGGGATATTCCTCCAGGTGAAGCCGGTCGGCCGAACGGACGCCCGTCCCGCCGGCGCGGGTATGACGGATGGTGATTCCTTCCCTGACATACAGCCCGCCGATGCCTGTCGGTCCAAGCAGGGATTTGTGGCCGGTGAAGGCCAGGACGTCAACGTTGTCGTTTTGGACATCGATGGTCATTTTTCCGGCTGTCTGAGAGGCATCGACGGCAAAGGGAATGTTGTGTTCCCGGCAGTAACGTCCGATTTCCTTAATCGGCTGGACTGTGCCGATGACGTTCGACCCATGGTTGACCACGACCAGCCGCGTATTCTGGCGGAAACGCCGGCGGACCTCGGCCGGGTCCACAAACCCGGCGCCATCGAAGGGCACATAATCGACCTCAACGCCGCGGTATTTCCACAGATGATATAAGGGACGCAGCACGGAGTTGTGCTCGAGAGCCGTCGTCACGGCATGGTCCCCTTCTTGGAGCATACCGAAGATGATGAGGTTGAGGGCGTCGGTGGCATTATAGGTGAAGCAGAGCCTGTTCGGGTCGGTGCCGTTGAAGAACCGGGTCAGGAGTTTCCTCGTGCCGTCCAACAGCTCTCCCGCCTCCAGGCACAGGTCATAGCCGGAACGGCCCGGGTTGACGCCGGACCTTCGATAGAACTGGTCCATGAAGATATAGACTGACTCAGGCTTGGGAAAGGACGTAGCGGCATTGTCTAAAAAGATCATCTGGCTCATGATTCACTACTCGAAGCCTGCGACCCCGAATCGCTCCTGAAGACCTGGCGACGCAAAGATGCATTCTTAATCCTGTCTTCCATCGGAAAAACACCGATGCCCGGGCCGGTGGGCACGCGGATGGTGCCGTTGGCGGAGAGCTCGATTTCGGGCTCGATGAGGTCCTGGTGGTAATAGCGCCGGCTGGCCGAGAGGTCGGCCGGCAGCCGAAAATTCGGCAGCGAAGCCAAGTGCAGGTTGTGGGCCCGGCCGATGCCCGACTCCAGCATACCCCCGCACCATACGGGCACGCCCTTCTCCAGACAGAAGTCGTGGATTTTTCTCGCCTCGATCAGGCCCCCCACCCGGCCGACCTTAATGTTGATGATACGGCAGCTCCCCATCTCCAGGGCCGCCCGGGCCGTATCCAAGGAGATGATGCTTTCGTCGAGGCAGAGAGGCGTCTTGAGCATCGTCTGCAGCCGGCTGTGGTCCCAGAGGTCATAGGGAGGAAAGGGCTGCTCGAGGAGGAGCAAGTGAAAGGCATCCAGCTTCTTGAGCGTCTCGGCGTCTTGGAGGCTGTAGGCGCCGTTGGCGTCCACCTGGAGGAGGATGTCCGGAAATTTATCCCTGACCGCGGCGCAGGCTTCGATGTCCCAGCCGGGCTTGATCTTGATCTTGATTCGACGATAACCCTCTCCGAGATAGCCCTCCACCCTTTTCACCAGGCCGGCCAGAGTGTCCTCGATCCCGACGCTCACCCCCGCGGCGATCTCCTCCTGGGTCCCTCCGTAAAGAGCCCTCAGGGAGATGTTTTTCCGCTTGGCCTCCAGGTCCCACAAGGCCAGCTCCAGGCCGGCCTTGGCCATGGGATGGCCGCGGAATGCTTTGGCCACGCGGGCGAAGTCAACCGGACTGTTGAGGCCTTTTTCGAAGAGAAGAGGGATGAGGAAATCCTCCAGGACATGCCAGGCCGTCTCCGTGGTCTCGGCGCTATAGAGGGGCGCGCGCTCGGCAACGCACTCGCCGTAGGCGGTCAGCCCTTCCGACCTGATGATGACCAGGAGGAAGTGGCGTTCATACTCCCGGCCGAAGCTCGTCTCGAAGAAATGGACATAAGGCAGTTTGATTTTGACCAATTCCACAGAATCGATTTTCACGGGTTCCCGGCCTTCATTTTTTCCAGGACATAGAAGGAGCGTTCACCCAGAATAAAATCTGCCGCCCTAAAGCCCAGGG
>JBAVVA010000018.1:0-16326 GCA_049697055.1 Candidatus Aminicenantales bacterium
AAACAGGAGGTCACAGCGATGTCGAAGGCAAAGTTTGAGAGGACGAAGCCGCATTTGAACATAGGGACGATTGGGCACGTGGACCACGGGAAGACGACGCTGACGTCGGCCATCACCAAGGTGCTGCACAAGATGAACCCCAAGGTGGTGGTGAAGGAGTACGGGGACATCGACAACGCTCCGGAGGAGAGGGAGCGGGGGCTGACGATACAGATTGCGCACATAGAGTATGAGACGGCCAACCGGCACTATGCCCACATTGATTGTCCGGGGCATGCCGACTACATCAAGAACATGATTACTGGGGCGGCCCAGATGGACGGGGCGATCCTGGTGGTGGCGGCGGACGACGGGCCGATGCCGCAGACGCGGGAGCACATCTTGTTGGCGCGGCAGGTGAACGTGCCGGCCATCGTGGTGTTCATGAACAAGGTGGACATGGTGGAGGACCCGGAGATATTGGATTTGGTGGAGCTGGAGGTGCGGGAGCTGCTGAAGAAGTATGAATTTCCTGGGGACAAGATACCGGTCGTTCGGGGTTCGGCCCTGAAGTCGATGGAGTCGGACGGGGACCCCTCGAATGAGTGGAACAAGAAGATTGTGGAGTTGATGAAGGCGGTGGACGAGCACATTCCGCAGCCGGTGAGGCTGGTGGACCTGCCGTTCTTGATGCCGGTGGAGGATATATTTTCGATCTCGGGCCGGGGGACGGTGGTGACGGGCCGGGTGGACCGGGGCAAGGTGAAGGTAGGGGAAGAGGTGGAGATAGTGGGTTTTGGGGAGACGCGCAAGCGGGTGGTGACCGGGGTGGAGATGTTCCGGAAGCTGTTGGACGAGGGGATGGCCGGGGACAACATCGGGGTGCTGCTGAGGGGTACGGACAAGGACGAAGTGGAGCGGGGCATGGTGCTGGCCAAGCCGGGGTCGATCACGCCGCACCGGCGGTGCACGGCGCAGATCTATGCTTTGAAGAAAGAGGAGGGGGGGCGGCACACGCCGTTTTTCACGGGGTACCGGCCGCAGTTTTATTTTCGGACGACGGACGTGACGGGGACGGTGAAGCTGCCGCAGGGAGTGGAGATGGTGATGCCGGGGGACAACGCCAACCTGGAGATAGGCCTGATCACGGACGTGGCCATGGAGAAGGGGCTGCGGTTCGCCATCCGGGAGGGCGGCCGGACGGTGGGAGCCGGCTCGGTCACCGAGGTCCTGGAATAAGGGAAATGAGGGGCACTGATCCAAATTCTGCTGAATTTGGTTCGGCCCCCTGGCTTTGAAGGATAGGCTATGAGAGAGCAAATTTTAATGGCCTGCTCGGTGTGCAAACGCCGGAACTATTCCAACACGCGCAATAAGAAGAACCAGGCGGAGAAGATGGAACTAAAAAAGTTCTGCCCTTTCTGCCGGAAGCATACCGTCCATAAAGAAGTGAAATAGGCTGAGGAACCCGTCGAGGAGGATACGCGAGAGGGCAGGTGAGTAGCTCAACTGGTTAGAGCAGCGGTCTCCAAAACCGCAGGTTGCGGGTTCGAGTCCTGCCTCACCTGCCAGTCCTGAAGCTAGCCCCGTCGAGGAGCCGGCCGGGCAGAGCCCCTGGCGGACAGGACCGATGAGATTTTTTAGGTGAGAAGGTGACATGATGAACGGAGAGAAAAAAGTTTGGTATAAGCGCTTCTTCTCCTTCCTGAAGGAGGTCAGGGCCGAGCTGAAAAAAGTCACCTGGCCTTCGCGCCGGGAGACGGCCAACACGACCCTGGTGGTCATCCTGTCCGTCTTTTTCTTCGGGTTCTACTTGTTTTTCATGGATATCATTTTTTCCCGGCTCATCGACCTGGTCAGGAGCCTGAAGAGATGATGGCGGCCATGGCTAAGAACTGGTATATCGTTCATACCTACTCGGGGTTCGAGGACTTCGTCCGGGAGTCCATCCTGCAGCGGGCGGCTGAGTTGGGAATTACCGACGAGATTGGACAGATCATCATCCCTAAAGAGAACGTGGTCGAGATCAAGTCCGGCAAGAAAGTCGTTTCGGCCAAGAGGTCTTATCCCGGCTACATTCTCGTCGAGATGGAGATGTCGGATGAGAATTGGCACATCATCCGCGAGACGCCCAAGGTGACCGGGTTTGTCGGCTCGGGCAAAAAGCCCTCGGCCTTGAGCAAAGCCGAGGTCAAGCAAATCGTAACCCAGATGGAGACGACATCGGAAAAGCCCAAGCCCAAGCACGCCATCGTCAAGGGTGAAGCGGTGCGGATCGTGGACGGCCCGTTCTTCAACTTCAACGGGATCGTGGAGGAGGTCAATAGCGAACGAAGCACCCTCAAGGTCATGGTGACCATCTTCGGCCGGTCCACGCCCGTCGAGCTGGAATTCCTGCAGGTGGAAAAAATCTAGGAGGCTCCATGTCCAAAGAAGTTGTGGCCAAGATTAAACTCCAGATCGTAGCCGGACAGGCCAGCCCCGCCCCGCCGGTCGGGCCGGCCTTGGGCCAGCACGGGGTCAACATCATGGAATTCGTCAGGCAGTTCAACGAGAAGACAAACAAGATGGAAGAGGGGATGATCGTTCCGGTGGAGATCACCGTCTTCAAAGATAAAAAATTCACCTTCGTCCTGAGAACCCCTCCCGCTTCTTATCTGTTAAAAAAAGCGGCCGGCATCGCCAAGGGCTCGGCCGCGCCCAACAAGGACAAAGTGGGCAAAGTCACGCGGAAGCAGATTGAAGACATCGCCCGATTGAAGATGCCCGACTTAAACGCCAATACCCTTGAAGGGGCGGTCAGGATCGTCGAGGGAACAGCCAAGAACATGGGACTGGAGATCATCAGTGGCTAAACACGGCAAGAACTTCACTAAGGCCAAGGAACTTGCGGCGGGGAAGCCCGAGTTTTCCATAGAAGAGGCGGTCAGCCTGCTGAAGAAAGCGGCCTACGCCAAATTCAACGAGTCGGTCGATGTTTCGCTGCGGCTGGGGGTCAACCCCAAGCACTCCGACCAGATGGTCCGGGGCACGGTCATCCTGCCCTTCGGTACGGGCAAGACCAAGAAAATATGTGTCATCGCCTCGGGAGAGAAAATCAAGGAGGCTGAGGAGTCCGGCGCCGATTTCGCCGGGGGCGAGGAGCTGATTGAGAAGATCACCGGGGGCTGGATCGATTTTGACGTGGTCATCGCCACGCCCGACGTCATGAGGGGAGTGGGCAAGCTGGGCCGCATCCTGGGCACCAAGGGCCTGATGCCCAACCCCAAGTCCGGAACGGTGACCTTCGATATCAAGAAGGCCGTTGAGGAAACCAAGGCTGGCAAAGTCGAATTCCGCGTGGACAAGACGGGCATTCTTCATTCCACGGTGGGGAAAATTTCTTTCACCGAGGACAAGCTGGTGGAGAATATCAAGGTTTTTCTGCAGGCTATTCTTCACGCCAAACCGCCGGCGGCCAAGGGGAAATACGTGCGGAGCATGTTCCTGACCTCGACTATGGGGCCGTCCTTTAAGCTGTCCGAGGATACCCTGGAGAAGTAGGGGAGCCGATCATGAAGCGCGAGAAAAAAAACCTGCACATCAAGCAGCTGGCCGACATTTTAAGCCGACAGGACAGCTTCTACCTGATGGATTTCACCAAGGTCAGCGTGGCCCAGTCCGTGGCCCTGCGCAAAGCGCTCCGCAAGAACGCCCACGGTTTCAAGGTGGTCAAGAATCGTTTGGCTCTCAAGGCCTTGGACGACCGATTCCCGGCCGCCCTGAAAGGATATTTCCGGAAGCCGACGGCCATTGCCTTCACCGACGGAGATCCGGTCGACCTGGCCAAAGCCCTCAAGGAATTTTCGGCCCAGAACAAAGTGTTGTCGGTCAAGGGAGGGCTTCTGCAGGGGCGTCTGTTCGGGCCGGACAGGTTCGAGGAGATCGCCAAGCTTGCTTCCCGGCCGGAGCTGCTGGCTCGTTTTGCCCGCCTTATGGCCTCTCCCCTGACCAAAATGCTCCAGACGCTCCAGTCGCCGCTCGGCACGCTGGGCCGGCAACTGGCCCAGTTCAAAACCAGCCGGGAAGCCTGACGGGCCATGATTGATAGAGACCCACAAGCGGCCTAGGGTACCGCAGATTATAAAGGAGGTATTCAAGTGACAAAAGAGGAATTCTTCAAGCATCTGGATAGCCTAACGGTGCTGGAGCTTGCAGACTACATCAAGGAGTTCGAGACGCGCTATGGGATCAGCGCCGCGGCCGCCGTTCCGGTTGCCATGGCCTCGGCCGCGCCCGCCGGCCAAGCTGCCGCCGTGGAGGAGAAGACCGAGTTCGCCGTCGTGCTGAAGGCGGCCGGGGCCAACAAGGTTCAGGTCATCAAGGTCGTTCGGGAAGTGACCAGCCTGGGCCTGAAGGAAGCCAAGGACCTGGTCGACGGCGCGCCCAAGACTGTTAAGGAGAATCTGCCCAAGGCCGAGGCTGAGGCCATCAAGGCCAAATTCGGCGAAGTGGGAGCTGTTGTCGAGCTGCAGTAGGGTGCAGCTGCCGGGGTGCGGCCTTGGTCGCGGCCATTAGGGGTAAGGGCTTTGAACGCTTTTAGGGCTTTGAGAGTGCCGAATGAATAGAGAACAGGAAAACATTTTTCGCCAAAGGAAAGATTTTTCCAAGATCCCGGGCGTGTTCCCCATGCCCGATCTTTTGGCCATCCAAAGGCAGTCCTACACCGACTACCTCCAGATGGACCTCCTGCCCGAGGAACGGAAGGACATCGGGCTGCAGGCTGCCTTTAAGGACGTCTTCCCCATTTCGGATTTTAAAGAGACGACCCAGCTCGATTTTATCAGCTACTCCATCGGCAATTGGGAATGCACCTGCGGACGATTGAAGGGCGTGGAAAACTCCCGGATGCGCTGCGCCAGCTGTAAGACCCTCCTGCCGGCCAAGGTCGAACTGACGGAGAAGGAGATCTGCCCCTTCTGCGGGGCCGCCCACAAGATCGAAATCCCGCTCTGCGAGCACTGCGGGGACACCGTCGAGCTGAAGATGAAGTACACCCCCACCGAGTGCCTGCAGAAAGGCTACACCTATTCCGTCCCCCTTCGGCTCAAGGTCCGGCTCATCTCCTGGGACAAGGACGTCGCGACCAAGGTCAAGCGGCTCAAGCATATCAAGGAACAGGAGGTCTATTTCGGGGACATCCCGCTCATGACCGAGAAGGGGACCTTCATCTTCAACGGCATCGAACGGGTGGTGGTCAGCCAGCTGCAGCGGTCGCCGGGGGTCTTCTACCGGCCGGGCGAGGGCAAAGGGCAGTTCGTGGCCAAGATCATTCCCTATCGCGGCGCCTGGGTGGAGTTCGAATACGACGCCAAGAACTTCATCTACGTCCGCCTCGACCGTAAAAAGAAGTTCCTGGCCACGGTTTTTCTGCGGGCCCTGGGCTTCGGCTCGGATGAAGACATCATCCGCCTGTTCCACCCCGTATTCAAGATTATCCCGGAGGAAGGGAAGCTCTACTGGGAGGTGTCCGAACACCTGATCGGCAGGACAGCCGGCGAGGACATCAAGGAGGCTAAGAGCAAGGCGGTCCTGGTTGCGGCCCATAAGAAGATCACTCCCGAGGCCCTCTCCCAAATGACCGAGGCCGGCCTGACCAAGGTCTTGATGGACAAGCGGGAATTCAAGGGCGCTTACGCCCTGGTGGGCATCAAAGGTAAAGTCCGGGTCAACGAGGAGATCAACGATGTCCAGCTCGATTTCCTGACCGGCCGCGGCGAAGCCTTTGAGGTCTTTTTCCCCGAGGCTGACAAACCCGGCCTCATCATCTGCAACACTGTCCGCAAAGACCTGCGCAAGGACAGCCAGCAGGCCACGGCCGAGATCTACAGAAAATTGCGGCCGGGCGAGCCCCATACTATGGAGAGCGCTCATAATCTCTTCCAGAGCCTGTTCTTCAACCCCCAGAAGTATAACTTCTCCCACATCGGCCGGCTGAAGTTCAACATCAAGCTGGGGCTGAACACCCCCATGGAGGAGAAAACACTGTCGCCCAAGGACTACGTGGAGGTCATCAAGTACCTCTTCGGCCTCCGCCGCGGCGAGGGCACGGTGGACGACATCGACCACCTGGGCAACCGCCGGGTCCGCTCCGTGGGCGAACTGGTGGAGAATGCCTTCCGCATCGGCCTGACCCGGATGGAGCGGACGGTGAAGGAGAAAATGACCGTCACCGCCGATCTGGCCTCGGCCATGCCTCAGGACCTCATCAACTCCAAACCAGTCATTGCCGCCCTTAAGGAATTTTTCGGCAGCTCTCAGCTCAGCCAGTTCATGGACCAGATCAACAGCCTGGCCGAGATGACCCACAAGCGGCGTTTGTCGGCTTTGGGCCCGGGCGGCCTGAGCCGAGAAAGGGCCGGGTTCGAGGTCCGTGATATCCAGGCTTCCCACTACGGCCGGATCTGCCCGGTGGAGACCCCCGAAGGTCCCAACATCGGCCTCATCTCCTCACTGAGCTGTTTCGCCCGGGTGAATCCTTACGGCTTTTTGGAGACCCCCTACCGTAAAGTCAAAGACGGCCGGATCATAGACTACATCAAGGTCATTCATCCCGGCGACAGCTCCTATGCCATAGGCGACATCGTCGAGCAGGACCTCTATAAAAGAGAATTAGACAGGCTTAAAAGGAACAACGCCCGGCATCTGCCGGTGGTTGAACCCTACTGCTTCTACCTGACGGCCTGGGAGGAGGAGAAGCACAACATCGCCCAGGCCAACGCCCGGGTGGATGAGAAGGGCGTTTTCCTGAGCGACCTGATCAGCGCCCGTCAGATGGGAAACTTTAAAATCCTGCCCAAACATCAGATCGACTATATCGACGTTTCGCCCAAGCAGTTGGTATCGCTCTCGGCGGCCCTCATACCCTTCTTGGAGCACGACGACGCCAACCGGGCCCTGATGGGGTCCAACATGCAGCGCCAGGCCGTGCCCCTTCTACGGCCCGAGTCACCCCGCGTGGGGACGGGCATTGAGTATCTGGTGGCCAAAGGCTCGGGGGACGTCGTCGTCTGCCGCCGCGCGGGTGTCGTCGAGTTCGTTGACGCCGAGCGCATCCTGGTCCGGGTGGATGAACACCGGGGCGCCCGCAGCCATGAGGTGGGCACCGACCTCTACCTGCTGATCAAATTCCTCCGCACCAACCAGAACACCTGCCTCAGCCAACGGCCCATTGTCCACCGGGGCGACCATGTGGAGCGGGGGCAGATCCTGGCTGACAGCTCCTGCACCGACGGGGGGGACCTGTCGCTGGGCCGCAACGTGCTGTCCGCCTTCATGCCCTGGCGCGGCTACAACTTTGAGGACGCCATTATCGTCAGTGAGAAGCTGATCAAGGAGGACATCTTCACCTCCCTCCACATCGTCGAGGAGACGATCGAAGCCCGAGATACAAAGCTCGGCCCGGAGGACATCACCCGAGACATCCCCAACGTGCCGGAGAACCTGCTGCGCAACCTGGACGAGAACGGAATCGTCCGCATCGGCGCCCAGGTCCGTTCCGGGGATGTCCTGGTGGGCAAGGTGGCTCCCAAGGGCGAGACCCAGCTTTCGCCCGAGGAGAAGCTGCTGAAGGCCATCTTCGGCGAGAAGGCCCTGGACGTCAAGGACGCTTCCCTATACTGTTCGCCGGGCGTGGAGGGCACCATTATCGACGTCCGCATTTTCTCCCGCCGGGGGGCGGAGAAGGGGAACCGGGCCAAGCAGATCGAGAAGGACGAGATCGCCAAAATGAAGCGGAACCTGGACGACGAGATCTCCATCATGGAGGCCGAGAGTTGGCGGAAAATCAAGTCCTTCCTGAAAGGCGAGGAGGTCGAGCGCGATCACAAGCTGGGGGAGCTGAACTTGAAGAAGGGGCAGACCCTGACCGAACGCCTGCTGGACCAGATCGACCCGGACGACCTGTCCAAGTTGCGCCTGACGGACAATGAGGAACGGGAGCGCAAGGTCCGCGATATAGACAAGAAGATCCGCCGCCAGATTGAAGCCCTGAAGGGGCTGTTCAAGGAGAAAGTGGACAACCTGAAAAAGGGAGATGAGCTGGCTCCCGGCGTCATCCAGGCCATCAAGGTTTTCATCGCCATGAAGAGGAAGCTTAGCGTGGGCGACAAGGTCTCCGGCCGACACGGCAATAAAGGCATTGTGGCCAAGATCGTGCCCGAAGAGGACATGCCCCGCCTGCCGGACGGCACGCCCGTGGACATCGTCCTCAACCCCCTGGGCGTTCCCTCCCGCATGAACGTCGGCCAGATCCTGGAGACCCATGCCGGCTGGGCGGCCCACCGGCTCAACATGTGGATTTCCACTCCCGTTTTCGACGGCATCTCCGAAGCGGAGATCAAGGGGCTGCTGAAGGAAGCCGGGCTGCCGGAGTCGGGCAAGACCGTGCTCTTCGACGGCATGACCGGCCAGCCCTTCGACCAGGAAGTGACGGTCGGCTTCATCTATATGATGAAGCTCTACCACCTGGTGGACGATAAAATTCACGCCCGCTCCACGGGCCCCTACTCCCTGATCACCCAGCAGCCGCTGGGAGGCAAGGCCCAGTTCGGCGGCCAGCGCTTCGGGGAGATGGAGGTTTGGGCCCTGGAGGCCTACGGCGCCGCCTACACTCTGCAGGAGATGCTGACCGTCAAATCGGACGACGTTGAAGGCCGGTCCAAGATCTACGAGGGCATCGTCAAGGGCGACCTCGATTTCACGCCCGGGCTGCCCGAATCGGTCAACGTCCTGATCCGCGAGCTCCAGAGCCTGTGTCTGAACGTAGAGCTGGAGAAAGCGGAGAAAGAAGAAATCCTGCCCTGGGGCATCGAGGTTCCCCAGATTCTTAAAGGAGAATGATCATGGAGCTTCGTCCGCCCATAACCGGAAAGCCCAAAGTGGATTTCGACCGCGTGCGCATCAGCATCGCTTCCCCGGACAAAATCAAGAGCTGGTCCTGGGGAGAGGTGACCAAGCCCGAGACGATCAACTACCGGACCTTCAAGCCCGAAAAGGACGGGCTGTTCTGCGCCAAGATCTTCGGCCCCATCAACGATTTCGAATGTCTGTGCGGCAAGTACAAGCGGATGAAGTACCGGGGCATCATCTGCGAACGCTGCGGCGTCGAGGTGACCAAGAGCAAGGTTCGCCGGGAGCGGATGGGCCACATCCAGCTGGCCTCGCCGGTGGCCCACATCTGGTTCTTCAAGAGCCCGCCCAGCCGCATCGGCCTGGTCCTGGACCTGTCCATCAAGGACCTGGAGAAGGTTCTTTATTTCGAGTCCTATATTGTCCTGAACCCGGGCGAAACGCCGCTCAAGGAGAAACAGCTCCTGACCGATGATGAATTCAAGGAAGCCCAGGAGAAGCACGGCGACAAATTCGACGTAGGCCTGGGCGCCGAGGCCATCAAGACTCTGCTGTTGCGCATCGATATCAAGAAGGAAGCCGAGCGACTGCGCCGGCTGATGAAAAAGGAATCTTCCCAGCAGCGGCGGCTGCGCTATGCCAAGCGGCTGCGCGTGTTCAAGGCCCTCAAGATATCGGGCAATCGGCCGGAGTGGATGGTCCTGGACGTCGTCCCGGTCATCCCGCCCGACCTGCGGCCCCTGGTCCGGCTGGACGGCGGCCGCTTTGCCACCTCCGACCTGAACGACCTATACCGCCGCGTCATCAACCGCAACAACCGTCTTAAGAAACTGATCGAGCTCAAGGCCCCCGAGCTCATCATCCGCAACGAGAAGCGGATGCTCCAGGAGGCGGTGGATGCCCTATTCGACAACGGCAAGCGCGGCCGGGTCCATCTGGGCGCCAACCGCCGTCCGCTCAAGTCCCTGAGCGAAGCGTTGCGGGGCAAACAAGGACGTTTCCGGCAGAACCTGCTGGGCAAACGGGTGGACTACTCCGGTCGCTCGGTCATCGTGGTCGGGCCGGAGCTCAAGCTTAACCAGTGCGGGCTGCCCAAGAAAATGGCCCTAGAGCTGTTCAAGCCCTTCATCTTCCACAAGCTGGAGAAGGAGGGGCTGGTGCCCAGCGTCAAGATCGCCCGGGAGTGGCACGAACAGGAACGGCCCGAGGTGTGGGATTACTTGGAGGAGGTGGTCAAGGAGCATCCCATCCTCCTCAACCGCGCCCCGACCCTGCACCGGCTGGGCATTCAGGCTTTCGAGCCGCTGCTCATCGAGGGCAAGGCCATCCAGATCCACCCCCTGGTCTGCGCCGCCTTCAACGCCGACTTCGACGGCGACCAGATGGCCGTCCATATACCCTTGTCGGTTGAGGCCCAGGTGGAAGCTTCCACCTTGATGCTGTCCACCAACAACATCCTGTCGCCCGCCCACGGCCGGCCGCTGACCATCCCCAGCCAGGACATGGTCCTGGGCTGCTACTACGGCAGCCTGGCCAAGAAGAACCAGAAAGGCGAGGGCCGCATTTTCGGCTCCAAAGAAGAGGTCCTGCTGGCCTTGGAGAACAAGGAAGTCGGGCTTCATTCCCTGATCAACCTGCGCCTCACCGGGCCGTTCATGAACCTGGCCACCTACTATGACGACCAGGCCGTGCTGAGCTGTCCCATTGTTCAGATGAACAAAAAGCTGGTGGAGACGACGCCCGGCCGGATCATTTTCAACGACAACTTGCCGCCGGGCATTCCCTTCGTCAACGGCACGCTGAAGAAAAAGGGGATGGAGAGCCTGATTTTCTTCATCTACCTCCGGGTGGGGCTGGGCCCCACGGTTGAAACCCTGGACCGGCTGAAGGAGCTGGGCTTCAACCTGGCCACTCAGGCCGGTTTCTCGCTGGGCATCGATGATTTCGTCGTGCCCAAAGAAAAAAGCGAGCTGGTGGAACGGGCCCAGCGCCAGGTGCAGGCCATCGAGAACGACTACCGGGAAGGCCGAATTTCGGCCGGCGAACGCTTCAACCAGGTGGTCGAGATCTGGGGCGACGTCACGGACAAAGTGTCCAACGCCATGCTGGCCGAGATGAAGCGCATCTCGACTGAAGGGCCGGAGCTCAACCCCTTGTACGTCATGTCCGACTCCGGCTCGCGGGGCAACAAGCAGCAGATCAGGCAGCTGGCCGGGATGCGGGGCCTGATGTCCAAGCCCTCCGGCGAGATCATCGAGACCCCCATCGTCTCCAACCTGCGCGAAGGTCTGAACGTCCTGCAATACTTCATATCCACCAACGGCGCCCGGAAAGGCCTGGCCGATACAGCCCTCAAAACGGCCAATTCCGGCTATCTGACCCGCAAGCTGGTGGACTCCTCCCAAGAGGTTATCATCGACGAGGTGGACTGCGGCACGCCCAAGGGCATCAACATCACGGCCATCGTGGAGAACGGCGAGATCATCGAGCCCTTCACCGATCGGATCGTGGGCCGCATCTCCCTGGACCGGGTCGTTCATCCCGACACCAACAAGGTCGTCGTCGAGGCCAACCAGGAAATTACCGAAGAGGTGGCCCGGGCGTTCCAAAACATGGGCCTGGAGCGGGTCAAGATCCGGTCGCTCCTGACCTGCGAGTCCAAGCGGGGCGTCTGCCAGCTGTGCTACGGCCGGAACCTGGCCTCGGGCTACCTGGTCGAGCTGGGCGAGGCGGTGGGCATCATCGCCGCGCAGTCCATCGGCGAACCCGGCACGCAGCTCACTATGCGCACCTTCCATCACGGCGGCGTCGCCGTCCGGGGCGCGGAGCGGTCCCAGCTGGAGGCCAAGAATGAAGGCATCCTCCGTTTCAACAACCTCAAGTCCGTCATTAACCGGGAGGGCGACTTGGTAGTCGTCAACCGCAACGCCAACATCGCCATCCTCGACCACCGCGGCCGGGAGGTGGAGCATTACCAGGTGCCCTACGGCGCCAGGCTTTTGGTGAAGGAGGGCGAGCCGGTCAAATCCCGGCAGCACTTCGCCGAGTGGGACCCCTTTAACACCCTCATCCTGACCGAGGAATCGGGCCAGGTTCAATTCCAGGACGTAGCCTTGGGCATCACCATGGAGGAAGTGCAGGACGAATTCACCGGCCGGATCACCCCGGTCATCATCGACCCCAAGGACGAAAAGATGCAGCCCCGCATGGAGATGGTGGATCCGCACCGCAAAGAGGTGAACCCTAAGACCAAGAAAGAGGAACCGGTCGTGCTGCGCAAGTATTATCTGCCGGCGGGCGCCAACTTAAGCGTCAAAGAGGGCGACAAGGTCAACGCCGGCGACATCCTGGCCAAGATCCCCCGAGAGGCCGCCCGGACCAAGGACATCACCGGCGGCCTGCCCCGGGCCGAGGAGCTGTTCGAAGCCCGGCGGCCCAAAGCCACTGCCGTCATCTCCGAGATCGACGGCTTGGTTCAATACGGCGGCCTGCTCCGCGGCTACCGGAAACTGACGGTTAAGTCCGAGTTCGTCGGCGAGAAGGAATACCTCATTCCCAAGGGGGCTCACCTCAGCGTGGGCGAAGGCGAGAGGATCAGGGCCGGGACACCCCTGATGGACGGGCCGGTCAATCCTCATGATATCCTCCGTGTCCTGGGAGAGAAGGAGCTGGCCGAGTACCTCCTCCGGGAAATTCAAGAGGTGTACCGCCTCCAGGGCGTCGGCATCAACGACAAGCACATCGAAGTCATTATCCGCCAGATGCTGCGCTGGGTGAAGGTTGAAGAGGTGGGGGACACCGAGTTCCTGGTAGACGAACAGGTGGACAAATTTATTTTCCAGGAGGAGAACGAGAAGGTGATCAAGAAGGGCGGCAAGCCGGCCAAAGCCCGGCCCCTGCTCCTGGGCATCACCAAGAGCGCCTTGAGCACGGACAGCTTCATCTCGGCCGCATCTTTCCAAGAGACGACCCGGGTCCTGACCGAGGCCAGCCTGTACGGGAAAGTGGACCACCTGCGCAGCCTCAAGGAGAATATCATCATGGGACGGCTGATCCCTGCCGGAACAGGGTATAAATATTATCGAGATGTCGAGATCAAGGAGGAAGGCCAGGTTTTGGGTAAGGAGACCGAAACGGTTCTCCCCGACTTGGCCTGAGCTGGACAAGCCTCGAAATTCTTGACACGACAAGGGATATTTGCTAGTATCCCTCTATTCGTCTCGAGATAGCACGCCCTGCTCCGGGATGGATCACAATAAACTGTTTATGAGGAGTATTTGTCTTGCCAACAGTCAACCAACTGGTCAGAAAAGGCCGGACGCAGAAGCGGTACAAGAGCAAGTCTCCCGCCTTGGACGCCTGTCCCCAGAAGCGGGGCGTCTGCACGCGCGTCTTCACTACGACTCCCAAAAAGCCGAACTCGGCCATGCGCAAAGTGGCCCGGGTCAGGCTGACCAATAACATCGAGGTGACCGGCTATATCCCCGGCGTCGGCCACAACCTTCAGGAGCACTCCATCGTCATGATCCGGGGCGGCCGGGTCAAGGATCTGCCCGGTGTCCGCTACCACATCATCCGGGGCACTCTAGACAGCGAGGGAGTCCAGAACCGGATGCAAAGCCGGTCCCGTTACGGCGCCAAGCGGCCCAAAGAGAAAAAGATGGCCAAGTCGTAGAGGAGCCAAGCATGCCGCGCAGAGGGAAAATCAAGAAAAAGCCGCAGGCCCCCGACCATGTCTTCAACAGCACCCTGGTTTCCAAGTTCATCAGCAGCTATATGAAGAAGGGCAAACAGAGCGTGGCCGAGCAGACCATCTACGGGGTCATGGACCTCATCAAGGAGAAGGCCAAGGAGGATCCCCTCAAGACCCTGGAAAAGGCGATGGAGAACGTCCGGCCCATCCTGGAGACCAAGTCCCGCCGGGTGGGCGGGGCGACCTACCAGGTCCCGATCGAAGTGCCCGTCCAGCGCTCCACGGCGTTGGGCCTCCGCTGGCTGCTCCACTATGCCTATGGGCGGGGCGGCAAGAGCATGCGGGACAAGCTCTTTGCCGAGATCATGGATGCCGTCAACAACCGCGGCGGCGCGGTGAAGAAGCGCGAAGATACGCACAAAATGGCAGAGGCCAACCGGGCTTTTGCTCATTATAGATGGTGATTGTGAGATTCAGGCCGCCGGCCTTGAGCATCATGGAGAAGAGGAGTGGCGCGACTTTATCAGATCGGAAGCGTCAGGAACATCGGCATCATGGCCCATATCGATGCCGGCAAGACGACGACCACGGAGCGCATCCTCTACTATACCGGCATCACCTACAAGATGGGCGAGGTGGACGAGGGGACGGCGGTCATGGATTGGATGGCCCAGGAGCAGGAGCGGGGGATCACCATAACCTCCGCGGCCACAACCTGTTTCTGGAATAACCATCGGATCAACATCATCGATACCCCCGGCCACGTGGATTTCACGGCCGAGGTCGAGCGCTCCCTGCGGGTGCTCGATGGCGGCCTGATTGTCCTGTGCGGGGTAGGCGGGGTCGAGTCCCAGTCGGAAACGGTCTGGCGCCAGGCCGACCGCTACCGCGTCCCCCGGATCGTGTTCATCAATAAGATGGACAGGGTGGGCGCGGACCCGGAGAGGGCTGTGGACCAGATACAGACCAAGCTGGGCGCCCGGCCGTTGCCCGTCCAAATCCCGCTGGGTCGGGAAGAGACCTTCCGGGGTGTCGTCGATGTCATCGACGGCAAGGAGTATGACTGGGGCGACGGGCTGATCGCTTCGGACCTCACCCTCGGGGAAGTGAGGAGCGAACACCTGAAGGAAGTCGAACGGACACGGACACAGATGATCGAGACTTTGTGCGATACGGATGACAGGCTGATGGAGCTCTACCTCAGCGGGGCGGCCATCTCTGCCGGCGACATCCGCCAAGCCATTCGCCGCAGCACCATCGGCCTGAAGCTTGTCCCGGTCCTCTACGGCGCTTCCTTCCGCAATAAAGGCGTCCAGCCCCTGCTCGACGCTATAGTGGATTTCTTGCCTTCCCCGGAAGACCTGCCTCCCGTGGTCGGCCATCATCCCCGCACCGAAGAAGTCCGTATGCGGAAGCCTCAGGACGGGGAGCCTTTTTCCGCCCTGGTGTTCAAAGTCATGAACGACCCCTATGTCGGAACGTTGGCCTTTTTCCGGGCCTATTCGGGCAAGGCTCGGCTGGGTTCGGTCCTCTATAACTCCACTAAGGACGAGGATGAGCGGGTCAGCCGCCTCCTCAAAATGCACGCCAACAAGCGGGAGGAGATCAAGGAGGTTTATGCCGGGGACATCGCCGCGCTGAGCTCGACCAAGAACCTGGGCACGGGCGATACCCTGTGTGACAAGCATCAGCCCATAGTCCTGGAGACCATCCGCTTCCCCGAGCCGGTCATCTCCGTGACGATCGAGCCCAAGTCGAGGACCGAACATGCTCGCCTGGCCGAAGCCTTGGCCAAAATGGCCAAGGAGGACCCCACTGTCCGGATCATGCAGGACCCCATGACCGGCCAGACCCTGGTTTACGGCATGGGCGAGCTGCACCTGGAAATCCTCTTGGACCGCATGTCGCGCGAATACGGGGTACGGGCCAACGTGGGCCAGCCCCAGGTGGCCTACAAGGAGACGATTCTGGCCGTCGCCCGGGGCGAGGCCAAGTACGACCGGCAGGTGGGCGGCAAGGGACAGTTCGGTCATTGTCAGCTCGAAGTCCAGCCCCTGCCCCGCGGCGCCGGGTTCGATTTCGAGGATCGCACCAAAGAAACCGTTATCCCCCGCGCTTTCATACCCGCTATCCGGGACGGCCTGCGGGAGGCCATGGACACGGGCCTGCTGGCCGGCTATCCCCTGACCGACATCAAGGTCGTCTTGACCGGAGGCTCGGCCAGCGAGACGGACTCGTCGCCCCTGGCCTTTAAGATCGCCGCTTCGCTGGCCTTCAAGGAAGCGGCGGCCAAGGCCGGGTTGGCCCTACTCGAGCCGATGATGAGGCTGGAGGTCATCTCCCCGGACGAATACCTGGGCGACATCGTCAGCGACTTGAACGCCCGGCGGGGAAGGATCGAAGGCCTAGAGATGCGCGGGACTTCAAGGCTGGTCCGGGCCCTAGCCCCCCTCAGCGAGATGTTCGGCTATGCCACCATTCTGCGCACCCTGACCCAGGGACGGGGCGTGTTTTCCATGGAGTTCCTCCAGTATGAGGTGGCTCCGCCCCACAAGAAAGAGGAGGTTGTGGCGCGCGTGGAAGGAAGGATTCCCTTCGCCCATTGAGGCGAGAGCGGGGAGCTTGAGCTCCCCGAACGAAACAGGAGGTCACAGCGATGTCGAAGGCAAAGTTTGAGAGGACGAAGCCGCATTTGAACATAGGGACGATTGGGCACGTGGACCACGGGAAGACGACGCTGACGTCGGCCATCACCAAGGTGCTGC
>JBAVVA010000019.1:0-31942 GCA_049697055.1 Candidatus Aminicenantales bacterium
GAGATGGTCCGGCATAGCCCGGATGTGTAACAAAAATTGTCATAGAGATAATTCTCGGCCGGCAATAGTTTGACAATAATTTATTAAAAAAAATATATTATCAAGAGAGGGATGATGAGGAAGAAAAAAGATGAAATATGAAAAGCCTATTATTTATATTCTTAACTCGGACCTACCCCCAGAAGCATGTTGTGGAACTGGGTCCACGCCTAGTAGTTCATCAAGTTGCTCAGCCGGAGGGGTTCCTGGTGCGGCTGGTAACTGCACAGACGGTTGTGGTGCAGCGAACCATTGTAGGGATGGTGCTTCAGCTGGAACAGCAGGGGGCCATAAATGTCAACTTGGGTATGGCGCCATTATGAATTGCAATACAGGGACCGGTTATACCACAAGTTGCAAAGCAGGGGCGAGCCCGACTCCCGGCGGTTGCCTGTCAGGCGGAAGCGCCTCCGGCTGTAAAACCGGAACCTCTCCTTAAGGCTGATCTGCTTTATTGTTCCGAGAATATTTTTACCTTCTCTCCATTACAATCAGGATATTCGAAAAAGAATATTTCTTTTTTTAGCAAAAGGGGCAGATTAGTTTAGGTTGTAAAAATCCCCCATCATCTCTCGCCTCAAGGGAAAAAACGCTGGCTGGTTTTGGCATGTCAAGAAAGGAGTTTAGGGGGACATAAGAAACCTGCCCAGCCAGCGAAGCAGGTAATATGATCTCATTATATCAACAGATTTTATAAAGTCAATAGGATAAGTGTAAAAATCTTTTTTAGGAGTCAGGCCGGTTTTGAGCGGGGTTCTGCTGTTTCGTTAAAGCCGGGCAGGGAGTAGCTCCGCACCATCGCTCTCCAGGCAGCACACCATCACAGAAGAGCCTGCCATTATTTACTCCGACGACCGGCCGGAGTAAAATGACACCTTATGTCCGCAACGCCCCATCGCTTCCGGGCCGTGATCTTCGACCTGGACGGCACGCTCCTGGATTCCCTCCAAGATATTGCCGATTCGATGAACGCCGTGCTGGCCAGGCTGGGCCATCCGGCCCATCCCCTGGAAGATTACAAACGCCTGACCGGTGACGGCGTAGTGGCCCTCATCGAGAACGCCCTCCCTTCCGGCGCGGCCCGGCTCGAACGAGTGGAACGGGCCGGCCGGATGCTCCGCCAGGAATACCTGAAAAACTGGAAGCGGCACACTCGTCCCTATCCGGGCATCCCCGAGCTCCTCGACGCCCTTGAGGCGCGCCGCGTCCGGATAAACATCCTGTCCAACAAGCTGGATGAGTTCACCCGGCTGGCCTCCGAGACGTTCCTCCGCCGCTGGCGCTTCGATCAGGTCATCGGCATCCGGCCGGACCTGCCGCGCAAGCCGGACCCGGCCGGCGCCCTGTTCATCGCCCGGGCAGCGGGAATCCCGGCTTCGGATTTTCTTTATTTGGGCGATACGGACACCGATATGCAGACCGCCACGGCCGCCGGGATGTTTCCGCTCGGAGCGCTGTGGGGCTTCCGGACCGAGGAAGAGCTGACGGCCCACGGGGCCAGGTCCGTGGTGCGCCGGCCGGAGGACGTTTTGCGCTATTTTGACGAGTGTCCGGCAAGCTGGGCCGGAGAGGATTCTGGCCCTAAATCAAACAAGGGTAGGAGGCGGCCATGAAATCTTCTCTCAAACTCAACAGGATGGCCTGGCTGCTGCTGGCTGCGGCCAGCGTCTTCCTCATATTCCTTCCGGACGCAACGGCCAAGAAAGAAAAAATCACCCTTGAAAAAATATTTCTCCTCAACTGGCTGGTCAGGCCTCAGGTGCTGGAAAGGTTCGGCCGCATCTCGGATGCCATCTGGTCCTATGCCGAATTGGGCATGCAGGAATTTAAGTCCTCGAAGCTTTTGGCCGACACGCTGGAAGCCGAGGGCTTCACCCTGGAGCGCGGAGCGGCCGGCCTGCCCACCTGTTTTGTCGCCAGTTACGGCTCGGGCCGGCCGGTCATCGGCCTGCTGGGCGAGTTCGACGCGCTGCCCATGCTGTCCCAGAAAGGCCGTGTCCCTAAAAAGGACCCGGTGGTGGAGGGCGCGCCGGGCCACGGCTGCGGCCATAATACCATGTGCACGGCAGCCGCCGCAGCGGCTATCGCCCTGAAGCAGGTCCTGGTTAAATACAAGATTCCGGGCACCATCAAGGTCCTCGGCTCTCCGGCCGAGGAGACGATCGCCAGCCGGCCCTATATGGTTAGAGCCGGCCTGTTCAAGGACGTGGACGTGGTCATTGACAACCACAGCTCGGCGGGCCTATCCACAGCTTACGGCCGGGACGGGAACGCTATTTTCTCGGTGATCTTTACTTTTCGCGGCAAGACGGCCCACAGCGCCGCAGCGCCCTGGATGGGCCGGAGCGCCTTGGACGCGGTGGAGATCATGAATGTGGCCGCCAACTATCTTCGCGAGCACCTGCCCCCGGCCCACCGGCTGCACTACGTCATTCTGGAGGGCGGCGAGGCGCCCAACGTTGTCCCGGACAAGGCCAGCGTCTGGTACTACATCCGCAATACGGACGAAGAAGTTGAGGCCATGTACTCCCGGGTCCTCGACTGCGCCAAAGCCGGGGCCCTGGCCAGCGGCACGGAGCTGGACAAGGTCCGGGTCCTGAGCGCCGTCCACCAGCGCCACGCCAGCAAACCCCTGGCCGAAATGATTCAAAAGAACATCGAGCTGGTGGGCCTGCCCGCCTGGACCGCGGAAGAGAATGCCTTCGCCAAGGCCTTGCAGAAAGAGCTGGGCAAGGAGGAGAAGGGGATGCCCGTTGAGACCGGAAAACTCAAGGAGCCGGAAGCGGTTTTTATCGGCGGCGGCTCCTCCGACGTGGGCGAGGTCACCCTGGTGGCTCCCACCGCCACGCTCAGCTTCCCCGGCCAGGTGCCCGGCGCCATCAGCCACCACTGGTCAACGGTGGCTGCCGGCTTCGGCTCGACGGCCTGGAAGGGGCTCAACACCGGGGCCAAAGTCATGGCCGCCACAGCCCTCGACCTTCTGACCCGTCCCCAGGAGCTCAAGAAAGTCCGCGACGACTTCGCGGCTTACAGCCGCCAGCACCCTTATAAGTCGTTCCTCCCGGCCGAGGCCCAGCCTCCGACCGACTTGAATGAAGAGTTGATGAAAAAGTGGCGAAGCTTGCTGGAGCCTTTCTATTTTGAACCCGATATCAAATAGGAGATTAATGGAGGTGGTCATGAAGAAGCATCTCATCTGGGCCTTGATGATGTGGTGGGCGGCAGGAGCGGCTGCACCTTGGGCCGCTGAATCCGGGCAAAAGTCCGCCCGGCTGCTTGAGGCCGAGACTTTTTTCGACATGGAGTCGGTGGGCAGCCCGAGCATCTCGCCCGACGGAAAGAACATTCTTTTCTCCCGGACCTGGATCGACAAGATGAACGATCAGCCGGTTTCCAACCTGTGGCTCACCGACGTGGAAGGCCGGCGCGTGCGACTTCTGACCTCGGGCAGTTGGCGCGACAGCGCGCCCGTCTGGTCTCCGGACGGAAAACGGATCGCCTTCCTCTCCGACCGGGACGGATCGACCCAGCTCTACGTCATGTGGCTGGATACGCGCGAGGTGGCCCCGCTGACCCACCTGGAGCGGGCTCCTTCCGGCGTGGCCTGGTCTCCGGACGGGAAGAAAATTGTTTTTTCCGCCTTCATTCCCGATGATAAGCCCATCCTCCCGGTCAAGCTGCCCAAAAAACCTGAGGGAGCCAAGTGGGCAGCCCCGGCCATCCTCATCGACAGGCTAAGCTGGCGGAGCGACGGGCGGGGGCCTCTGCCCAAAGGGTATTCCCATATCTTCGTGGTGGATGCCGTTCTGGGCGGCACTCCACGTCAAGTGACCAGCGGAGATTATTCGCACTCCAACCCTGAATGGTCGGCCGACGGTCAGACAATCTACTTCAGCGCCATCCGCAAACCGGACGCGGAATATCAATTCGGGGACACCGAGATCTATGCCCTGGACTTAAAATCGCTGGAGGTCAAGGCCCTGACCGACCGCCGAGGGCCCGATTCAAACCCCGTGGCCTCACCCGACGGCCGCTGGATTGCCTATACCGGGTTTGATGAAAAAAATTTCACCAGCCATCTCGCCTCGATCTATGTAATGGACGCGAGCGGCGGACAGAAGCGCCTGTGGGCCGGCGGCCTGGCCGATTCGCCCGCCGGCCTGGACTGGGCCGCCGATAGCCGCGGAGTCTATTACTCCCTGAACGAGCAGGGGGAATCCAACCTTAATTATATTCCCCTGGCCGGGCCCGGCCGGAAGGTAACCTCGGGTGTGCATGTTCTCAGCGGCCTCACGCTGTCGCCGGCCGGACAAGCCGCGGCCGTGCTGTCCGATTTCTATCACCCGGGCCAGCTGGTCACCTTCAGCCTCGCCCAGCCGGCCTTGCTGCGCCGCCTGGTGGATGTGAATGCTGATGTGCTGGAGGGCCTCAAACTGGGCGAGGCCGAAGAGCTTCGGTTCAAAGCTCCCGACGGCCTGGACATCCAGGGCTGGCTGATAAAGCCGGCCGAATTCGACCCGGCCAAGAAATACCCCCTCATCCTGTGGATCCACGGCGGACCGTGGTCCATGTATTCGGTTGCCTTCAACTGGGGCTGGCAGAACTTCGCCGCCAGCGGCTATGTCGTACTCTACCTGAACCCGCGGGGGAGCACGGGCTATGGCCAGGATTTTGTCAACGGCATCCAGTTCTCCTACCCGGGCAAGGATTTTGACGACCTTATGGCCGGGGTGGATGCTGCCTTGGCCAAGGGCTTCATCGACTCCCGGAACCTCTTTGTCTGCGGCGGGAGCGGGGGCGGGATTTTAACCGCCTGGATCGTCGGCCATACCGACCGTTTCCGGGCCGCCGTGTCCATGAGGCCGGTCATCGACTGGATGTCCTTTTGCGGCACGACGGACGGCGCCACCTGGTATAAGCAATTCAAGGCCTATCCCTGGGAAGATCCCCTGGAGTATGCCCTGCGCTCGCCCATTCATTTTGTGGCCAAAGTCAAGACGCCAACCATGATCATGACCGGCGAAGCCGACCTGCGGACGCCCATCGGACAGAGCGAGGAATTCTACCGGGCGCTGAAGATGATCAAGAAAGAGACACTGCTGGTGCGAATGCCCGAGGAGTATCACGGCTGGCGGCGGCCTTCGCATCAGCTCCTGCAGCAGCTCTACCTTCTGGCCTGGTTCGAGAAGTTCCGGATCAAGGCCGAGGCCAAGCCGGAGGGACAAACGCCGAATTGAGCCTGGAAGTCAGGTTGGAAATCGAATGGGAGTATGGCATACTTGAGGGGGGAATATCATCATGATCATCCGATTTGAAAACTGGCGGTTTTTTTCAACCCTCTCCTCGAATCAGCCCCGCCCGGCCTCACTGACGGCCATCCTGCTTTTTTTCCTCTCTTTTTCTTTGGTAATGAGCGGCCAGGAGACGGCCCGGGAAAGCGTCCAGCCCAAGATCTCTTTTGACGCGCGCTTTGAGCCCTCAGTCACCTCCAAGCTCTCGGCCGCGGGCGATATCCTCGTCCAGCCGCTTATGAACAACCAAGAAGCCGGCTGGTTCCGTCTCGACCCGGGCGTCCAGGGGATGAGGATAACCGCCGCTCAGGCAGAAATTCTCGGCCTGACCAAGTCCGGAACGATGCGGATCATCACTTCCTCCAACAAGCTCGAGGAGAGGCCGGTCTGGTCTGGCGCCAGCTTTCAGATCGGCCCCTTGCTGGCCGAGGGCCTGGACTTTGCCGAAATGGACCAGCCCGCCGCCGCGGCCGAAGAGGATAATATCATCGGGGTCATCGGCACAGCCGTTCTTCAATCGGCCGTGGCGGAATTGGAAGTGAACAGCGGCAAGGTCCGCCTTTTCGACCCGTCCTCCTATGAAAGTGAAAGCGGCCCGGCGGCCTGGCAGGAATTCAGCGTGCAGCGCGGCCTGCCCGCCGTCTCTTGCCGGTTCGAAGGAGACCGGGAAGGGAAATTCGGCCTGGACCTTCGCTCCCCCCTGGGCATCATGTTCTTTTCTTCAGCGGTCTCGTCCATGGCTTTGTTGCAGGACCGGCCCACTGCGCCGGTTACTGTAAGCGGCGCCACCTTCAGTCAAATCCCGGCCCAGACGGGCTCCCTGCAATGGTTCGAGGCGGCCGGGATGAGGGTCGAGTCACCCCAGGCTGTATTCCTGGTGGAATCGATCGGCCTGGCGGCCGAAAAGGACTTGGCCGGCCTGCTCGGCCGGGAATTCTTGGGCGGATTCGTTCTGGTTCTCGACTTTGCCAAATCTCGTCTTGCTCTTCTGAGAAAGTGAGAAGCGCCTTGGGGGGGAGGGGGGAAGTGAAGGCCTTAGCCATAGCTTCGCTGCTGGCGCTTATGGGGGGGATGACTTGGGCAGCGCCGGAAGCGCAGCGGCCGAGGATCATGATCAAGACCGAGTTGGGCGATATTGTCTTGGAGCTCTATCCGGATAAGGCCCCCAAGACCGTCGCCAATTTTCTGCAGTATGTGGACCAGTGGCTATTCAAGGGAGGCGGTTTTTATCGCGTGGTCCGTTTGGACAACCAGCCTGGGGCCAAAGTCCTCATAGAAGTCATCCAAGGAGGCTTGGGCGGGCTCGATAATCCCATACATCTTCCACCTATCGAACAGGAGACCACCAAGACTACCGGCATTCTCCATAAAGACGGCGTCATCTCCATGGCCCGCGCCCAGCCCGGGACAGCCGATTCGGAGTTCTTTATCTGCATCGGCGACCAGCCCGGGCTCGACTTCGGCGGCCAGCGAAACCCGGATCTCCAAGGATTTGCCGCTTTCGGACGGGTCGTGGAAGGCATGGACGTCGTTCGGGCTATCCACGCTCAGCCGGCCGAAGGCCAAATGTTGATAAAGACGGTGGGTTTTCTTTCGGTGGAGCGGGGCCGATCCAAGGATGAGAAGCTCTTTAATAACCAAGATCAACCTTCCCCCTGGCGGGTGGGTTTTTCCGAAAGGCTTCGCTACGTCACCTGGGATAACGTCGAAACCCTTGATAAGGGACAGAACGGCGGCCAGGCCGGCCTCTTTCTGCGAACCCGCCTGTCCCTGAACTGGAGACCCTCCGCCTGGCTGGACTTCGGCTTTCGTCTGGCCAACGAGATCCATCAAGTCTTAGTTCCCTCGGGGAATAAGTTCGACCTGAACGAATTCTTCATCGACAACCTCTATATCCATTGGAGGATCTCGGACCGGCTCCCGCTCGACTTGACCCTCGGCCGGCAGGATGTGTTTCTGAGCGAGGGGCTTCTGGTAGCCGAGGGAACGCCGTTGGATGAGACTCGCTCGGTCTATTTTAACGCCCTGCGACTGGACATCTCCTTGGCCCGGAATCAATATCTGAGCGGATTTATGTGTTTCCAGCCCGAAAAAGATGAATTTCTTCCCGTGCTCAACAGCCTGAACCGGCAGCTCGTGGAGCAGCCGGAGGCCGGGCTGGGCCTGTCCTATTCGTGGAAAGGAATCGGCCAGGAGGCGGAAGGAACTCTGATCTATAAAAAAGCTTATCCCAGAGCCGGGTGGCCCGGGCTGAGTTGTCTGACGTTTGACGGACGCGGCCTGCTCAAGCCGCTGGAAGGTCTGGCCCTGGAAGGGGAGGCAGCCCTCCAATTGGGACAGCGGGGCGGCTCAGGCCTAGCGGCCTGGGGCCTTGATTTTGAATCGCGCTGGACGGCAGCCCCTGTCTTGCCTATCATCAGGCAGGCTGCGGTGGGGGCTTTCTTTCTTTCCGGAGACAACCCGGAAAGCCGTCGCTGGGAAGGATGGCTGCCGCTCTTCAGCCGGTGGCCTAAATGGAGCGAATCCTATATTTTCACCCTGGCCGCCGAACATGGCGGCCGGCTGGCCGATTGGACAAATATCGCCTCAGCCTTTGCTCGGGTTGATTTCGAGTTGACCAAACAGCTCGACCTGGGCCTGTCCTTCCATCGGCTCATGGCTCCGGAGCCTTCTTCCGGAGGCGGGGGTTGGCCGGCCGGAAATGGGCGTGTCAGGGGAAGTTTGTGGGCTGTTCGTCTGGAATTCAAATTTTCGGAACGATTAGCCGGATATCTTCTCTATGAAGGCTTCAGGCCGGGAAACTACTATAGCCGGGAAGCCGATGGCTACTCTTTCCTTAGGTTTGAGCTTCAACTGATGCTCTGAAGCTGCCCCGCGGCAACTAACGGAACCAAGCCGAAGTTTGTATAATAGAGCGGAGGAGTCCGATGTTCGGCGGGAAAGACAGATGTCTCTTTTTATGGACGGACCGGACCGGAGCGAATGAATGAAACCGGTCATTAAACCTGGCATAGAAATTGCTTGCAGTAATAGGTATGGTGAATTTGGCCGGTCTAAAATTGACAAAACCGATAGGATATATTATTTTGTATAAGAGGAGTTTTTTCATGAAAACCAAACTAAAGCGTTCCTCTTTGACCTCTGTCTTTTTATTGTTTTTGTTGACTGTTTCCGTTCTTATGCTGGCTCGGCCGGCCGGAGCCCAGTATTTTAGCCAGAACAAGGTCCAGTATGAGAAGTTTGATTTCCGTGTCATGAAAACGCCGCACTTTGATGTCTATTTCTATGCCCAGGAGCAGAAGGCCGTAGAAATCGCCGCCCGGATGGCCGAGCGCTGGTACAACCGTCTGGCCCGGATCTTGCGGCATGATCTCCGCAAGCGACAGCCCCTCATCATCTATGCCTCCCATCCCCATTTCGTGCAAACCACCACCGTCCAGGATACCTTGACCGAGGGGACGGGCGGGTTCACCGAGGTCTTCAAACGGCGCATCGTTTTGCCCGTGGGCGGGACCCTGGCCGAAACCGATCATGTCATCGGCCACGAGCTGGTTCATGCTTTCCAGTATGACATCACCTCACAAGGCAATACGGGCTTGGCCTCGGGCATGCCCAACGCCCTCCGCCTGCCGCTGTGGTTCATCGAGGGCATGGCCGAATATCTGTCCATCGGCCCGGTGGATTCCCACACGGCCATGTGGATGCGGGACGCCATCCAGCGCAAGAAAATGCCCACGGTCAAGCAGCTCACCAACCCCCGCTACTTTCCCTACCGCTACGGCCAGGCCTTGTGGGCTTATATCTGCGGCCGGTGGGGCGACCTGGTCATTTCCCGCGTCTTGAAGGACGCCGGCCGAGGAGGCGATTTTGAGAAGTCGTTGGAGAGGGTTCTGGGAATGTCCCTGAAGCAGTTGTCCACCGACTGGCATGCCGCCCTGGAAAAGGACTTTGCGCCCGTTGCAGCGGCCGCCAAGCCGGCCAAGGATTTCGGTCCCCTGGTGGTCAAGGGGGGCGAGGAAATCGGGCTGAATGTTTCCCCCTCGCTCAGCCCCGACGGAAAGCAATTCGTTTTCCTGTCTTCCAAGGACATTTTCTCCATCGAGATGTTCATCACCGATGCCCAAACGGGCAAGATGACCCAAAAACTGACCAAGACGGCCATCGACCCCGAGTTTCAGAGCTTGCAGTTCATTTATTCCTCCGGCTCATGGAAGCCGGACGGGACCTCCTTTATTTTCGGAGCGGTCAGCAAGGGACAGCCCTTGCTGGCTTTCCTTGACACCGCCAGCCGCAAGGTCACCCGGGAGATCACCTTTCCCCAGCTGGGCGAAATCTTCAACCCTACCTGGTCGCCGGACGGCAAGTCCGTTGCCTTCTCCGCCCTGGCCGGGGGGGTGACCGACCTTTTCGTCTATGACTTCGATACGGAGAAACTGAGAAAGCTGACCGATGACGTCTATGGAGATATCCATCCATCCTGGTCGCCCGACGGACGCTGGATCGCTTTTGCCACGGAGAGGTTCAATACGGACCTGTCCCTGCTGAGCATCGGCGCCTACCAACTGGCCTTGATCAACCCGGCCACCGCCGAGATCAAGCCGCTGGAGACCTTCAAGTTCGCCAAGAGCACCAACCCTCAGTGGTCGCCCGATTCCCGCAGCCTTTTCTTCCTATCCGACCAGAGCGGGATTTCGAATATTTACAGGCTGGACCTGAATTCCGGCCGGGTGTCCCAGGTCACCGACCTGTATACCGGGGTGAGCGGCCTCACCGGCGTCAGCCCAGCCCTGTCTGTAGCCGATCAAACGGGCAAAGTCGCCTACAGCGTTTACGAAGAGGGGAACTACAGCATCTACACCATCGACTCGACCCAGACCCTGGCCGGCCATCCGCCGGCCGCCTCAACGGGCAAGGTCTCGCCGGCCGTCCTGCCGCCGGCTGACCGACAGGGTTCGGAGGTCCTGGGGCTCATCAGGAACCCGCTCTTCGGCCTGCCCGAAGCTTCCACCTTCCAGGTTTCACCCTACAGCTCCAAGCTGATGCTCGACTACGTAAGCCAGCCGTCGTTGGCTGTGGGCGCAGATCCCTTCGGGACCTACGTGGGAGGGGGCTTGGCCTTTTTCTGGAGCGACATGTTGGGCTATCACAATTTGGCCACTATGTTCCAAGTGAGCAACCGGCTGATCGATTCGGCCGTCCTGGTGGGCTACCAGAACAGCAAGTCGCGCTGGAACTGGGGCGCGGTGGCCCAGCGCATCCCCTATGTTTACGGCAGCTACGGCTATGGCTACGGCGAATTTGGCGGAGAGCCGGTTTACTTTGAGCAGGAATATCTGTTCCGCCAGATCAACTACGACCTGGGCGCCTTCATCTCCTATCCCTTCAGCCAATTCCAGCGAGTTGAATTCAGCGGGGGGGCGTCCTACATCGACTTCGACGCTGAAATCAATACCCTGGCCTATTCGCTCATCGATAATACTCTCCTGTTCAGTGATAGAGAGACGCAGCCTGCCCCCGACAGCCTGTGGTTCGGCTACGTCGGCGCGGCCCTGGTCTATGACAGCTCGATCTTCGGCGCGGCCAGCCCGCTGTTGGGGCAGAGCTACCGACTGGATGTCACTCCCTATGTCGGCAGCCTGAACTATACCCAAGTCCTGGCCGACTATCGGAAGTACGTGGTGCCCGTCCGGCCCTTAACTCTGGCTTTCCGCCTTATGCACTACGGCCGCTACGGCAAAGGGGGCGAGGACGAGAGGCTGTGGCCCCTCTACATCGGCTATGAGAGCCTGTTGCGCGGCTACGACTACTATTCCTTCCAAGGCCAGCAAAATCAGTTCAACATGGACCGTCTGTTCGGGAGCCGCCTGCTGTTGGCCAACCTGGAGCTCCGTTTCCCGCTGTTCGGACTCCTAGGCCTGGGCCGGGGCTATTACGGAATCTTCCCGGTGGAAGCCTATGCCTTCTTTGACTCGGGCGTGGCCTGGGACAGCGCCCACCCCGCGTTTTCGGCAGAGCGCAAGCTTATGTCCTCGGCGGGCCTGGGCTTGAGGGTCAACCTCTTCAACTATATTATCGCCGGGGTCCATTATGTCCGTCGCCTCGACCCGACCGACCGCAAGTGGTATTTCCAGTTCACTCTGACACCGGGCTTTTAGCGCGCTGTTTTAAAAGTTCCTGTCGTTCCGCTTTCACTTGGCCCGGCCCCGCAGATCCTGATGACGCCGGCCTGAGCGGTTGACGGCAGGCGAATATTCTCTATGGCTTGTCACGGCAAGCCTGGTTGACTCGCTCCACAGGCCTATTCTAGAATGGCGGCCAAGAAGGAGGCAGCCATGTCTTCTCGTTCCGTGACCCGGATATTCCTGCAATTATTGATCTTTCTTTGTCTAATGCCGGCAGCTCAAGTGCTGGCCGGGCCTCCCCCTGCGCTTGAAGCCCGGGATATCGACAACATTCTTCCGGAAAGGGCCCGGGCTGAGTTGGTCAACCGCTGGCTGGAATGGCGGCTGGACAACATCCTGCCCTGGATCATGCGCCGGGAGGGGATCGACCTGTGGCTGGTCATAAACCGTGAATACAATGAGGACCCCGTCTATCTGACCTTGGTGCCAGAACCGATCATTTCCGCCCGCCGGACCTCCATCCTCATCTTCCACGACCGGGGAGGGGATAAAGGTGTGGAGAGGCTCAACGGCGGCTTCTACGGCCTGGACGGGATGTACCAGGCGGCCTGGCCGGACAAAACCAGGCCGCAGCTGGTCAACTTGGCCGAGGTCATCAAGAAGCTCAACCCTCGAAAGATCGCCATCGATAGGTCCAAGGATTGGGCTTTCGGCGACGGCCTCACCGCTGTCCTGGGGGCCGAACTGGAGAAGGCCTTGGGCCCGGAGCTTTCATCCCGCTTTGTCTCCGGCGAAAAGCTGGCCCTGGGCTGGCTCGAGACGCGCAGCCCGCAGGAGATCGGCATCTATCGCCATTTAGCCGGGATCGCTCACGACCTGATCGCCGAATTCTTATCCAACCGAGTCATCATCCCCGAGGTCACCACCACCGACGATGTGGTGTGGTGGATTAGGCAGAGAATTACGGAGCTGGGCCTGCAGACATGGTTCCAGCCTTCTGTGGACATCCAGAGGGCCGAAACCGAAAGGGCTAAGGACCAGGATCCCAAGGTCATCCGGCCGGGCGACCTCCTGCACTGCGACGTGGGCCTACGCTATCTGCGCCTGTGCACGGACATGCAGTGGCAGGCTTATGTCCTGCGGCCCGGCCAGGCTGATGCGCCGGAAGGCTTGAAGGAAGCGCTGCGGCGGGCCAACCAAGTGGCCGATATTTTCATGGCCGAATTCCGGACAGGCCGGACCGGCCTGGACATTGTCACATCGGCCATGAACAAAGCCGAAGCGGCCGGTCTGCGGCCGCTCATCTATTCTCACCCCCTGGGCTTCCACGGGCATGGCGCCGGCTGCACCATGGACGCCAGGCCGAAAGGAGACGCCCCGGAAGGGATGCTGGACCGGATGAACTACCCGCTTTATCCCGACACGGCCTACGCCATCGAGTTCAGCAGCACGACCGCTGTCCCGGAATGGGGCGGCCGGGACGTCCGTATCGCCTTTGAAGAGACGGCAGTTTTCACTGCGGAGGGCTGCCGCTTCGCTGACGGCCGCCAGGAAACACTTCTGCTCATTAAGCCGTAGCCCCAGCCATGCTGAAAACGAAAACACCAAGCCTCATCCTTCTGGCCTTGTTGTTGGCGGGGATGTCCTGCCAAAAAACCCGCCTCCCCTCGGGCCAGGCCTCGGAGTCCGGAATGTCTCAAGATCAGCTCAACAGGATCGACGTCATCCTCAAGGAAGCCATCCAGCGCGGCGAGATTCCGGGTGCGGTGGTGGCTGTCGGCCGGAAGGGGAAGGTGGTCTATCGACGGGCTTTCGGTTCAAGCCAGGTTGTTCCCCAGGCCCTGCCCATGGCCGAAGATATGATTTTCGACCTGGCTTCCCTGACCAAGCCGGTAGCCACGGCCCCGTCCATCATGATCCTGGCCGAGCAGGGACGGCTCAGCCTGACCGAGAAGGTCAAGGACTATGTCCCCGAGTTTGAGCCCTACCTGGATGAAGGGGGGAAACCCGGCGAGGATGCCCGGCTCTGGCATCTCCTGACCCATACCTCCGGCCTGCCGCCTTACCTGTCCTCCACAGACCCGGCCGAGCTGGAAAAAATGTTGGGCCCGTCCATCGCCACCGCGGACCTAGTGGCCGTTATCGCCAAGCTCAAGAAGTCGGACCCGCCCGGGAAGGCCTTTCATTATTCCTGCCTGGGCTATATCACCCTGGCCCATATTATCCGCCAGATCACCGGCCAGACCGTTGCCCAGTTTGCCGCGGAGAACATCTTCCGGCCCCTGCGTCTGGAGCATACCTTCTTTAATCCGCCCGCCGCGTTCAAGGACAAATGCGTGCCCACCCAGGTTCTGGACGGAAACCCGTTGCGCGGTGTCGTCCACGACCCGCTGGCCCGGCTGCAGGGCGGGGTCTCGGGCAACGCCGGCCTTTTTTCTACGGCCGACGACCTGGCCGTCTTCTGTCAGATGATTCTCAACAAGGGGACATTCGAGGGAAAGAGGATACTCAGCCCTTTGACTGTGGAGAGAATGACCGAGGTCTATCCTAAAGCGGCCTTTGCCGGATGCGGCCTGGGCTGGGACCTCGATTCCGATTATTCGACCAATGGCGGCGACCTGTTCGGCCCGCGCTCTTTCGGACATACCGGCTATACCGGCGCTTCAATGTGGATTGACCCGGAGACCGATATCTTCCTGATCTTCTTGACCAACCGTGTCCACCCGGACGACAAAGGCTCGATCGTGGCCCTCCGCAGCCGGCTGGCCAACGTCGTAGCGGCCGCCCTCCTTAAAAAATAGAGCTTATTTGTCCTTACCCAGCCGGCAGGACTTAACAATTTTAATCCAGTTCTTGGCTAGAGCGGTTTCCCCTATCGGGTTGGGATGGACGCCGTCGGGATCGTAGAGTTCCGGCTTGCCCTCCAGGATTGAGAAGTTGTCCACCAGGCGCACTCCCGTTTTTTCAACGACTTCCCGAATGGCCGGGTTGACGGCCTCCTTGACCAAGCGGTTTTTGTTTTGGTTGGCCGGGTCGTCAGAAAAAAGGGGGATGGTGGCCACCAGAATATATGGATTCTGCCCCGAGGCATTGCGGTAGGCCTGGAATTCCCGGATGATGGCGGTCATATTGATTTTGAAATCTTCAATAGTGGCGCGGCCCTCTAGGACAGGAACGACGTCATTGGTACCGAGCTGGAGGAGGATGATATCCGGAGTGACCCGGCGCCATCGTCCAGCATGCTGGCGGTAAAAGCTCTGGTAAGTCACCGAGCTCAGCCCGCCCTGAGCCCATTCTTGGAGGATGAAATTTGGGGCAAGGGAGGGCAGGAGCTGGCGGAAATAGGCCGGCATGGGCCGCATCAGGCTGTCTCCGGCGCAGCAGATAATCACGGGCAGCTTCTCCGGCTGGCCGGCCCAAAGCCAAAGGCCGAAGCCCAGGAAAAGAAACGTCATCAGCCTTGGCTTTTTCATGCTTAGCATCATAATGAGAATCAACCGGCGCTTCAAGAACGATTTGGAGAACAAGGTTGATTTTACGTCGCCTGATCGGGTATCTTAGCCGTTGCTATGAAGACCGCAGTTGCCGAGAAACCCCTCGACTTCTTGAGGAAGGGACCCAATTCGCGCCAGATCATCGGCGACCTGTTCCTGATATGCCTGCTCTTCCAGTTTTTCCTTGTCAGCCGGTTCAGCCCGTTGTACTATCTGCTCGAAATCCTGATCATGGCCAGCTGTGGTCTCGTCCTGACGGCGGCTGGACAAAGGAGGTCACTGATCATGACGGAAGAAGTGCCGGGAAAAAGCCAAGCCAAGAGGCGGGACCCTTTTTCCAGGATATTCGGCGGCCTAGTTCTCATCCTGCTGGGGGTGCTTTTCTTGCTGGCCAATCTTCATCGTATCCTTTGGGAGGAGTGGTGGGCCTACTTCGTCCTGGGGCTGGGGTGCATCTTCTTGCTGGAAACCCTGATCAGGGCCTTGGCTGACCGGGCCAATCCCTGGCCCAGGGGCAAGCTCATCGCGGGTGCCGTCCTGTTCGCCGTGGGGGCCGGCTATCTCTACGGGCTGGTCACCTGGTGGCCGGTGGTTCTGATCGCCATCGGCTTGGCCGTTATCTTATCTTCTTTGGGCAGAACCTCCTAAAGCATGAGGTTGGCCAAGTCTTCCAGCCTGCTGGGCATCGGCCTTTCCGCCCTTTTATTTCTGCTGGCGGGGCTGGCCGGCCTTCGCGGCCAGGAGAGCGCGCCTTATCTGGGTGCCTCCTTGGACCTCAACTCCCGCTACATATGGAGGGGAATGGCCTGGAGCCAAGGTCCGGTGCTCCAGCCCAGCGTCTGGTCAAGCCTGCTGGGGTTCAATATATTAGCCTGGGCCAACGCTGATCTTGGCCTTGATACCGGCCGGCGCGGTTTTAACGAAATCGATGTCTTTGTTGAAGGGACGTCCGGCCGGAGCGGCCTGGCTGTCGTTCCGGGGCTGAACATTTATACCTATCCCGGCCGAGGGGAAGATAGCCCCTGGACGGCCGAGGCTGTCATCACTTTCTACCTGCCCATCGGCCCGGTCTGGCTCAGCCTGGAGAACGACGTGGACATCCGGGCCTATCCTGGCGCTTATTATGCCGAGCTGGGATTGGAGACGGGGAGGGAAGTTTCCGAAAAAATAAGCTGGGAAGCAGCCCTGGCCCTCAGCTTCGCCTCCGCTGATTTCAATGAAGCCTATCTCGGCCTGCGGAAAAACAGCTTCACCGCCTGCTCGGTTCACTGCGGCCTGGCCTTCCAGATCATCGACAGCCTGTCGGTGAGGCCCCATATCGAGGTGTTCTTTCTTCTCGATGATGCGCTGGCCGAAGGCCGGCCGGGATTCGTCCGTGCGAATTTCGGGTTGACCCTGGCCATCGGCCAGGATTGATTTTAGTTCGAATAAGTTTGGCTGAAGCTTAGAGGTGTTCGACCAGGATCTGCAGCATCTCCAGTTCATCGGCGTCAAACCAGATCCGGTAGCAGGACAGGCATTTGTCCACCGGGACGAAGTACTGGTAGTTGTAGGGACGGGGCATCATCCGGGCGCCGCAGTGGGGACAGACCAGCGAACCGACAGGCCGGCGTCCTGCTTTTTGCTCCGCCACCAGGGGATTTCTTAGAACCGTTTTTTTGAAATCGACCGCTTGGCGGACCAGGCCTTCTGAAAAGGCGACCTCCTTGCGGGCCAAGATACGATCCACGCCCGCAGCCGGAACCAGCCGGCCGCGGCAGGCCCGGCAAAACTTGACGGCCACCCCCTCGTAGCGGTCGTCCGAAAGCACGATCCGGCAGTGAGGGCATTTCTCCGCTTCCCCTGAGCCCGCCGGCCGAAGCTGACGACGGATGAAACGGTTCATCATCAGGCGAACGGCCTGGAACTCCCGGGCCTTGGCTTCAACGCCCTCCGAATCGTTCCGCACTAAAATGGACGGCGAGAACTGCGGGTGGCTGACAAGCTCCTCGGCCGTCATGGGAGCCGACCAGGACCCGCCGGCATCCCTGAGCCGCCAGGGCCGGTCCTCTGCCTCGGCCGAGGCGGCCGGCCGTTCCGTTTTTTCTGATTCCGGAGGACGGAGTCGCTCCAATTCCTCCTTCGACAGCCTGAGCCGTTTGGCCTGCTCCCTGGCCTTTTGACTGTTCCAGACCTGTTCGGCGATATCGGCCGTATCTTGCCCGGCCATTCCGGCCAGGAGGGCGATCCTTTTTTCGATCGGCGGATGGGTGCTGAACAGCGTCGCCGAGAGGCTGTCCGATTCAGTGGCGGGGTCGGAAGAAACCATGAATAAGGGATTGTAGGTTTGGCTGAAATCGCCCACAAAGGTGTTCTTGAGCCTGGCTTTGAAGAGGACTCGGGCCAGGCCGGCCGGGTCGCGGCACAGCTCGACGGCTGCGGCATCGGCCAGGATCTCGCGTTCACGGCTGACCAGCAGGCTCAGCAGGCGGAGGACGGCACCGGACAGCGAAGCGGCCAAGGCCCCCACTCCCCGGGCAGCCAGGCCGGGCAAGCCTCCGGCCGCGGCAGCTTCTGCTTGGCCGAACGCTCCGGCCGGCACTGCTTCCTCGGGGGTCAGCTTGTCCGCTAAACGCTCAAAATAATCGGCCAGGCTGCAGAGCAGGGTGATGTAAAAAATATCACCTTTCAGGATATGGGCCAGTTCATGGGCTGCAGCAGCTTGAAGCTCCTCGCGGCTGCATTCGGCCAGAAGCCCCTCGGTGGCGACTACGGCCGGTGTCCCGTCGGCCTCGACCAGGGCCATGCAGTTCACGGCCAGGAAGGGGAGCAGATAGGCTTTGGTCCGCGGCAGTCCGGAGGCGATTCGCATTTCCTCGACGATGTTCTTGAAGCGGGCATGGTAGAGGTCGTCGGGGTCGGGCTCTTGAGCGTCCAGCCTTTTAAGTATGAAGGAAGCGCCCGAGCGGCGGGTCGAAATGAATTGGAGGCCGGCCAAGCCGAGGGCGGCCAGGGTCGTCCCCAGGAAGACCCTGCCCAGCAGAGGCCAGGACAGGTTGAACGAGTGGGCCAGGAGGAAGTCGAAGAGGGCCAGGATGAGGAAAGCCAGGAGGCCGAAGATGAGGAGGTAGGCTGCGAAGAGAACAGAAGCATACAGGAGGCTGATGCGCCACTGACGGCGCTGGACTTCGTAGAAATCCGGCCGGGTCGGGGAGGTCGACATGACTCTTTATTGAACCGTACGCGGCAGCCAGACAGCCATCTGGCCCGGTCCGCGGTGCGACCAGGCATAGTAGGGGACAGCGGACAATTGGAATTGACCATCCTTGGTCCGGCCTCGAAGCAGGTTGATCCCGCCCAGAAGTTCGGGCTGGAAAACGGCCTCGAATTCCATGTTGTCGGGAATGGAACGGTCCAGGACATGGCCGTTGTTGTCGACGGCCTCAAAGCAATAGACGAGCGGGCCGCGCTCGATGGCCACTTTTCCGGAGTCCTCCCTAACTTCCGGCCGGGCCAAGACCCGCCTCACGGACATAGGCAATTCGAGGTCCACCGCGTCCCCGCTCTGCCAGGTTCGCCGGAGGCGGGCAAAGCCTTTGTCCATGTCCAGGCCGGCCTGCTTTCCATTCACCTTGATGACGGGCCGGCTGTGGTTATTATCCGCAAAGATGTACAACCCGCCGGGCATGGGCTGGCCGAGCGACCAGCCGGGGAGGCGCAGGTTGAGGGAGAAGGTGACCGGCCGGTCGGGTTCGACTTTGATCCGAACCGATCCTTGCCAAGGATATGCGGTTTCCATGGTCAGCCGCACAAGGGCCGGCCCCATCCGGACGACCGCGTCGCTTTGAATGTAGAGGTTTACATAGAGCGTGTCGTTTTGGCAGGCCAGAACATAGCCCGGCAAAGAAGGCAGAAATCGCACCAGGTTGGTGGGACAGCAGGCCACTTCAAACCAGGGCTGCCGGGTGGCCGCGCCTTCGTTGAAGGGCGTTTGGCCGTCGGATTCCAACGGGTTGGGATAGAAGAACAAGTCGCCGCTGAGGGCGACCCCGGACAGCAAACCGTTGTAAAGGGTGCGCTCCAGCACGTCCAGGTATTTGGCCTCTCCCTGCCGCAGGAACAGACGGTGGTTCCATAAAACGCTGCCGATGGCGGCGCAGGTCTCGGCATAGGCAGCGGCATTGGGAAGCTCATACTCATCGCCAAAGGCCTCTCCCTCGCTCCGGCTGCCCACCCCGCCGGTGAGGTAGGTCTTTTTGGCCGTGACATTCTCCCACAGCCGGTCGGCCGCCCGGCTGAAGCGCTCGTCTCCGGTGAGGGCCGCTACATCGGCCAGGCCCGAGAACATGTACATGGCCCGGACCGCATGACCGACCGCCTCGGTCTGTTCCAGGACAGGCCGGTGGGCTTGAAGGTACCAAGCCTGGTTGTATATGGCGAAAGGCGAGTCTTCGGGGAACCTCTTGGGATAAGGCCTTTGGCCGCGGGCTTCCAGGAAATAGCGGGCCAGGTCGAGATACTTGGAGTTGCCCGTCAGACGATAAAGCTTGGCCAGGCCGATCTCGACTTCCTGATGGCCGGGGTAACCGTACCTGCGGCCCGGGCCGAAAACAGAAATCAGGAGGTCGGCATTCTTGAGGGCGACCTCCAGAAGGGTTTTCTTACCGGTAGCCTGAAAATAGGCTGTCGCCGCCTCATACAGATGGCCGACGTTGTACAACTCATGGCTTGATTCGAGGAGCGACCAGCGTTCCGGGCCGGCGCCCGGCGGCGGATTCAGGGGGTCCACGGTGCGAGCGGTATAGAGATAGCCATCCGGCTCCTGGGCCGCGGCGATGGCCTCGATCCATTTGTCCGTATGCTGCTCCAGCGCAGGGTCGCGCTCCAGGCTCAAGGAATAGGAGGTTCCTTCGATGACCTTATAAATATCGGAATCATTGTAGCGCTTGCCCTGGAAGGCCCCTGGCATCCGGTGGGCGGCTTTCCAGAAATTGTCGAGGCGCCCCGTCTCTTCGCATTTCTTCAAGGCGAAGGGGAGGGTAACCCGGCGATTAGTCTCCAGCCGCGGCCGCCAGAAAGAATCCCTGATCTTGACTTGGCTGAAGGCTACCGGACGGATAGGATAATCCCGGCCGGGCGCCTCATCGCCTCCGGAAGCCGGAATGATCAAGAACAAAATGAAAGCGGCGGCGTATCTCCTTCTCATTCCAATCCTCCGACTGCTCGGCGCAAAGTCAGCGGGCTCTTATCCGATATCGTCCGGCCCCGTCTGAGGAGCTGCCGGAAGTAGGGGGGCAGGGTGAATATGGCCAGATGGACATCCGGGTCGTAGAACGACAGGCGTCCGGCCAGCCGCCTGGCGTTATATCTCCGCCGGAGCAAGCTCAGGTCCCGGTAGTCCCGGGAGGGAATGGGGCGGGCCAGGAAAAAAGCCCAGGGGCCGACATAGGCCGGCACACAAACCTGGTAGGGGAGGACCTGAGCGAAGACCCGTCTCAGGGATTGATAAACTCCCGAGAATCCTTTGAGCATATTGAAATTTGAGCTCCCCGCCTGGATGACGGCCAAGCCTTTGGGCGTCAGCCTGCTGACGAGGAGCCGATAAAATTCGACGGTGAATAGATTTTGAGCCGGTCCGCTCTCACCCGGATCGCAGAGGTCGAGGATGAGGACATCATAGCGGTCCGCGTTTTTTTCCAGGCGGGCCCGGGCGTCCTCGAAGAAAAGGTGGAGGCGCGGGTCATTGAAGGCGCCGGCAGGCCAGGGCCGGAGATGTTTTTGGGAAAGCTTGACTACCTCCCTGTCGATCTCGGCCATGACGATCTTCTTGACCGTGGGGTGTTTCAAGATCTCCCGCAGCGGGGCGCCCTCGCCACCCCCGGCCAGGAATACGGACTCGGGCCGGGGATGGAGCATCAAGCCGGGATGGACCAGGCTTTCGTGATAAATAAACTCGTCCACCCGGGTCGATTGGACGAGTCCATCCAAGAACAGGCAGCGGCCATAGTCCCCGGTGTCCATAATTTCGGCCGTCTGAAACTTTGTCCTGACCTTGGCCAGCCGCTTCTTGACCCGGTGGCCGTGAATTTCGTCGCGGGTGAGGCGCTCGATGTACCAATCGCCCTTGAGGTCCACTTTCATGTCCGTATGATTTCATAGGCAGCCGCTCAAATCAACTGGCTGACAAATTGTGTGATTCACTATCGGTGCCGGAATCGCCCCAGGTCCCCTGGGGAACCAGTCCCGTCGGTTCCCCCCGTCCTAAGACGGGACCCCACTCCGCTATGGGGCCCTAGGGGCGGTTCCGACACCTCATGAAAACCATATGTTTGGAAATGCTACCTAGAGCCTATCCCAAATTGACCGGGCTGGTGGGCTGTGGTATAAGAAAAAGAGTTTTTCTGGATCGGAGTGGAGAAGGAGAGGCATGAACAAAATAGCGGCCATTGTTTGCTTCCTATCTATAATCGTCTGGTATCCGGCCCACTCTCCCGGCCAGGACACCGAGGTGGAAAAAGTCGAGACAGTCATCCGTGTTCTCAAGGAAATGGTGAATGAACCGGAGAACGGCGTTCCCCTGGAAATCATGCGCAAAGCCCGGGGCCTGGCCGTTATTCCCAAGGTCATCCGCGCCGCCTATGGGATCGGGGGCCAGTACGGCAAAGGAGTGGTCCTTGTCCGAGATGAGGCAGGGGAGTGGAGCGACCCCTGCTTCATCCAGCTGGCGGGCGGAAGCCTGGGCTGGCAGATCGGCGTGCAGGAAGCGGATATCCTTCTTGTCTTTAAAAGCCGCGAGGGGGTTGAGGACATCACCCAGGGCAAGGTGACCCTGGGCGCCGATGTTCGGGTGACGGCCGGCCCCAGGAGCAAGAGCGCCGAGGCCAGCACCGACCTCGAATTCAAGGAGGAAATTTATTCCTATTCCCAAAGCCGGGGGCTTTTTGCCGGTATCTCCATCCAGGGCGCCTCAATCATGATCGACAACAAGGCCAATGGCCTATTCTATGGAGATCCGACCATCAGCGCCCGGGAGGTTTTGTTCAAGAGAACGGCCAATGCGCCGGAGATCGTCCAAAATCTGAAAAAACTCTTGGCTTCTTTCAAATAAACTCGATGGAATACAGGTTTCTGGGCAGGACGGGGATCAAGATCTCCCGGTTTTGTATGGGCACCATGTCCTTCGGCGGCGAAGTGGACGAGGAGGCTTCCGCCCGTATGTTCCGCTTGTGCCGCAAGCGGGGCATCAATTTTTTCGACTGCGCCGATGTTTATAACAAGGGCCGTTCGGAGGAGATCCTGGGCCGCCTCATTAAGGATTGCCGGGAGGAAGTGGTCATCACTTCCAAGGTCTATTTCCCCACTTCCAATGATGTGAACGCCAGCGGCGCTTCACGCAAACATATCCGCCACGCCTGCGAGGCCAGCCTGAAGCGGCTGGCCGCAGATTACATCGATGTTTATTTCATCCATCGCTTCGACGATACCACCCCGCTGGAAGAGACGTTGCTGGTCCTGGATGACCTGGTGCGGCAGGGCAAGATCCTGCACATCGGCGCTTCGAATTTTACCGCCTGGCAGACAGTCAAAGCCCTGGGCCTCTCCGCGGCCGGATCCTTGACCCGGTTCGAATGCATCCAGCCCATGTACAACTTGGTCAAACGCCAGGCTGAGGTTGAATTGCTGCCCATGGCCCTGTCGGAGAATTTGAGCGTCCTGCCCTACAACCCTTTGGCCGGCGGGCTGCTTACGGGAAAATACGGGGTGGCCCACCTGCCGGAATCGGGGCGGCTGGTGGAAAACAAGATCTATCAAACCCGTTACGGCGAGAAATGGATGTATGAGGCCGCGGAAAAATTCTCCGCCTTCGCCAAACAGAGGGGCTACGAACCGGCCGCGCTGGCCATCGCCTGGGTGGCCGGCCATCCGGCCGTCACGGCCCCCATCCTCGGCGCCCGAGACCAGGAGCAACTGGAAACTTGCCTGAGGGCAGCGGATATCATCCTGACTCCTGAGTTGCGGGGGGAACTTTCGGCCCTAACGCCCCAGCCCCAGACCGCTACGGACCGCAACGAAGAGGGCTCCGCTCACAGCTTCTACATAAGAAAATAGGCCGGACCGTCCTGGCTTGGTCTTGGGAAGTCAGAGCAAATCCCATATTGTTCAGCGATGAAAACTGATCTTCAGCCGACCGGCCGGATGAGAAAGATGGCTACGTCCCACAGGGTATGACTGGCGGCGTTCAGGAGCAGCGACCGATATCGCCTAAAAAGCCATCCCCAGAACAGCCCTCCTGCCGCGGCGGCCAGGATGAGGATATGATTGCCGCTCCCGATATGGACGGCGGCATAGAGAGCGGAGGTCGTCAGCCAGCCTTTTGACGCGCCCAGCAAATCCTGCCAGCGGTTCTGAAGAAATCCCCGCCAGAAGATCTCTTCGCCCGGGCCGATGACCAGAAGCATAAGAAGGAATATTCGGCCGCGCGAGAAACCGGCCTTGAAAGCATAGACGCGGCCGATAGCATTGCCGGCCGCAGGAAAAATAAGATCGGCCAGCGCTCCGCCCAGGGCGAATATGAGATAGAGGGCCGCCGCCGAGGTCAGGCCCAGAGCGATTTTCTTCACCAGCCCGCTGCGGACATCGGACCCGATCGTCTTTCGGAGATCCTGGTCGAAAATAATGGCCGAGGCGGAAAGAACCAGGATGCTGAAGGAAAGGCCCCACCAGAAACCGAGCGGGCCCAGCCGGCCATGGATGAACAAGGGGACGAAGAGAAGAAAGGCCAGGCCGGTCATGGCTGCGGTCAGGATGAGTTTGGGCCTGCTGTGGCTCGTCATAGAAGTAAGCATCTCCTTTTATGTGATTACACATTCAAGAAGAGGAGGGGTCCTGTCTCGGCCGACCTTTCCGGAGACACATACCTTTGCCCCTCTTGTTTCCCCAAGGGGGGCTAGAGGGGGATAAATAGGATACTGAGAATTTGCAGGTGTCTTCGGCAGCCACCCCTCCCCACGAATATTACAATGGGAGATGCTTCTATCATAAAACGGCAGCCAGCAGGTAGTGGGACCAGACTGCGGTCGTGCATAAAAGCCCGAAGATCAGATTGTACTGGGCCGTGGCGCCGTCCAGGATAATGAAGTCCATGGACTGTCGGGGCGCGTGACGTCGCTGGGCCCGTCCCCACAAGGCCAGCGCCCGGGGAAAGGCGGCTAAGACCAGGACGAAGGTCCAAGGCAGGGGAATCCATTCTCTTCCGATCAGGCGGGGGATGAACATCAGCCCGAGAATTATGAAAAAAGGCCCGAATATCAGGAGGCCGTAGTAGAACAAGGAATTTTTGTCGCCCAGCCAGGAGGCCACCGTCCTGATCCGGCGCTCCCGGTCGGTGACCGTGTCCCGCCAGTTATTGGCGTGAAGAATGGCGCTGACCAGCATGGCCATGGGAACCGTCCAGACAACGGGCAGCCAGGAAAAAGTCCTGGTTTGGACAACCCAGGCGCCGAGCGAGCCGAGGATCCCGAAATTGAGGAACACGGCCAAGTCGCCCAAGGCCCGGTATTTCAGGAATGTATAAAACACCCCGACGGCCATTCCGGCGGCGCCGATGACCAACAGGGGCCGGCCGGTCATCCGGACCAGGAGCAGGCCGGTGGCCGATCCAAGCAAGATGAACAACGCCGCCGCTGCCGCCACCGCCCGCGCGGACAGCCAGCCGCGGACAATGGCTCCGCTGACCGGAGTCGCCTCCCGGTCTAATCCCCTCCGGAAGTCAAAGACATCGCTGAGCATATTGGCCCCGGAATGGAGGATGACCATAGCCAGGAAGGCCAGGATAAAACGGCCCGCCAAGAGGGGGACGCCGCCGATGACCACGGCCAGCGATGTGCCGAAAACGACGGGCATGGTGGAGGCGGGCCAGGACCATGGCCGCAGTGCCACCAGCCATTTTTTGGAAAGGGGAATTCTTCCCGAAACTTTTGGCGGCATGCCGGGTTTATATCACAGCCGCGGAGGGCCGGTCAATTTTTGTCAGGCTTTCTTGGCCAGGATTTTTTTGACCCGGTCAACCCATTCGGATGACCGGGCCGGTATGCGGATGAGATCATCCCAGGACAAGCTCTTCAGCCTCTGCTGGTCAACCTTTTCATACTGTTCCTTCAGAAAAATCACGGCCGTCTCCTTCAAGGCGGGCTTGTTCCTGATGAACTCGCAGACCTCGTAGCCGTTTTTTCCGGGAAGGTTGATGTCCAGCAAGATGACATCCGGCTTGATTTTTTCAACGCAATCCAGGACCTCCGGGCCGTTGGCCAGGACGGTGATTTCGAAGTTTTCCCGGGAAAACGCCCGTTGGACGATCTGGCGGGTGATGGGATTGTCGTCGGCCAGGATCAGACGGCGGGTCGCAGATATCGCCGGCTTGGCCGGGAGAGGCACGATATCGGCCGAATCGGAGTCGGGTGTGGAGATAGTGGGCTGAAGCCTTGGACCGACGGGCGGCGGGAAAGATGCGCGCACATCCTGCGGTTTGCCCACATCCTTCTCGATCACTTGGAGTTCGGCTTCAACCGCCACGTTCGGCTCGGGAGGCTTGGCTTTCGGCTGAAGCGGGGGAGGAAGGGCCGGCTCTTGGATCGTGTCCAGAAGGCGGGACACCGTTTGGAGAAGCTCCTTGGGGGGAGCGGGCTTGGGAAAGATAAAATCGATGTCCAGGACGCTCAGTTTTTTGAGAAGAGTATCGCTCTCCGTGCCAAAAGCGGTGACGATGATGATAGGGACCCTGTTGAGGCGCGAGGCCTGGATGATCTTTTGACAGAGGTCGAACCCGTGGCCGCGGGGAAGCTGAACATCCAGGATAATCAACTCCGGCTGTTCTTTCTCAAAGGTCGGCCAGCCGGATTCGGCATCGGCGGCCTCAACCAGGTCGAAGTCGTCCGGCGGGAATAAGCCCCGCAGGGCCTCCCGGTCGCTCTCATCGTGATCGATGATGAGGATTTTCTTTTTCCTCATGGGCCGGGCTTGCCACCCCCCTCTTTAGGCTGCCCCCCCCGAGCAGGCTGAGCCGCTGGCTGGGACAGTTTGCGGGTAGCGTCTTTAACCACGCGGATGATGTCCGCGGTGACTTGGCGGTAAAAAGTTGTAACGGGGAAAAGAGCGATGAGCAGATAGGAGGCCTCGGCCACGGTGAAGGGCTGCAGGACAACTCTCGTTCGCGGCCCCAGGGTCCGCACCGATATTTCCTCCACGCCCTGCAGGGGAAGGCCGCCGCAGATATTTTGGAGAAATTGCTGGAGGGGCGAGAAGAGAGCGGCCAGACGCTCGGGTTCGAAAGCATCCCCTTCCGCATCAAGGACCATTCCTTCCCCGTCCAAGAGGACCAGTTCTATGAGCTCCTTCTGCTCGAAAAGGGGACGGATGTCTTCACTTAAATATCGCATGAGGCGACCTCTCCCGCAGCCTTTTCAAAATGCGGTCCATCATCAGGATGAAGGCCGGCAGGAGGTTGTGGCCGTTGGTGGCGCAGACCGGAAAGGACGGATAGCCGGCCAGGGGCAATAGCTGCTCAAGCTCATCCGAACGATAGATATTATCCTGATCCTGTTTGTTGTAGAGGACGACGATCTCGGCCTCCTTCAAGGTCTCGACTGTCTCCAGGTAAGTCCGCAGCTCGGCCACGAACTCCTTGTTGTGCTCCAGCTCTTTCTTCTGGGAATCGATCACCACAAAGACGCCGTCCACATCCTCGAAAAAAAGCCGCCGGGTCCGCTGGTAGTAATCCTGCCCGGTAGTGGTGAACAGACGGACGACGATGTCCGAGCTGACCTGGATGGGGATGAAATCGAAGAAGAGGGTCTGGCCGAAGGATGTTTCCAGGGAACGAACCTGCTCAACCGTCTTGAACTCGTCGGGGATGGCATAGCGGAACAGCCACTTGAGGGAGGTCGTCTTCCCGGCCAGGGCCGTGCCGAAGAAGACGATCTTGAGGTACAGTTTGTTGTTGATGATCTTCATTTAAGGCCCTTGCGGAGCTTGGCCAGGATCATCTCGATGTCCTGATCGCCGGGCATCCGAAACTTGTGCCGTTCCATCATTGACTTGCGCAGGTCCTGGGTGTCTTGCATGAGGCGGCCGATCTTTTCGATGGCTCTTTTGGCTTCCAACCGGATCAGCCCCAGATAGCTCTCCTTGGAGGCGATGATGGTCAGTAGGCCGCGGGGCATGCCGCTCTGGCACAGCTTCAGGTCTCCATATTCGATGATGATCATGTCCAGGTTCTGTCCCAGCTCGGCGCCCACCTGGGCATAGGAGTTGTAGCAGGCCGCCAATAGGGCGCCCATGTCCTCGGGCTGCATCTCAAAATGGCCGGCGATCTCCACGGGGATGCCGTCGATGTCCAGGAGAATGAGGCCCTTGATTCCCGGAACTCTCTTCAGGACGTCTTGGATGATTGTTTTAATTTCGTCCACGGTATGCTCGTGAGGGGCCGTCGCCCATCTCTTCTTTGGCCAGTTCCTCTATGAGGCCTTCCAGTTTGCTGCGAAAGAGGCCCGCGTCCGCCCCCGGGGACAGCAGGAATCCATAAAGAAGGCGGTGTTTCAGGAGGAGGATGGTCATCTCCCTGGCGGTCAGCTCCAGGATCCAGGGATGGCCCGGGTCCCCCTCGGTCTGGGACAGGGCTTCGACCCGATCGCCCAAAGTCAGGAAGTTCAGGGAGGGGAAATCGATATCTTTGTACTTGGCGTAGCCGATCAAATTTTTGTGGATGAAGATGGCGGCCAGCGAGGCTTCATTCCACATGGAGATGGCCTTCAGAAACTCGATGACTTGAGGCGCCGTTTCCTTGATGTAGGGCGTCAGGTCCAGCCGCCTCTCCCGGAAGCCGATCTCCAGGATCTTGTGGTAAGTTTTTTCGCGGACCTTGAGCATCTCGGCCAGATAGGATTGGGTGACCGTCTTGCCCGATTCCATCTCGGCCAGAATGGCCTGAAAGGCCAGGCGAGCCTCGGTCTCCTTCATCTGAATATTGTATTCTTGCACGCCCGGGCTGCAGTGTCTGGTTTCGCTGAGGATATTCCTCTCGATGGTCAGGTCTTGGGGCAGGGGGTCGAGCAGGAAAACGGTTCCTGGGGGGAACCGAATCTCTTCCTGAACAGCCGAGATCGCCTTCTCCACGGAGGCCCTGGAGGAGGCCTGGTCAACGATCATCCAGCCCCTGTCCAGAGGGCCGAGAACGTCTTGGTAGGGGACAGCCCCGGCTCCGAAATAGATAATCTGAATGGGCGCAGCTCCCAATTCTTCCTCGGCCAGAGATATCTGAAAGGCCGCCTGCTGGGAGAGGTATTCTCCCGCTTCGATGACTTTTGTCCCCTTAAGATATTTCGCTTCTTTGGGAACTTCGCCGCATAAAAGGATTTGTCTATAGCGGGGGACATAGGAGATCAATTTCAAACAGAGCTCGACGGCCTGGTCCCGGCTTGGAGCGCTGACCACCATCCGGTTCCGGTGCCAAATGGCGGCAAAAACCTTGGCCTCCGCCATCAGGCTGGCCGCCTCCTCCGCCGGGGGCGCAGAAGGGCGCCGGGAGGGGCCGGAGGCTTTGGGCGAACGGTTCATTTCGCTGATCCTAAAGCTGGTTCGAGCTCAAGGCAGATGTTCTTGGCGGTCAAGCCAGCCAGGCCGACATCCATCGTTTCCCGGCCGATGATGATGACGAAAAAACCAAGCCGGGAATTTCGGCGGATGACCAATTTCCGTTTTGGGCCTTGCAAGAGACTGCTCTCCAAGCCGCTGACATTGGCCTCCTCCAGGATGGATGTCATCGTCCTCGTCAAGTCAAGGAATTCTTCGACCCAGTCGATATTTTGGCCTGGAAAAGAGTTATCCGAAGCCAGGAGCTGTCCGTCGGAGGATAGAACAAACCCCCCCTCCTTGTCCTTGATCTCAGCCATATAAGGGGATAGGTTGATGAGGTTCTTAGGAGGAGCCATTATCCCTTTTCTCCGCAGGCCGGCCGCCTCTTTCTTTCACTTCCTCTCCCCCGCAAAGCTTCTTTACATTATCAAAAATATCAAAAAACTCCTATTTATACGATTAAATATTTGTATTTTAACACAATAGTCAACTACCCTGAACGAGGATATTTTTGCTGGTATCCTCCCCCCCTTTATTTCACCCCTAACGATTAGCCTGATAAAGGCTCAAAAAACAGCTCCTGCCGCAGATCATCGCAATCAAATTGACTCCGGTCTTCGGCCTATGGTACATTCCCCAGCCCGATGTCCTTGAAGGAACTTAAAGCCGTTTGGACCGAATTCGGCAAAAGGGACCCCTTGTGGGCCGTGCTGACCGACCCCTCCCGACGAGGGGGAAAGTGGGACCTGGACGATTTCTTCCGGACTGGACGGGAGGAGATCAAAGACGTCCTGGTCCACATCAAGCCCAATCTCTTCGATAGGCCTAAGAGAAGGGCCCTCGATTTCGGCTGCGGCGCGGGCCGGCTGACCCAAGCCCTGGCCGATATCTTCGAAGAGGTGGTGGGCCTGGACATCTCCCCGACCATGATCGAACAGGCGAACAAGCTCAACCGCCGGGGGCCTGGCTGCCGGTTTCTCCTAAATGACCGCGACGATCTCAGCCTATTCCCTGACGGCCACTTTGACTTTGTCTATTCCAGCATCACTCTCCAGCACATCGACCCCGTTTATTCCCGGAAATACGTCCTGGAGCTGCTGCGCATCCTGGCCCCGGGGGGGATGCTGGTTTTTCAAATCCCTGAGCGGCCGGTTCGCTGGACGGATAGATTTTTCTATCGCCTGGCGCGTCATCAGTGGTACAGGCACGAGCGGAAAAAAGCGGGCGATATCATCATGGAGATGCACGGCCTCTCCCGCAAGGAAGTGACCCGTCTGGTGGAACGGGGGGGAGGCGCGGTGTTCTTCCTCCAGACGGACCATGCTTCCGGAGAAAAATGGATAGCCTGGAAATACTACGTTCATAAGCCGCGCTTTAACCTCAGGCTGGGCGAGGCGGTCGGGCCTAAGATCATTCGGGGGGCGGCCAAGCCTTCGCTCAAGGTGCGGGTTGAGAACCGCAGCCCGGCCGCTGCCGGCCATGATTTGGATGATCCTGCGGTCAAGGTCGGGGCCAAACTGTACCCCCGCCGGCCGCGGGTCAGCCTCTATGCCTTGAAAGAATTCCGGGCCGACCTGCCCAGGCCTTTTTCGGCGGGGGCCGTGGCCGAGGCGGAGCTCGTCCTGGACCTGGCCGGTTTCGCGCCGGGCCGCTATTGGCTCTATATCGACTTTGTTTGGGACGGAAAATTCTGGTTCAGTGAGCTCGGCCTCCCGCCGCTCCTCGAACAGATCGAGATCAGGAGATGACTCTGGCCGTTTCTCTCCAGGCCCGGCGCTGAGGCGGGACTCAAGCGGCTGGGGATCAACCTAACCAGCGAGCCGAATTTCTCGGACAAAGCCCTGTTCATGGGCTGAGGGCGAATCTCTTTTTCCGTCCCTCCTGATTGATTTTCTAAAGGGGACGAGGCTATTATGGGGGGCGGCGCATCAAGCCCATAAGCATATCATCGGGTCTTGACCAAAGGAGGTTAAGGGATGTTCAAAAAACTGCGCCTCATCGGACTCGCCGCCTTAGCCGGGCTTATCGTCTTCGGGTTTTCGCAGGAAGGCCAATGGCCGGAGAAAAATTTCTTCGATAACAGCCTCCACCACACCAGCCGAGGGCTGGCTTTCTGGTACAGCCAAGAGCAGGGAGGAGTGGAGAAGCTGACCGGCATCCCCATCACTCAGTTGAACTGCCTGAACTGCCACGTTCAGAGCTGCGACGCCTGCCACGCCAAGACAGTCGAGGGCGGCCAAGCCTATTCCACGGAGCAGGCCCGCAGCCAGAAAGCCTGCTTCGACTGCCACGGCCTCGGCGACGTGGAGGCGGCCAAGAAGAACAACCAGTTCATCGACCTCCATTTCGAAAAGGGGATGAAATGCCTGGACTGCCACACGGCTCGAGAGATCCACGGCGACGGAAAAGCCTATGATACTTATTCCCAGGAGGGCGTCCTGGGGGTGAGCTGCCGGAAATGTCATGACCAGGTGTCCTCCATTCCCAGCCACAATGTCCACAAGGACAAACTGGACTGTAACGCCTGCCACCTCAAAGAGCTGCCCTCCTGCCACAACTGCCATATGGAGACCAGGGTCAGGGAAGGGAAAAGCCACTCCCTGCCGCTCAAGGATGTTTTTTTCCTGGTGAACAGCCGGAATAAGGTCACCCTGGCCACCTGCCTGTCCTTTGTCTATAAGGACAAAACAATGATCGAGTTCTCGCCGTCCTTTTCCCATGCCGTGGCCAAGCAAGGGCGGGCCTGCCCGGAATGCCATGCTACCCAGATCATCAAAGACATCAGGAAGAAGACTTTCCGGCCGTTGACCTGGACCGAGGCCGGACTGGAGAATGTGAGCGGCGTCATCCCCGTCCTGGACGGGTTGGACTGGAGCTTCCCCTTCCTCGATTTCGATCAGGGAAAATGGGCACTGCTCCAGAACCCCGGCCCGCCGCGAGTTCAGTACGCCGGCTATTGTACGCCCCTCACCGCCGAACAGTTTCGGAAATTGGAACAAGCCCCCGTTTCCCTTAAATAGACGGCGCCGCGCGGCAAAGACCCTCACTTTATGGCGGGGCGAATCTTTTATTTAAAATTTAGAGGACAATAAGATCAAGATGATAAGTTTTCGCAATATGCTCCCCCTCCCGGCCCTGGCCGCCGGGCTGTTGCTCCTGGCCCAAGCCGCCGCCGGCGCTCTCAGTTTAGACCCACCGATCTTGCCCAAGACGGCTAAGCCGCCAGCAATCGACGGCGTCCTGGACGACGAAGCTTGGGCTACGGCCCTCAAGGTGGAGGGGTTCAATACCTACCAGCCCGATTATGGAAGGGAACCCAACCAGAGGTCCGAAGGGTTTTTGGCTTATGATTCGGACAACTTCTATTTCGCCCTGCGCTGTTACGAAA
>JBAVVA010000020.1:0-71197 GCA_049697055.1 Candidatus Aminicenantales bacterium
GCGAGGCGCCATGAGCGGTTTAGCCCGGAATCGACGGGTCTCGAAGGCTTCTGACATATCATTGTCGGCAGGCGAGCATGTTTGAGCCCCCCGAAGGGGGCGAGTTGCGCAGCCGCCGAGAAACCCGGAGATTCCGCGGCGTTAAGAACCGCGGCCAGGCGCCGAGCCCTTCCCCCCAGTCCCCCTGCGCATTGCCTGCCGGGATATCCTGTGGTATAAATTCTTTACCGACATAGAAAATTCCGGAGGCCGCGGATGATTCCGGAAGGCTAGGAGGAGGCATCCATGGACTGGGGATTGAAAAACCGTCTGTCGCGCATCATCAAACCCGACACCGGCCGCACAGTCATGCTGGCCGTGGACCACGGCTACTTTCTCGGCCCCACCGCCGGCCTGGAGGTCCCCCGCCGGACCATCGAGCCGCTCCTGCCCTACGCCGACTCGCTGATGCTGACCCGCGGGGTGCTGCGCACGTCGGTCCCCCCCGAAGCCGACATCCCCATCGTCCTCCGCGTCTCGGGCGGGACGAGCATCCTGAGCGAGCTGTCCAACGAAGGGACGACCGTCTCCCTGAAGGACGCCGTCCGGCTCAATGTGGCGGCCGTGGCCCTGTCCATCTTCGTCGGCTCGCCCTACGAGCGGCAGACCTTGCTCAACCTGGCCAACCTGGTCGACGAGGCCGAAGAATACGGGATCGCCGTCCTGGCCGTCACGGCCGTGGGCAAAGACATGGTCCGCGACGCGCGCTACCTCGGCCTGAGCTGCCGCATCGCCGCCGAGCTGGGCGCCCATCTGGTCAAAACTTACTACTGCGAGGATTTCGAGACGGTGGTGGAATCCTGTCCCGTGCCGGTGGTCATTGCCGGCGGCAAGAAAACGCCGGAAAAGGAGGCCCTGGAGCTGGCGGCCAGCGCCGTCCAAAGCGGCGCCGTGGGCGTGGATATGGGCCGCAACATCTTCCAGTCCGACTCGCCGGTGGCCATGATCAAGGCTGTGCGGGCCATCGTCCACCAGAAGAAATCGGCCGCCGAGGCCTATGACCTATTCAGGCGCGAAAAGAAATGAGAGGGCCGGGCCAGCCCTCGCCATGATTCAGGGGACCGGGGAAAGAACCATGCGCGTAGCGATGTACTACCGCAACAGCGACATCCGTCTGGAGGAGAGGCCGATCCCGGCCATCGGCCCCGACGAGCTTCTGGTCAAGATCATGGCCAGCGGCATCTGCGGCAGCGACGTCCTGGAGTGGTACCGGATCAAGAAAGCGCCCCTCGTCCTGGGGCACGAAATTGCCGGCGTGGTGGAGGAGGCCGGGCCGAAGGTTTCCAAGTTTAAGCCCGGCGACAGGGTCTTCGTCTCCCACCATGTGCCCTGCAATACCTGTCCTTACTGTCTGGCCGGACATCAGACCGCCTGTCAAACTCTCCACACCACCAACTTCGACCCGGGCGGGTTTGCCGAATATGTCCGCGTCCCGGCCCTGAACGTGGACCGCGGGACGTTGCTCCTGCCCGAGGAGCTCTCCTTCGAGGAGGGGACGTTCATCGAGCCTTTGGGCTGCGTGCTGCGCGGGCAGAGGGTGGCCGGCCTGGGGCCGGGTCTGACCGTTCTGGTCATCGGCAGCGGACTCTCCGGCCTGCTCCACATCAAGCTGGCCGTGTCCCGCGGGGCCGGCCGGGTGGTGGCCACAGACATCAGCCCCTTTCGATTGAAAATGGCCCGCTCCTGCGGCGCCGGCCACGTATTCCAGGCCGAGGAATTCAACGCCGAAAAGCTCAGGCAAGTCAATGAAGGCCGGCTGGCTGACCTGGTCATCCTATGCGCCGGGGCGCTCCAGGCCGCCCATCAAGCCCTGGCCTCCGTGGACCGGGGCGGGACGGTCCTCTTCTTCGCCGTCCCCCATCCCGACGACAAGCTCATCCTGCCGGCCAACGAATTCTGGCGGAATGAGATCACCCTGAAAACTTCTTACGCCGCCAGCCTCGACGATCTGGTCCAAACCGTCGCTCTCCTCCGCTTCAAACGGATCACTGTCACCGACCTCATCACCCATCGGCTTCCTCTGGCCGAGACGGGGTTGGGCTTCGACCTCACGGCCAAGGCCGGCAACTCAATGAAAATCATCATAGAGCCCCAAAGATAGATAGGGAATATTTGAAATCATACAGGGATATGTACTTAATTCTCTGGAATTAGGTACGTATCCCTTAAGATCTTTGCCGCTCCATCCTCCGCACATCCAGCCCGCGCTCAAGAGCGCCCAGCCTGTACAAGCAAATTTCCCGCAGAGAAGAGGGGTGGTGGAGGACTTCGGATAGAGATTGGCGGCCGGCGGCCCACACGCCCCCACCCCGCACCACGACCATTTTGTTATCTTGTAGAAGCCGGATGATATCGTCCGTTTTCGTCCCGGGGGGCACAACGGGCACAACCGGATAGAGGAAACCGCCTTCCGCGTCAATGGCCGTGATGCGCTCGGCCGGCCGGCCCGTGGCCGGGTCAACCCAGTGCGCCTGAGCTTCGGCCTCCGGCAGATGGCAGTGCAGGAGGGTTTGGAAATCACTCCCGGCCAAGAGGGCCTTATGGCGGCTGATTTCGGGACCGTCGTTCGGCTGCGGATCGAGGGGAAGACAGAGAAGCGGCCCGGGAAGATCCCGGGGCATGGAGGCTTGGGGTGCCAAGAGCAGGTGCTTCGTCCTGCGCGCCGAAAGCGAACCGGTGTGAAAAGGCGAAAGGCGTGATTCGAAAATACGGGCGCCCGTCTTGATGAACTCGGCCCGCATCTCTTCCTCCTCCTGGAACTCACAGCCTGGCTCGCTCCCGGCTTCATAGGGATGAGGCTTGAAATCGAAGCAGGCCGCGGGGTCGTTTTGAATCTCGACCCTCAGCCGGTCCACGTCCACCTTCAATTTTTCCAGGAGACGAACGATAAAACCCGAATTATTGGCTAGGCAGGCATGGAATAAAGCTTCCTGGAGCGTCCCCCCTCGGGTGAACACCCCATGAGCCTGGATCATGGCGGCGGGATAAACCGCCAGGCGGGAGGAAACAATTCCGGCCATCTCAGCGGAACCGCTGGGGACCCGGACCCAGTCCACGGGGATGAGACCCTTGAGATGGGTGAAGCCCAGAAGGTCCACGGGGACGAAAGGACGGGGGACGTTGGGCTTAGGCTCATCGTCCAGGGTGGCCACCAGGAGATCCTTGGTGTGGGCATGGAGCGAAGCGCTGACACCCGCCAGGCTGAGAATCCGGGCGTGGATGTTCGACTCCCTGGAAGCCCTGGACGATCTTAGGTCCGTTACAGGTAAGGGGAGGAAACAGATCTGTCCAGGCTCCAGATCGCCCTTCTGGGACCCGGTGGCGGTAACGGCCATGACCTCCCGGCCGCCGGCCCCCCTGATTTTCAGAGCCATGTTGCCCGAATGGCTGTTCTGGATGTCGCCGAGAAGAGAAGCCCGCCCTATGGATTGAAACAGCTTTACGACTTCCCCGGTCGCCATCTGGCCAATAGGCTCCATATGTTCTCCCTCACCCGGAATGAGCGGCTCTCTTGAAATATATCTTTTTTGGAATTATCATTTCAATACAAAACTGGAAAGGAAGGAGGGCCTCCCGTGGATCCTGTCGGGACTATTCAAGCCCCTGTCGCAAGAACCGCCGCTTATCTTATAAGGAAAAGCAAATGAAAGAGCCGCGCCGTTTAGGCATTGTCATTGTCACAGAAGAGAAATTCGGGGAAAAGAAGTGCCTTGGCCCCCGGGGCGCCAAGAAACCGGTCCTGGGGAAAGCCCTCATTTGGCTATGGTTGAGCCTCCTTTGCCTGACCCCGGCTCTTCAGGCCCAAGAGGAGCCTTTTCAGGTTCGACGCCTGGCCAACCAGGAAGGCCTGTCCCAAAACGCGGTGAATTGGATTATCCAGGACCGTAAAGGATTCATGTGGATCGGTACACAGGACGGGCTGAACCAATATGACGGTCTCCGCTTCACCGTCTATGCCTCCGACCCGGCGGATCCCAACAGCCTTCCCGACGGCAATATCCTGGCCCTCCATGAAGACGGCCAGGGAAACATCTGGATCGGAACATTGGCGGGCGGGCTCAACCGGCTGGATCGGGAAACTAGAAAGATAACAAGCTTTCGTCATGAACGAGGAAACCCCAACAGCCTGGCCAACGACCGAGTCACCTCCATTTGCGAAGACAACTCCGGCACCCTGTGGGTCGGCACTTACGGAGGGGGGCTCGACCGTTTTGACCCAGCTTCAAAAAAATTCACCCATTATCGGAACGATTTAAAAAATCCCAACAGCCTTATTAATGACCGCATTAATTGCCTTATAAGGGACAGTTCCGGGCTGCTGTGGGTGGGCACCTTCGACGGCCTTGATCGATTCAACCCCGGCCCAGGAGAATTTGTCCATTTCCGGCATGCCCCCCACGACGCCGCCAGCCTCAACGACAACCAGGTTGTGGCCATCTGTGAAGACCGCTCCGGCAACCTGTGGATCGGCACGGAAAACGGAGGGCTCAACGAGTATATCCTCCGGGAAAAGCGTTTCATCAGTTTCGGGAATAACCCCCAGGATCCCCTGAGTTTCAGCACCAACAACATCCGCACCATCTTTGAGGACTCCCGGGGGTTGATCTGGATCGGCACCAGAAGAGGAGGCTTGAGCCTGTTGAACCCGGAGACGCAGAAGGTCACCCGCTACCGATATGATTCGAAGAACCCGAACGGCTTGAGCAGTGATGATATCCGTTTCTTTTATGAAGATAGGACGGGAATGATCTGGATCGGCACATTCGGCGGCGGCCTCAATTGTTACAACCCCGCCAAAAAAGCGTTCATTCACTATACCCGCCAAGAGGGCGATCCACAGAGCCTGGCCGGCTATGCCGTTCGGGCCATTTACCAAGACAGGTTGGGGAATTTGTGGATTGGGACATTCAACGGCCTGAACCGCTTCGACCCGAAAACGAAGCGATTCAATCTCTATCAATACAACCCGGGAGCCTCCCAGGGTTTGAGCAGCAACCTGGTTTATTGTATTACCGAAGACAGGCAGGGAGCTTTATGGGTAGGAACTCAGGGCGGCGGCCTCAACCGGTTTGATCCCAGGACGAACCTCTGGACTCGCTACCTTCATAATCCCAAAAATCCCGGCAGCCTCTCGGACGATATTGTCAACACTATTTTTTTTGATCGGGGCGGAGTGCTCTGGGTGGGGACTCTTTTGGGGCTGGACCGATTCGATCGCAGCAAAAACAGTTTTTCCCATTGCCAGAACGATCCGAATGACCCGGCCAGCTTGAGCGACAATGACATCCGCGTTGTTTACGAAGATAGGTCGGGGAAGATGTGGATTGGGACCCGCAACGGCGGGCTCAATGCCTTCGACCGTTCTACTGGGAAATTCCGGCGCTATCTGCACGACCCGGAGAATCCCCAAAGCCTGAGCAACAACTGCATCTTCTGCATCTACGAAGACCGCTCGGGAATCATCTGGCTGGCCACCAGGGGCGGGGGGCTGAACCGCTTCAACCCGGCCACGGAAACCTTCAGCCATTATACGGTCAAGCAGGGCTTGCCCAACAACGTGGTCTACGGCATTCTCGAGGATGACCCGGGGAATCTGTGGCTGTCCACCAACAGAGGGTTAGCCTGTTTCAACCCGAATACTCAAAAATTCAAGAAATACGACGTCCGGGACGGGCTGCAGAGCAATGAGTTCAATTTCGGGGCTTACTGCAAGACCAAAAACGGAGAGATGCTCTTCGGCGGCATCAACGGCTTCAACATCTTTCACCCCTCCGACCTCAAGGATAATCCTCATATTCCGCCGGTGGTGATCACGGATTTCCAGATCTTTAACAAGTCGGTCCCCCTAGGCCAGGGGCCGGGCGGGCGCCCCATCTTGAAAAAGTGCATCACCGAATCGGAAGCCGTCGCGCTTTCCTATAAAGAAAACGTTTTTTCTTTCGAATTCGCGGCCCTGGATTTCATCATGCCGGATAGGAATGAGTACGCCTACAAGATGGACGGTTTCGAAAAAGATTGGAATTACGTGGGCCAACGGCATTTTGTGACCTATACGAATCTGCCGCCGGGCCGTTATGTCTTCAGGGCCAAGGGCTCCAACAACGATGGGGTCTGGAACGAAGAAGGCGCGGCCCTGAAGATCACCATCACCCCTCCCTTCACCCAGACGATTTGGTTCAGGGGCGGGGCCATCCTGGCCGGCCTCCTCCTCATCCTTTCTTACATCCAGCTGAGGACCCGGGCCATTCGGCAGAAAAATATCCAATTAGAAGAGAATGTTCAAGAACGCACCTCGGAGCTTCAGAAAGAAATCCAGGAGCGCCGGCAGGCCGAGCAGATCATACAGAAAGAAGCGGCCAAACTGGGAGCGATGATCTCGGGCATGGAAGAAGGGATCCTCTTGGCCGACCCTCATGATCAGATCCTGGAAGTCAACGGCTACTTCCTCAAGCTTTTGGGCAAGAAAAAGTCCGAGTTGATCGGAAAGCCTCTTTGGGATTTCGACCCCTTCCAGGAAGCCGGCGATTTGAGGAAGGATATCCAGGAATTCAAGGAAAAGCCGAATTCCAGCGCCGTCGTCAAGGAAGCGCCCTTCCGCGGGCTGGAAACTATTTTCCGGCTTCAGCCGGTCTATCTCAACGGCCACTACGAGGGGTTTATTTTCAACCTGATTGATGTGACCGAGCTGGTCCTGGCCAAGAAGGAAGCCCAGGCCGCCAGCCGGGCCAAGAGCGAATTCCTGGCCAACATGAGCCACGAGATCCGAACTCCCATGAACGGGATATTCGGAATGACCGAGCTGGCCCTGGGCACGGAGCTCACTCCGGAGCAGCGGGAGTACCTGGAAGCCATAAAGACTTCCTCCGAATCCTTGATGAACATCATTAACGACATTCTCGACTTCTCCAAAATCGAGGCCAAAAAGTTCGAACTCGATCCCGTCCAATTCAATCTCCGGGACACGATCCATAACATTATTTCCGTTATGGCCATCCAGGCCGACAGGAAAGGCCTGGAACTGGCTTACTCCATTCCGCCGGATATTCCGGACCGGGTGATCGCCGATCCCGGACGACTCCGCCAAATCCTGACCAACCTCATCGGCAACGGCATCAAATTTACGGCCAAGGGAGAAGTGATTGTGACTTTGGAAAAAGGCGAGCAGACGCCCTCCGGCACGTTGATCCATTTCAAGGTAAAGGATACAGGAATTGGAATCCCCCCGGTCAAACAAAAGATGATCTTCGACCCCTTCATGCAGGTGGACAGCTCCATATCGCGAAAATACGGGGGGACGGGCCTGGGCCTGGCCATCACCTCCCATCTGGTCGAGATCATGGGCGGAGAAATATGGGTGGAAAGCGAGCTCGGGCGAGGCAGCACTTTTCATTTCACCGTTCAGATGGGGCTGGCTCAGACTCCGGAGGTGGAGTTGAAACCCGTGGAATTCAAGGATATCAAGGACCTCAGAGTGCTGGTGGTGGACGACAACGCCACCAACCGGCAAATCCTTCAAGAGATGCTCACCAACTGGCAGATGCTGCCGGCCGCGGCGGAAAGCGGAATCCAAGCGCTGACCATGCTGGAAAGCTCCAGCACCCTGGGCCAATCCTTTCCCCTTATTCTTCTCGACGCCAATATGCCCGAAATGGACGGCTTCACTTTTGCCCAGAGAATCAAACAGGATCCCCGATTTTCCAGCATTCTCATCATGATGATCAGTTCCGCCGGCATCCGCGGCGACGCCGCCCTCTGCCGGAAACTGGGTATTTCCGCCTATCTGACCAAGCCGATCAAGCAATCGCTTCTTCTGGACGCCATCCTGCTGACGCTCGGAACGACCGCCGAAAAACAAGAAGCCCTGCCCTTGATCACCCGTCATTCTCTACGTAAAGCCGGCCGTCCCCTAAAAATTCTCGTGGCCGAAGACAACATCATTAACCAAAAGATGACCGAGCGCGTCCTCCAGAAATATGGTCATAGCGTCAAGATTGCCCAAGACGGCGTTGAGGTGCTGTCCCTCCTGCCGACCGACACTTTCGACCTTATCCTGATGGACGTCCAGATGCCCAACCTGGACGGCTGCCATACGACCATGGCCATTCGCCAAGAGGAGAAAAAAACGGGCACTCATATTCCCATTGTGGCCATGACCGCCCACGCCATGAAAGACGACAAAGAACGCTGCCTGGCCTCGGGCATGGATGATTATATCTCCAAGCCCATCAAGCCGGAATTCCTGATCGAAGTGATCAATCGGGTGATCGTGCGAAAAGAGACCTTCTAGCCGGAGGCCGTTAACCCAGTAAAATATTTTGAAGCGTCTGTTCGGCTTCTTTCATCCTGAAATCAACAACGGGCGCGGGGGGAAGGCCGAGAGAAGCGAGCAGGGAGGCCAGGATGGTCTCCCGGACGACAAGGAGCGTGGGCCCGGCCCGCACGGCCAAGGCCATGTCCAGCGCTTTCCGCACTCCGCCACCCTGAAGCTCGAGGGGCCCCACCTCGTCCACGGCCAGGAGGCCGGTCAAGGGTGCCCGGCGAATGATCCCTACGGCCCGGCGCAGGCCTTGCGGAATAAGAAGGAAGGGACCGACCTTGGGCCAGCTCGGCCGGCCTTCTCTTCTTAAGAACGGCAGACGGCCGCCCGCCCCAAGGTCAACCAGGTCATATCCTTCAACCCTGCCCCCTGACCAAAGGGCCGGGGTCGCATAACCCCCGACCTGAAGACCGCCGTCTTGAAGCTTGGGGATGACTTTCCGGAGAAAGGTTGTCTTGCCCGCGTGGAGGGGACCGGTCAGGATCGCGATCATACTCGACCAATGGAACAGGGACCGACTAGCGCACCACCACCCGGGCGTTTCGGGTGGTGAAAGAGACGACCTGTCCGCCGGGGCCGTTAGCCGTGACGCCGCCGATGGAGATCTGTGTCTCGCCCGGATTGACCGTTTCAAAGAGGAGAACGGCCAGATTCCCAACGGCCTTGATCCCTTTGCTCAAATCCGTGCTGGAAATGCCGATGGTGCAGGCGCCCGCGGCATTATCCACGTTCTTGAGAAATGGCGCGTTCTCGCCCAACTGCTTGACCAAGGGGCCTTCGACCACATCCTTGAGCTTGATGACCTGGCTGTTGAAGTTGAGGTTCAGGGAGAGGTTGCCCACCGGCTGGGCGCTCTGTATGTTGACCGTAATGCGGAACTCCCCGCGGTTGCGGGACAGCTCGAAATTGGCCGGGCTGAGCACGATCTGATTTCCGCTTTCATGCCCGGCCTCTTCGGGACGGGGCGGCCGGAGCCGGCTGAGGAGCTCCCGTTCCATGTACTGTTCGTCCGCCTGCGGTTCCCCGGCCGGGGCGCCGGCCTCCTTGATGTCCACCCACAGGGCCTTGCGGTCCTCGGGGGTCAGGGGGACCCGCCGGATGATATAGGGCGTGATCATCAGAATAACGTCCGTCTGCTCGAGCCGCGTGTCCTCGGAGGAGAAGAGCCGGCCCAGGAGCGGCAGGCTTTTCAGGCCGGGAATGCCGGTGATGGATTTGCGCTCTTCATCCCGGAGCAGGCCGGCCAGGAGGTTGGTCTCGCCGTCCCTCAGCCGGAGGACGTTCTTGATCTCCCGGGTGGTGATGATGGGGATGTCGGCCACACCCGTCCCGCCCAGGGAGGTGATCTTCAGCTCCAGGTTGAGGGTGACCTCTCCCTCCAAGTGAACCTGGGGGGTGATCTTGATGTCGATGCCCACGTCCTGATAATCGTAATTGGTGATGGGCTGCTGGCTGACGCCGCCCGCGGCGATGGGGGCAAAGGTCGTTTTGGGGATGGGCACCTTCTGGCCGACCATAGACTTCATCTCCTCGCCGCTCAGCCCCCTCAGCCGGGGCTGGGCGATGATGCGGGTGTCGGCGTCCGATTCCAGGAACTGGAGAAAGGCCAGGGGCAGGGTCAGCATGAAATTCCCGGCCTTGCTGAAGTCCAGGTCCTTAAGGTTGACCCAGCTTGTCCCTCCCGCGGCCGGGGGTTCGCCGTAGCGCAGGCCGACGATGCTCTGGTCAAAGCTGAGGCCGAGCTGCCGCATCCTGATACGCGACACTTCCATGATCTCCAGGTCGATCAGGACCTCGGCCTTGGGCTTGTCCCATTGGCTGAGCAGCCGCCAGGCCAGCTCCACCGTCTCCGGCGTGTCGCGGACGGTGATGGTGTTGAGGGACTTGTCGGCGAAGACCTTGGACGCTTTGAATGAGCTGGAGATCATTTGCTGCAGGGGTTGGAGGGCCTCCTCGGCCTTGATGTTGGACAGGTAGAAGGTTTTTATGGCGTTCATCTCGTACTGGATTCTCTTCATGGGCTGGTCGGGCACGATGATGACCGACCGTTCGTCGATGAGCCGGTAGAAGTTCTTGGTGGCGATGCACAGGGCCGAGAGGGCCTGCGCGAAGGTGACCTCGGCCAAGTTGATGGAGAAGGGGATATCGCGGAAATTCTCATCGAAGAGGATGTTCACGCCGGCGGACCGGCCCAGGGCCAGGAACAGGGAGCGGAGGCTCGTCTCCTGGGGAAAATTCAGGGTGACGACTTCGTTCCCGGCCCGAAGCTTGAAGGGCAGTTCCAGCTTCTCCGGAGCCTGGTTCTCCACCTGCTTGGGAGTCTCGCCCAGGCGGCGGATTTCCTCCAGCAGGAAGCGGTTGGACGGATCGTAGGCGCGGGCCTTGGCATATTCGGCCAGGGCCTCCTGGATCTTGCCCTCACCGGCCAGGCGGCGCCCCTGAAGGATGTATCCCAGGCTGGCGGCATACTTGACCCGGGCCATGGCCAGCCGATAGACGGGCTCCTTGGGATCTTCCAGTGCCGCCGCCTCATAGAAGCGAATGGCTTCGGCCCAGTTCCGGTTGAGCTCAGCCTGGTTCCCCAGCTTGTAGGAACGGTTGAACGTGGCGCATCCCCATAAGCTCAACATCACAGCTGCCAAAAGGACGAACCTCTTCATATGTTTTCTCCCTTGATGGAGATCGTTTTCGTCTGGCCGTCCGGGCCGGCCAGTTCCAGGGTCTCGGGGCTGATTTTCAGGACAGTGTAGTCGCCGGCCACCCGGTCGCCCTCGGCCACGGCCAGGGCTTGGCCGTTCACCAGGACCAGCCCGACGATCTTCCGGGCCGTTGTGACAAAGCCGATATAGCGGATATCTGGGCCGACGGATTCCGGCACGGCCTTGTCGGAGGGAGTCTCGACCTGGGGCGGGGCCACGTTGGCCGGCGGCCCCGGCTCGACGGCTGCTCCTCCGCCGCGAACAAAGATGTTCCGCCTCGGCCGCACCTCCGCAGGCCGGGGCTTCACCAGCAGGTCCTTGCGGATGAGGCTTTGGCCGGGCGAAAGTTCCGTCGTTTTAACCTCCCGTTTGTCCACCGACCCGGCCAAAAGCAGCCCGCCTGCAAGTATTATCAGAATTCCAAGACATACTTCATCTTTCAACCTATTAAAGAAGCTTTTCTTTTTCCGTAAGGCATCCGTATGAAAAAAGTGGACGGCTGGCGCGAAAAAGCGATCCTTATATCGCATAGTAAGCCGCCAGTGTGATTTTCAAGAGGAGGTTTCCGCTGCCCGTATCGATATTGAGAAAGTTGATCCTTTCCACAAAAAGAAAACGGGGCTGCTTTTCAACCTCGGCCAGAAATTGCTTAAGCAGCCCGTAGGATCCCGAAAAATTGAAACTGACCGCGACCTTGCGGGCTTTCTCTTTTTCAAACTCTAAATAATCGAACTTGGCCTGAGGGAATTCCAGGCCTACCCCGCTGAAGACCTCCTGGAGGTCGAGGCGCAGTTCATTGATGCCGTTTGATTCCCGGTAGAAACGGTCCTGGCGCAAAGCCAGGCCGTCCCGGCCGGCCTCTTCCCATTGGGAAAACTCCTGCCGGAGGGCGGTTCTTTCCCGGTCGGCCGATTGGAACTGCCGGCGCAGGGAATTCACCGCCGATACCCGTCGGCTGAAGGCCCCCCCCGCCGCCAGGGAGAAGGCCAGCAGGAATACCAGCAGCGCCCCCAACAGCGCAGACAAGCCGGCCAGGATTTTCCGCTCCCCGGGCTCTAAAAATTTAACGAGTTCCTTCATAGACCACCGAGATTTCAGATTCCAACTGACCGTAGCCGTTCTTCCCCTCGCTGATGAGTCGGATGCTGGAAAACCCGCGGGCATTCAGGTTCTGGATAAAGGTCAGCAGGTCGTTCAGGCTCTGGAAAACGGCCGTCATCGTCACTTCGGCTTTCGAGCCTCCGCTGAAAGCCGGGCTGAGCGAAGTGACGGCGCCCGAGGCGGGCAGGGCTTCCTCCAGCCGAGACAGGAGGCCGACCCAGGAAAAGCTCTTGCGCAGAATGAGGTCGTTCATAAAATCTACCTGGGCCTTTTCCTTCTTGGACAAATCCAGGGCTCGGGAGCGGAAGCGGGACGATTCGAACCGGGCCGACTCCATAGAGCGCTCCAGGCCGGCCGACTCGACGGCCAGCCGGCGGCTCCTGACCTCCTGGCGGATAAAGCTCCAGCCGGCGACAAAACCGACCCCCACCACCAGAACCAACAAAAGGGCCAGCAGCGCCCGAAAGAGGCGCTTGTTCTGCAGCGGCTGGCTGGCCAGGTTGATGCGGATCGTGCGGTTGTTTCTCATGCCCAATATCCAAGAAGCGGCGCCAGAAAATGCCTCTCCCGGGAAGTCAAGCCGAAGGAGGCCGGAGGCTCGAGGGTGCGGACGGGCAGGGGAAGCTTTTTCTGAAAAGCCTCAGCCAGGGCCGAGACGTCGGCCCCCAGGCCCCCTCTCAGCCACAAAGTCTTGACCGTCTTCTTCTCCCGGTCCTCAAGATAGGTCAGAGTGCCGGCCACCTCCTTGATGACGCTGTTCTCCAGGCTGTGTCCAGTCGGCCCGGATTCGGCCAGGTAGGGTTTGAAACGGTAGAGAGCCGGCTCTCCCTCCAGCACGGCCAGCAGGCTGACCGCATCCTCCTCGACATTGGCCAGGAGGACGTCCTTCTCCCTGTCCCTGTCCAGGAGGTTGAACAGTCCCAAAGTGGGAAGGCCGACGCTCCGGACCTTCAACCCCCCGGCGGCAAACACATTCTCAAACTCCCCGATGACGGCCGGCCGGGCTACGGAAATGAAGACGCGCTGGAGAGAGCCGTTGCCCAACAGGTCGAAGGACAGCCGGACGTCTTCCGGCAGGGAGGGCATCTGTTTTTTCAGCCTCCATAGGAGAAGCTCCCGTCGCTCCTCGGCTGAGGCCGGAAATTCATCGAAGGTGAGGATAAAGCTCTTCAGGCAGGATTCGGGCACCAAGAGGGCAGCCTCTCGGACAGCCGGTTGCGTCCGGCGCAGGGCTTCTCTGATCTTTTCACCCAACTCCGCCGTGTCCTTGATGTTGGGACGTTCGAAAGAAGGCACCACAGCGCCCGGCTTCAAGGCCAGCAGGGCTTGGCTTCTGGCCCGGCGCTCACGGCCCGGGGCGTACAGACAGCTCAGGCTGCGTCCCGTCAGCATGAAGGACAGGGAGAGAACCGGGCCGCGGGCGAAATAATCTTTCAGGCTGTCCAACAGGCCGCTCATCGGTTCACTCCGCGAAGGTCACCTTATTCAGCTCTTTCAGGCTGGTCAAGCCTTGGAAAACCTTGTCCATGCCCACTTCTCTGAGAAAGACCATGCCCTCCGCCTTGGCCCGCTTTTTCACCTCGGATAGGGGCTTGCGCTCCAGGATCATTTCCCGAATGACGTCCGACAGCTCCAGCAGCTCGGCGATGGCCGTCCGGCCGCGGTAGCCGGTCATCCCGCACTCGGCACAGCCCCGGGTTTCGAAGAAGGCCTGCCGGCGCGATTTCTCCGGGCTCAGCCCGGACTCGGCCAGCAGGGCCTCACTGGGCTTGACCAGCGCCTTGCACTGCGGACAGAGGAGCCGCACCAGACGCTGGGCCAGGATGCAGTTCAAGGCGGAGATGAAGCTGTAGGGGTCCACCTGCATGTGGAGGAAGCGGCCGATGACGTCGAAGACGTTGTTGGCGTGGACGGTGGTGAAGACCAGGTGCCCGGTCAGGGCGGATTGAATGGCGATCTGAGCCGTCTCCGGGTCGCGGATCTCGCCCACCATGATCTTATCCGGGTCGTGGCGCAGGATGGAGCGCAGCCCCCGGGCGAAGGTAAGGCCCTTCTTCTCGTTGACCGGAATCTGGGTCAGGCCCTCAATCTGGTATTCGACCGGGTCCTCGATGGTGATGATCTTGTCCTCGGGGCTCTTGATCTCGGTCAGGGCGGCGTACAGAGTCGTGGTCTTGCCGCTGCCGGTGGGGCCGGTGACCAGGATCATCCCGTAGGGCTGGACGATGTAGCGGCGGAATTTCTGCAGGATCTCCGCGGAAAAACCCAGCAGATCCAGGCGCAGCTCGGCGAAGGCTTCAGTGATCATCTCCTTGTCCAGAATACGAATCACCGCGTCCTCGCCGAAGATGGCGGGCATGATGGAAATGCGGAAGTCTATGGTCTTGTCCTTGATGCGGAGCCGGAAGCGGCCGTCCTGGGGGACCCGCCGCTCGGCGATGTCCAGTTCGGCCATGACCTTGATGCGGGTAATGATGGGCGAGTGGAACTTCCGGTCGACAGGCTCCATGGCCTCGCTGAGGACGCCGTCCACGCGGTATTTGACCCGGACGCCCTCTTCCCGCGATTCGATGTGGATGTCCGAGGCCCGCTTCTGAACGGCGGTGAAGATGATGGTGTTGACCAGCTTGATGATGGAGCCGTCCTGGTCGGCCAGCTTCTCGATGGAGATGACCTCCTCCTCCTCACCCCCCTCCTTCTCCACGATCTGGGTGATGAACCCCTCGGTGGCGTCCTTGAGAACCTGCAGGGCGGCCTCGCTCCTGCGCAAGGCCTCGTGGATGGCCCGCTTGGAAGCGGCGAAAACCTGAACCTTGCGGCCCAGGAAGGACTCCACGGCGTCGATGGTTTCGATGTCGGAGGGGTCGGCCACCGCCACCTGGACGGCTTGGCCCTCCCGGCCGAAGGGGATGAAGTTGGCCCGGTAGAGGAAGTCCGGGGGGAAGGACTGGACCAGCTCCCGGTCAAGCGAAACCCGGCCCAAATCCACGGTCGGGACATGATAGCGCTCGGCCAGCTTTCTGACCTCCTTCTCCTCGGAGAGGAGGGTCGTCTCTGTTTCCTTTTTAGCCATATCCGGTTATCTCGTTATCTTTATTATATTAAAAATGGGCAGGTAAACGGAAAGGAGCATGGCCGCCACGAGAAGCCCCATGACGATGATGAGGACCGGCTCGATCAGGGAGACAAAGGTATCCACCCGCGAGCGGACCTCTTCGTCATAGACATCCGAGACCTCGGACAGCATGCCCTCCAGGTTGGCCGAGGACTCGCCGATACGGATCATGTCAATGGCCAGGGAGGGGAAAAAGCCGGCCTTGACCAGGGAATCAGAGAGGTTCTGGCCGTTTTTGATATCATCCGGGACGCCGGCTACTCGGTGGACCAGGAAGCGGTTGGGAATGGCCCGGCAGGAAATGACCAAGGCCTGAATGAGCGTAATGCCGGCTCCCAGCAGGAGCCCCATCGTCCGGGAAAATAGGGAAACGCCTGACTCGATCCAGATCCGCCTGGCATAGGGAAGGCGGAGTTTGATACGGTCGAGCCAGACGCGGTTCCTCTCCCTCCGCTTCAACCAGAAATAGGCCGCCCCGAGAAGAACTCCGAACAAGAGGAGGAAGAGCATGGAACGCCGGATGGCCAGGGCGGCAGCCATGATCCAGCGGGTAATCCCCGGCAGTTCGGACCGGAAATCGGCATAGAAACCGGAAAAGCGGGGCAGGATGAAATTAATGAGGACCATCATCAGGGAGAAGGAAAAGACCAGAAGCAGGCTGGGATAGATCAGGGCCGACCGGATGCGGGACTTGGTCTTGTTGATGTCCTTGGCATAATCCGTGTAGCGGTTGATGGCCTGGGCCAGGTTGCCGCTCTGCTCGCCGGCCATCAGGGAAGCGGTGTAGACTGTGGAAAAACGGTCTTGAAAAGGAGTGAAGGCCTCGGACAGGGTCCTTCCGCTGCGCACATCGTCCGCCACCCGCAAGAGGACCTCCTTCATGTTCTGGTTCTTGGTCCGGCTCATGATAAGCTCCAGGCTCTTGAGGACCGGATAGCCGGCCCGCAGCAGGTACATCAGCTCCTGGTTGAACAGGATGAAATCCTTTTCCCGCACCCGCCGGTCCAGGCTGGAGAGCGAGAGCTGGACCTTGCCCCAATCCTTGCGGACGGACAGGACGCACAGGCCGCGGGACTCGTAATATTTGCGGCATTCTTCGCGGGACGGCGCCAAGCAGGATTCTTTGATCAACCGGCCGTCATCCGTGGCTAAGCGGCAGAGGAAATAAGGCATAAGATAAAGATTACCTCATTAAGAAACTCGATGGCTCGTCTTTCTGTTGCCAGCTGTTGCTAGGAAATCTCCATGTTAGGGGAACCAGGGGCTGTTGTCAAATTCATGAAACAGCTTTAGATCTGGCAAATTGGAGATTCCGCCGAATTGGTTGACAAACCTGATGGAAAGCCTTAATTTTAGAGTGTGAAAAGAAAGGCATGTCTGGCGGCCTGCTTCGTGGCAGCCCTGGGGCTGGCCTCCCTCCTCTCCCCTCCCCAGAGGCCGACGACGCCGAAGGGTGGGGCCTACTCCGGCGTTTTGCAGGCCCAGGAAAACGTCCCCGCCCAGAAACCATCATTTGATTATATGAGCACCTTTCTATCCCGCAACACCAAGCCCTTGGGGTTGGAGGAGGACAAGGAGGTCAAAAAGCTGAAGCAGCAGCCGGCCATCAAATGGGCCGTCCGGTCCAGCCTGCGTCATTCGCTTCAATAGGATATTTTTTTTGCATAATGGGTTCAATTTTTTGGATTTGATACGATGAACAAACGTCTCACCTCCCTGGCCATCCCTCTCATCCTCATTCTCCTCGGCCTGGGAGGGTTCAATATCTATCGCCGCGTCACTTGGAAAGAACCGACGGACGGAGTGCAGTGGGCGGAACGGTCCACCGGCCTCATCGCGGTCAAGGTCATCAGAGACAGCCCGGCCTATCTGTCCGGGATCAAACTGGGCGACATCCTGTTCAAGATCAACGGCAATCCGGTCAAGAACCGAGCCGACCAGGTTAAGCTGCTGTGGGTGATCTACCAAACGGGCCAGAAGGCTATCTACGAGATCGGAAGGGAAGGGCAGCCTCCCCTGTCCCCTTCCTTCTATCTGGCCGTCAAAGGCACGGCTTTGAGCTATTATTATCTGGCCCTGGTGGGGCTCACCGCCTTCGTCATCGGACTTGTCGTCCTGTTCAGCGCGAAATCCCCTTTGACCCTGCCCTACATTTATTTCTATCTGGCCTCCCTCTGCTTGTATGCCATGTATATCTTCTCTCCCACCGGCCAGCTCGACACATTCGACAGCCTCTTCTTCTGGCTGGATAAGCTGGCCTTCCTGTTCTTTCCGCCCCTTCTCTTCCACTACTTCAGCATCTTCCCCCAACGGAAGAGGTTTCTAAAGCGCCTGCCCGCCCTCCCCATCGTCTTCTACATCCCCGCCCTGCTCCTGCTGGCCGGCCAGGCAGCCCTATTCCTCCCCTGGTTCCAGGGCCTGGAGTCGGGGCGGATGCTGGACCTTTACGGCGGGCTGGATAAGATCGGGCTTCTCCACTTCTGCGCTTTCGCCCTGCTGACCATCGGCACGACTTATCACAGCGCCCGCCGCACCTCGAGCGTCCTGGTCCGCAAGCAGTACACCTGGATCGCTTACGGCCTGGGCATCGGCACCATCCCCTTCCTGGCCTTGGACGCCATCCCCCACCTTGTGGGCCGGGTGCCCACGGGCACCGGCGAGCTGACCATCCTCTTTCAGGCGCTCATCCCATTGACCGTGGCCTATTCCATCTCTCGGCATAAAATCATGGATTTCGAGATCGTCCTTAAAAAGGCCGCCACCCTGGCTTTTTCCTACTTCGTCATCGCCAGCCTCTACCTGGTAGTCAGCTCCCAGACGAGATTTTTCTCCGAAAACCGGCTGAACGTGGTCATCCTGGGAGTGCTGGCCATCGTCCTGGGGGCCACGCTTTTCGGCCCGCTGAAAAAGCTCTTTCAGTCCATTCTCGACCGAGTCTTTTATAGGCGCAGCTACAAGTACCGAAAAACGCTTCTATTCATCAGTCAGGAGTTGAGCCGGGAGCGCAACCTTCAGCAGCTCAGCCAGCGGCTGCTGGAACTCATCGCCAACGCCCTATCCTTGAAAGGCATCGCCCTGCTGCTGACCGAGGAGAAAGTGCCCCATGCTTTCTCCCTCCTCCAGGCCAGGGGAGAATTCCCTCCCCTGCCCTCCCGGATCATCCTCGACCCGGACCTCTTCCAGTCCTTCAAGGAATCGGAGCATTTGTCCTACTACGCCTTCCCCGACCGGCGCGACCTTCGCTTCCGCCTGGAGAAACTATCGGTGTGGGGCTTCTTTCAGTTCATGCCCCTCAAGGTCGAGGACAAGTTCATCGGCTGCTTGGCCATGAGCAAAAAAACGAATGCCGCCTACCTCACCAGCGAGGACTGGGAGCTGCTGACTACCATCTCCTACCCGGTGGCCTTGGCCCTGGAGAACGCCTATCTCTACGACCAGGCCAGCCTGCGGACCATGGAAATGGAACGGCTCAAGGATTACAGCGAGAACATCATCGAAAGCCTGACCGTGGGCGTGGCCGTCCTCGACCAGGAGGGAAAAATCATCGGCTGGAACCGGGTCCTGGAAGAGACCTTCCTCCGCCGGAAGGACAGCGTCCTGGGGCAGAGCCTGTCGGCCATGATCGGTGAGACGAACTTCTCGGCCATATTCCTCCCCGACACCCAGCAGGAGTACCAACTGCTGAGCGAGATCCGCATGGACATCCGTCCCGGCTTGACCAAGATCTTCGACATCGCCAAAACCCCTCTCCTGGACAACCGGCTCAACCCCTACGGCACGATCATCGTCTTCGAGGACATCACCGACAAGATCATGCTTCAGCAGCAGCTGATAACCTCGGAGAAACTGGCCTCCATCGGGCTGCTGTCGGCCGGCGTGGCTCACGAGATCAACACGCCCTTGACCGGCATCTCCAGCTACGTGCAAATGCTGCAGAAAAGGCTGACCGATCCCCATTTCGCCCAGATCCTGGAGAAAATAGAGGCCCAGACCGACCGGGTGGCACGGATCATCAAAAACCTGCTCAACTTCGCCCGGAACCCCTCCGGGATCGCCTTCAGCCGGGTCAACCTCATCGACAACCTGAAGGAAATCCTGGCCCTCATCGAGTATAAACTGAAGGCCATGAACATCCGGCTGGAATTCAACTCCGCGCCGCTGCGGCCCATCTGGGCTCAAGGCGAGCGGCTGCAGCAGGTCTTCATCAACATCATCCTCAACGCCCTGGACGCCATGCCCGAGGGCGGCATCCTGCGCCTCGACATCAGTCAGCAGAACAGCGAGGCCCTGGTGCGCATCGCCGATACGGGCACGGGCATCAAGAAAGACCACCTGCCTCGGATCTTCGACCCCTTCTTCACCACTAAGGGTCTGGGCAAGGGAACCGGGCTGGGGCTGTCCATCAGCTATGCCATCATTAAAGAACACGAGGGTAGGATCACCGTGGAGAGCCTGGAGGGCAAAGGCTCGACCTTCAGCGTGGTGCTGCCCATGGACTTGGACGTCCGACGCCGGCATCCGGAAAACTCTCGCCCTCAAGGAACAAACCATGAGACAGGCAACGACCATTCATCTGATTGACGACGAACCCATCATCCACGAAGTGCTGGGACAGCTTCTGAGCTCAGAAGGCTACGAGGTCGAGATCTCCGCCTCGGGCGAGGAAGCGCTGGGGAAGCTATCCCAGCAGGCCTTCGCCCTGACCCTGCTGGATATGCTCATGCCGGGCATGGACGGGCTGGCCGTGCTGAAGCGCATTCGGGAGAAAGACCCCCAGGCTACGGTCATCATCATCACCGCCTACGCTTCGGTCGAATCGGCCCTGGCCGCCATGAAGAACGGGGCCTACGATTACATCCAAAAGCCTTTTAAGCACGAAGAACTGATCCTCACCATTCAGCGCGCCCTGGAGCGCCGCTACCTGCAAGAAGAGAACCTGCGGCTGAGGGATGAGCTGCGGGGGAAATTCAGCTTCACCAACATCATCGGCAAGAGCAAGGCTATGGAGAGTGTCTTCGAGCTGATTAAGGCGGCCGCCCCTACCCGCAGCACTATCCTCGTCCAGGGCGAGAGCGGCACGGGCAAGGAGCTGGTGTCCCGTTCCATCCATCTGAACAGCGACCGGGCCCAGTTCCCCTTCATCACCGTCAACAGCGGCTCGCTCCCCTCCGATCTGCTGGAAAGCCATCTCTTCGGCCACGTCAAGGGCGCCTTCACCGGAGCCGTCAGCCACAAGATGGGCCTGTTCGAGGCGGCCGACCGGGGGACCATTTTCTTCGACGAAATCTCGACCCTCAACATGGAGACCCAGGCCAAGCTGCTGCGGGTCATGCAGGAGAAAGAATTCATGCGGCTGGGGGGGACCAAGACCCTAAAAGTTGACGTGCGGATCATCGCCGCGACCAACACCGACCTGGAGGAGATGATTCAAAAGAAAGCCTTCCGGGAGGATCTCTTCTACCGGCTGAACGTCATCAAGATCGAGCTCCCCCCCTTGCGCCAGCGCAAGGAGGACATTCCCCTCCTGGTCAAGCACTTCCTCAGCCAGTACGGCCAGGAGAACGGCAAGGACATGGAAGGCCTGACCGATGAGGTGTGGGATATCCTGATGGGCTATCACTGGCCCGGCAACATCCGCGAGCTGGAAAATCTCATCGAGCGAGCGGTCGTTTTTACTAAAACCAAGATCGTCGACAGCTCCAGCCTGCCCTCCTTCCTTCTGGCGCCGAGGAGCGCGGCCAGTCCGGAACCGCCGGCCGGGGTCAAATCGACGGCCCTCAAGGAACAGCTTCAATCTTTCCAACGGCAAGTGATCGTGGACACCTTGAGGAAGACGCGGGGGGTTCAGAAACAGGCGGCCAAGATGCTGGGGTTGAAGCCGACCACCTTGAACGAAATGATCAAAAGGCTCAAGGTCGATACGGAGATCTTCTCCTAGCGCTCCGCCTTGTCAGTTTTGAGCCTCTAGCGGACAACCGTCAGGCGTCCCGGCACGAGCCTGACCGGGTTGACCTTCACCTCGGCGAGCCAGCCGCGGAAGGGCAGGCTGAAGGATGCCTCCTTCGTTTCCACAATGATTTTTCGGTTGATCTTGTTTCCCGCCTCGGACCATTCCAGCCAGAGGGGAAAGATAAAAACGTCGGACTTCTGGTTGACCTCGACCTGGAGAAAACGCTCCTGGCCCTTTTTGACCTCGCTCAGAATGATCCTGGCCTCGGGCAGGGTGTAGGAATCGAACCACGGCCCGAAGAACACATCGAGCTTTCGTCCGGAGGCCTGCTCCATAGCCTGGATGAAATCGCCCGTGCTGGCCGCGCCGTAGCGATGCCTGGAGAAGAAATCCCTGATTCCGGACCAGAAGGCCTCCGGGCCGATGATTTCCTGGAGGAGGTTCAGGACGGCCGAAGTCTTGTTGTAGAGAATAGCCTGGTAGGCATCGAAATTAAGAAAACTGAGCCGTGAGCCGAGAGAGATTTGTCCCCACACGGACAGCTTGTCCGTCCATTGACAGAACCTATCCATGATGGAGGTGTAAGTCCGCTCGCCGTATTTCCGTCTCAGGAACTGGGTCGTGCCGAACTGAGCCAGCCCCTCGCTGAGCCACTGGTCACGATAGGATTTCCAGGTCAGGCCTTGGCCCCACCATTGATGGGCGATCTCATGGGCGACGAAATATTCCTTCCAGCGGGAAAGGTCCACGGGGCTGGCCGCATTGAGGAACGGCTGGTTGCTCTCCACCGAGCGCGGCAACTCATTCAGGACGGCGAATGAGGCGGGGCTGTGGCCTCCTCCGGAAGACCACAGGCGGTGGATGACGGCCAGTTTCTCGTAGGGGAAAGGACCGAACAGCGCTTCATAGAAATCGAGAATTTCGCTGATTGTTGAAATGGTCAGCTTTCTGAGGAACATATTAGAGGTCACGTAATAACTCACCGGCAGGGGTTGGGCGATTTCGCCTTCCAGGTCGAAATCGCCGACTATGAAGGACAGATACTTGACCGGTTTTTGGGTATTAAAGACAAACATCACTCGCCCGGATTTGTTGGGTTCCCCCTCTGTCGGCGGGCCGTTGAACGTGGAGCGCTCCTGGAGCAGGCCGTTGGCTTGGCAAGAATATTCCGGCGGGACGATGATGCTCTGCTGGGCGGTGAAGTAGTCTTCCTCGGAAGGCTCGGGATACCAGGCGGCCGAACGGCTGAAGAGGAAACTGTCGTAGCGGGGAGGAGTCAGGATCAGCGTTTCGCCGAACTGCCCGGCCGAAACGATATCGGTGGTCTGCTCGGGCGGGAGCAGCCGGCCGCGGTAATGGATGTCGAGGGAAAAAATCGTATTCTGATTGCAGGACTCCAACAAATAGATATACAGCAAATCCCGGAGCTTATCCTGGGTATAAAACAACTCCCGCCCCTTGGAGTCTAGGATGCGGACGATCTCCAGGTCCCGGTTGAGGCGGAACTTCAGGCTGTCCAGAGAATCCCTGTTGGATAGGACGAAAACTCTGGCCCGGACCGAAAGCCAGGTCGTCTGAGGCCAGAAGCGGACCTCCAGGTCATAATGCTGGACGTCGAATTTCTCCTGGAAGGAGATGAACATATTTTTCCCCGCGCCTTGCCCGGGCGGAGAATAAAGGTTGATCAGCCTCTGCCTGGGCTGTTCGATGAGATGAATCTCTTCCTGAGCAAAGGGCGTGAAAATGTAGGAGAACTCCTTCTTCTGGCTCGTCTGGAACTCAAGGATGGCCTCCTCCCCCTGGGGCAGGAAGGAGAGGCGCTCCCGGCCCAGGGAACTGACCACGGTGAAAAAGCGGGGGTAATGCTTATCGAAAAGGGCCGCCGCCCTGGTCCTGACCGCCTCGGAAAGGGCGACGGGCCGGCTGGCCTCGTTCTGTTCAATCCGGATATTCTCATTGAAAAAGGAATCGGAGAACCGGCAGAAGGCATACTCGATTTTTTCTTGGAGCTGGCGGGTCCGGTAGGCCAGTTCGAGCTGATGCTCTTCTTTCGGATCGGAGGGCCTATAAGAAACAAGCCCAGGGCCCATGACCAGGAGGGCCGTCTCCAGGCCGGGTATATTATCGTAGAAGACTAAAGCGTTGGTGAAGGTGAGGGAGATGTCCTGGTGGCTGATCTCAACCCGCGAGGCGAGCTCGACCCGCTCGGAAGGGAGCTTAATCTTGTACAAGAGGCCGAGGTCGCCCCTGACCAACTTATCGGCAATCAGCCAGCCCCCGCCGTTTCGCTCCAGGCGGAGCTCCCAATACTGGACAAAGGCCGAATAATCATTCTCAAAAATCGCCTGGAAAAAGACCCGCCCATCATCCGCGGCAACGGCCTTTTCACTCGACAAAAAAAAGGAAGCCCGGTCCATGGTAAAGATTTCGAAAAGTCTGCGCTGGAAAACGGCTTCCTGTTCTCGGATGGCTGGGGCAAAGAAGTCCACATAGGCCGTGCTGTTCTTGTCCATGATGGAGGCCCGCAGCTTGGCGGCCAGGTCATCGAGCCCCTGACCGGCCGGCAGCAAATCCGAAGCCTGGGATAGGATAAAAAATAGCCAAAAGAAAAGGGTCGCCCGAGCCGCTTTATTGGTCATGGATGGTCCGCCCTTATATCGATCATGGCCACAGATACCAATTTTTATTTGCAGTATTTGTGCCAAGAAAAATAAGGCTTTTCTAGATATAAATTCTAAACCAAGGCTAAAAAAATGTAAATTCTTTTTACAGCGGAATCTGGAACACGGTTTATTTTTTCAATAGTCTGTGGAGGATGCCCTCGATGTCCTTGACTTTGCCCTCCAGCCGGCCTTTGGCCCCCTCCCGGTCATCGATGGCAATATGGGTCATGACTCGGCCGGCCTCCTGCCTCATCTTGGAGTGGCACTCTTTAATCAAGGCCAACACGGCCTCCCATTCTCCCTCGACGATGGTCCCCATGGCCGTCACTTTATAGGGCAAGCCGCTGTGGTCAATAATGTCCAGGAGCTTGGCCACGGGCCCGGCCAGCTCTTCGCCGCGGCCTATGGGCACGATGCTGAATTCAACTACCATTATTTCTCTCCTTGCGCCGCTCTTCTTCCTTTCTCTTGCGCAGGTCTTCCTCCCAGGTCACAAAGCTGTGGTAGAAGACGGCATCTCCCTCGTCGATGCCGCGGGTGATCTCGGTGATGTGCGAGGTCGAGGCGCCGAAGGCCTCCACGGCAAAAAAAACCGCTTTTTCCGGGTCCACTTCCGCGCCGCAGGTGTAGATGTCGAGCGCTCCGTAGCCGTGTTCGGGCCAGGTGTGGATGGAGATGTGAGATTCGGAGATAACCACCACGCCGCTGACGCCGTTGGGCGGGAATCGGCTGAAGGAGATAGCCCACACTTTGGCGCCGGCTATCTCAGCGGACTTGACCAGGATTTGTTGCACCTTCTCTATGCTGCCGATGATGTTCGGGTCGCAGTTTGAGGCTTCCACGATGTAATGATGGCCGATGGTCTGGAATTCCTTCTCCGCCATATCTCACCTCCTGCCCGGAAAAGCCCATTATGGCACAATGGGTCCGCCTGTCAATCAGTTACACCAGCACCCGCCGCTCTTCCTTGACCGTATTCAGCACGAGGTGGGTGACGCTGCGGTCCACGTTGGGCAGCGACAGCATTTTTTTAATGAAGGCGTTGAGGTCATCCCGGCTGCGGAAACGGCCGATGACCAGGGAATCCCATTCGCCGGTGATGTCATAGACGGCGCTGACCCGGGGGTCCTCGCCAATACGCTTTTGCGTTTCGAGCAGCTTCCCTTTGGAGATGCGCAGGGCAATGATGGCCGTCAGGTCCAGGCCGAAAGCGGCGGCATTGACCACGGGAATATAGCCCTGGACGGCGCCCGTGCTCTCCATCTGCTTCACTTTATGGATAACGGAGGTGACCGAGGTGCCCGCTGCCTTGGCGATCTCGCGGAAGCTCTGACGGGCGTTGACATTCATTATACCGATGATCTTCCGGTCAAGGTCGTCGATCATGGGCTCCTCCTTGATCTATTGAACTTATTTTTACGTTATTTGATGTCAATTGTCAATAAATAAGATTTTTAGCTTGACATTTGACTTTTATTAATTTATATTTTGCTACAATAAGCATGGCCCAAGATAGAGCTTCATATAAAAAAGGAGGCCCGCTCATGACCCCCACGGCCAAAACGTCCAAGCCCTTCGGCTTCAAGTCCGAAGAGGATGTGCTGAGGTACGTCCGGACTCCGGCTCACAATATCGAATTCATCAGGGTGATATTCCCCGATATCCTGGGCCGGCCCATGGACTTCACCTTTCCCCGCGAAGAGTTGGAGTCGGCCTTCCGGGAGGGGAAAGGCTTCGACGGATCCTCCATCGAGGGGTTCGTCCGCATCGAAGAAAGCGACCTGGTCATCCGGCCGGAAGCCCGCACCTTCCGCGTCCTGCCCTGGGAATACGCCGGCTTCCAGCCGGACACCCGCTGGCGGGAAGGCGTCATGTTCGGAGACATTCTGACCCCGGAGGGGAGGCCCTACGAGGCCGACACGCGCCGGATTCTCCGAGAGGCCTTGAAAAAGGCTAAAACGGAATTCGGGGTTGATGACTTCAAGGTGGGGCCCGAGCTCGAATTCTTTTTCTTCCCCTCCAATAAAGAAGCCCGTCCCCTGGACGAAGGCGGCTACTTCTTTTCCGGCCACCACGGCGAGGTCCGCAAGGAAATCCAACTCCTGCTGAAGAAAATGGGTATCGCCTCCGAGTACGATCATCACGAAGTGGCCCACGGCCAGCACGAGATTGATCTGAGGTACGGCGGGGCGCTGGACATGGCCGACATCGGGATGCTCTTCCGCTACATGGTGAAGAAAGTGGCCCGCATGCACGGCCTGTATGCCACCTTCATGCCCAAACCCCTTAACGGCCATAACGGCAGCGGCATGCACGTCCACCAGTCGCTGTGGCGCGGAGGCAAAAATATTTTCTTCGACCCCAAAGACCGTTACCACCTCTCGGCTACGGCCCGCCACTATGTGGCCGGTCTGATGACCTATGCCCGGGAAATTTCCTCCGTGCTCAGCCAGTGGGTCAATTCCTACAAGCGCCTGATCGAGGGCTACGAGGCGCCGGTTTACATCGCCTGGGGCCAGCGCAACCGCTCGGCCTACATCCGAGTGCCCCAGTACCAGCCGGGCAAAGAGCACGCCACCCGCATTGAACTGCGCTGCCCGGACCCGGGCTGCAACCTCTACCTGGCCCTGACGGTGATGCTGGCCGCCGGGCTGCGGGGCCTAAAGGACAAGTCTCCCCTGGCCTCCTCGATCGAGGAAAACATTTATCATATGAGCAATGCCCGCCAGAAACAGTTCGCCATAAAAACCCTGCCGCGCAACCTGGAGGAGGCGATCAAGCTCACCGAGAAGAGTGACCTGGTCCGGGGGGCGCTGGGCGAGGTCCTTTTTCAGAAATTCCTGGCCAACAAACGGGAGGAGATCGAGGAGTACAATCAGAACGTATCCGGCGAATATGAAAAGCAGGTCAGCGACTACGAAGTCCAGAAATACATGGTCTTTCTCTGATTATAGAGTCCATTAAGTCGTCCGCTGTTTTCACCATCTCCTCCACGGCGGGGGGAGGACTGTCGGTGGAAAAATAAATAATCAAGACAAAATATCCCAGCCTCATGATGGAGTTCCAAGCCGGGATCAGAAAATGGGAATATAGGAGTCAATAATCCCCCGGCTAAAACAAGGGGAATGCCGCAAGGTCCGGCCCTGCGCTTGACAAGCCGGAAAAAACTCTGATATAAGTTTGAGTTCTTTTATAGGTTGAGTTCGTATTTATCGGTTGAGAAGAGGAGTCATACATTCTTAGCCTAGCGGTTTCTCCGCACCTTCAGGCGGGGGGAAGCGGCTCTTTCTCCGGCCTGAAATCAGCCTTCTCTGTTCGATTTCCAGCCCGGGCTCTATTCCCTCTGGCCCCCAGCCTCTGCCGCAGGGGGAATCAAGCTTGAGCCATATTGCCGTGGGAGGGATAGCGGTGCACGTCGAAACACAAAAAGTTAAGAAAATCCTGGCCGAGCATAAGAACCAGAAAAAAGCGCTCATCCCCATCCTCCAGGACATCCAAGCCGAATACAATTATCTTCCCCCCGAGGCCTTGAAGATCGTCTCCCAAACCCTGGCCCTTCCCTTGATTGATGTGGTCGGTGTGGCCACCTTTTACCGGGCTTTCAGCTTAAAGCCTCGGGGCCAGAATGTGGTCACGGTCTGCCTGGGAACGGCCTGTCACGTGAGAGGGGGGCCGAAAATTCTCGATGAATTTGAAAAAAAGTTGAACATCAAAGCTGGCGAAACGACAAAAGACAATCACTTTACCCTGGAAATCGTCAACTGCCTGGGCGCCTGTGCCCTGGGTCCCATTACCGTCATCAATGGAAATTATTTCGGGCAGATGAAGATCAAAAACGTTGACCGCCTGATCAAGAAATTCGGCCCGGCCAAAAGGAGTTGATGCCCCTAATGAAACCAACAGTGGATTTTGAAAAATTAAAAGAAATCAGGGCTGAAATTCTAAAGGATAGAAAAAAACGCAAGAGGACGATCACTGTTTGCGGAGGAACGGGGTGCCATGCCTATGGGTGCCTCAAGGTGGCCCAAGCCTTCCAGCGGGAAATCAAAAAGCAACGACTTCAAAATTCTGTCGAGGTCAGAACCACCGGCTGTCATGGCTTCTGCGAGAGGGGACCGATCGTCGTGATTCAGCCCGAGGGGATCTTCTACCAAAGGTTAAAACTGAAGGACGTCAAAGAGGTCATTTCCAAAACAATTAAAAACAAAAAAATAATCGACCGGCTCTTATATGTGGATCCGGAGACGAACAAGAAAATCGTTTATGAGAAGGCCGTCCCCTTTTATAAAAAGCAAAAACGCATTATTTTCGGCCACAACGGCCTCATCGATCCTACAGAAATAAAGGATTATATCGCGGTCAACGGTTATTCCGCCCTGTCCAAAGTCTTGAGTCGAATGACCCCCCCGGAAGTTATTGAAGAAATAAAAAATTCCGGACTCAGGGGACGCGGGGGGGCGGGCTTTCCCACGGGGTCCAAATGGGAAGTCACGGCCAAGGCGCCAAGCCCGGTCAAGTATATTGTCTGCAACTGCGACGAAGGCGATCCCGGAGCCTATATGGATCGAAGCTTGTTGGAAGGAAATCCCCACAGTGTCCTGGAAGGCATGCTGATTGGAGCCTTTGCCATAGGGGCCCAGGAGGGATACGTTTATGTCCGGGCTGAATATCCCATTGCCGTAGAAAACATTTCCATCGCCATTGAACAGGCCAGGAAATACAACCTGCTGGGGAATAATATCTTGGGGTCCGATTTCAGTTTCGATGTTTTCGTCTCCAAAGGGGCGGGCGCTTTTGTGTCCGGGGAGGAGACAGCCCTTTTGGCCAGTATTGAAGGCAAAATTGGGGTCCCCCAACAAAGGCCGCCCTATCCGGCCCAAAAAGGACTGCGGGGAAAGCCGACCAATATTAATAATGTAGAGACATGGGCGAACGTGCCCTTCATCATCAATAAAGGCGCTTCCTGGTATTCTCAAATCGGGACCAATGGAAGCAAGGGGACCAAGATATTTTCTCTGGTGGGGAAAATCAACAACACCGGCTTGGTCGAAGTGCCCATGGGAATGACCCTTAGGGAAATCATCTTTGATATAGGCGGAGGAATTCCAGAAGGGAAAAAATTCAAAGCCGTCCAGACCGGAGGACCCTCCGGGGGATGCATTCCCCAAGAACTCATTGATTTGCCCATCGACTATGAAAGCCTGGCCAAGGCCGGCTCGATCATGGGCTCGGGCGGCATGATCGTCATGGACGAGAACACCTGTATGGTGGACGTGGCCAAGTATTTCCTCAACTTCCTCCGTGACGAGTCCTGCGGCAAATGCGTTTCCTGCCGCGAAGGCACCCAGCGAATGTGGGAGATCGTTAAGAACATCACCGACGGCCGGGCCAAGATGGAAGACCTGGCACTCCTGGAGGAACTGGCCGGCGCGGTCAAGGACGCCTCCCTGTGCGGATTGGGCCAGACGGCGGCCAACCCGGTGTTGTCCACGCTCCGCTATTTCCGCCACGAGTACGAGACGCACCTTAAGCAGATGCGCTGCCCGGCTTTGGTCTGCAAGGAGATCGTCGGGTCTCCCTGCCAGTATATCTGCCCTGCCGACCAGGAAGCCTCGACCTACATCGCCCTGATCGCCCGGGGCGACCTGGCGGAAGCCTATCGCATCATTCGCAAGGACAATCCCCTGCCCAGCGTCTGCGGCCGGGTTTGCAACCATCCCTGCGAGAAAGTCTGCCGGGCGAGCGAGATGGGCGAGCCCATCGCCATCCGCGCCCTCAAGCGCTTCGTCCTGGACTGGGCGGCTTCCCACAACTTGAAGCCCTCGCTCCCCTCCCGTGAATTGAAGAGCGAGAAGGTGGCCGTGGTAGGCGCCGGGCCGGCCGGCTTGTCCGCCGCCTACATTCTTAGCCTGAAGGGCTACCCGGTAACGGTCTATGAGGCCTCTCCGGTCGCCGGCGGCTGGCTGGCTCTCGGCATCCCCGAGCACCGGCTGCCCCGCCAGGCCCTCCAGGCCGACCTGGACCATATCCGGAAGGCCGGGGTGACCATAAAAACCAACACCGTCCTGGGACGGGACATCACCGTCTCCGGTCTGTTCAGCCAGGGGTTCAAGGCGGTGTTCATCGCCACCGGAGCCCACAAGTCGATGAAGCTGGAAATAGCGGGCGAGGAAGCCCGGGGCGTGCTCAAGGGGACCGAATACCTGAAAAAAATCAACCTGGGCCAGAAGGCGGAGCTGGGCCGCCGGGTCGCCGTTATCGGCGGCGGCAATACAGCCATCGACGCCGCCCGGGCGGCGGTGCGCGACCCTGCCTGCCAAAAAGTCATAATCCTCTATCGCCGGACGCGCGAGGAGATGCCGGCCTTCTCCGAGGAAGTGGAGGCGGCCATCGAGGAAGGGGTGGACATCAGGTTCCTGGCGGCCCCCGTTAAAGTCCTGACCGAGGGAGGCCGGGTCATCGGCCTGGAGTGTATCCGCATGAAGCTGGGAGACAAAGACGAGAGCGGCCGGCGGAAACCGGTGCCCCTCCCCGGCTCGGAGTTCAAGGTGAAGCTGGACACGGTCATCGCCGCCATCGGCGAAAGAGCCGACGCCGCTTCTTTCACCAAGGGTGAGTCCATCGACATCAGCCAGTGGGAGACGATCGTAACCGACCCGGAGACTCTGGCCACCAACCGGCCGGGCGTCTTCGCCGGAGGCGACGTGGCCACCGGGCCGCGGACGGTTGTGGAGGCCATCGGCCAAGGCAAGCTCGCGGCAGAATCCATGGCCCACTATCTGGAAGGCGTTCAGCCGGTGCGCGAGTACAAGCTCAATCGGCCGTCGCTGTACGTCGAGCCGATGGAACTCTCCGAAGAAGAGACGGCTAAAGCTTCCCGGCCGAAGATTCCTCGTCTGACGGTCAAAGACAGACACCTTTCCTTCCGCGAGGTCATCCAGGGGTTGAACGAGGCGCAAGCCGTGCGCGAAGCGCGGCGCTGCCTGCGCTGCGACCTGGAGACGGAAGACGGCAAGAAAGCCATAGGAAAGAACACATGATCACCATCACCCTCAACGGTGTCGAAGTCCAGGTTGAGGAGCATTGGTCCGTCCTCGAGGCGACTAAGTTCTACGGCCTGGCCATTCCGACGCTCTGCTATCACGAGGGGCTGAGCCCCTTCGGCGGCTGCCGCCTGTGCCTGGTCGAGATCGGGGAAGCGCCCCGGACCAAGCTCATTTCCTCCTGCACTTACCGGGTCGAGCCCGGCCTCATCGTCAGGACGGACACCCGGCGGGTAGTCGAAGCCCGGCGGATGATGATCGAGCTGATGCTGTCCACGGCGCCTTATTCCAAGGTCCTCCAGGACCTGGCCTCCAAGTACGGGGTAACCCGCCAGAGGTTCAAGCCGCGCAACGACGAATGCATCCTGTGCGGCCTGTGCGTCCGGATTTGCGCCGAGCAGATGGACGGACGGGCCATCGGCTTCCAGAACCGGGGCCATAAGAAGAAGGTGTCCACGCCTTTCGACAGGCGCTCCGAGGAATGCCGGCTGTGCGGCGCCTGCATGTACATCTGCCCGGCCTGCCAGCTCCGCTGCCAGGGGCCTCAGGCCGACACGGCCCTGTGCAACGCCTGCCTGACCATGGAGCCCACCTGCCTGGAGCAATATGACGAGCTCCGCTGCTGGATGTACGACGCCGGACGGTGCGGGACCTGTGTCCAGCCCAACCCGGATCAAAGCAAATAGAGCCAGGAAGCAAGCGATGCCCACGACTGGCTTGATCATAGACGGACACCAATAATAAGGAGGTCATCATGTCTTATACGAAACTCAATCGCAGCGCAGCGACCCTGACCAAGAACAGAACGGAAGGCTCGATCAGCCCCTTCAGCGGGATGTGCGTCACCTGCGTGGACGGCTGCATCGGGATGTGCGAGATCGGCAAATCCGCCTACCGGGGCCCGGAAGTCCTCTATCCCCAGCCCTTCGGCCTGATCACCGCGGCCTCGGAGAAAGAATATCCCTTCGACCTGTCCCATTTCAGCATCATGGGCACGGCCGTCGGCGCCCACGGCTGCGCGGCCGATTCCGACGTGGCCACCTTCGAAAAGGTCACCGTGGAGACCAAGATCGGCCGGGACAAGTCCATCAAGCTCAAGCTGCCCTTCGTCCTGGGCGGGATGGGCTCGACCAACGTAGCCAAGCAGAATTGGGAGGGGATCGGCATCGGGGCGGCCATTTCCGGCGTCATCCTGACCGTGGGCGAGAACGTCTGCGCCATGGACGAAGAATCCGAGATCAAGAACGGCCGGGTGGTCCGCTCCCCGGATATGGAAATGCGGGTCAAGAGCTTCCAGAATTGGTATGACGGCTACGGCACGGTCGTCGTCCAGGCCAACGTGGAGGACACCCGGCTGGGAGTTCAGGAATACGCCATCAACAAGCTGGGCGTCCAGGCCGTCGAGCTCAAGTGGGGCCAGGGGGCCAAGGACATCGGCGGCGAGGTCAAGATCAAGAGCCTGAAAAAGGCCCAGGAATTGCGCGGGCGGGGCTACATCGTCCTGCCCGACCCCGAGGACCCCAACGTCATCAAAGCCTTCGAGAAGGGCAGCTTCAAAGAATTCGAGCGGCACTCCCGGCTGGGCATGGTCGAGGAGGAAAGTTTCATGAAGCGCGTGGAGGAGCTCCGCCGGGCCGGGGCCAAGCACGTCTTCCTCAAGACCGGCGCCTACCGTCCGGCCGACCTGGCCCGCGCGGTCAAATACGCCTCCCAGGCTAAAATCGACATGCTGACCGTGGACGGCGCAGGCGGCGGCACGGGCATGAGTCCCTGGCGGATGATGAACGAGTGGGGCATCCCCTCGGTCGAGATCTGGTCGCTGACCCACCAGTATGAGGATAAACTGGCCCAGCGGGGCGAGTACGTGCCCGACACCGTTTTCGGCGGGGGCATCACCTTTGAGGACCAGATCTTCAAAGCCCTGGCCCTGGGCTCACCCTACGTCAAGGCGGTGGGCATGGCCCGCGGCCCGCTGGCCTCGGCCATGGTGGGCAAGACCATCGGCAAGCGGATCGCCGAGAGCCAGATCCCGGTTTACGTCGAGCGGTTCGGCTATTCGGTCGAGGAGATTTTCGTCACCGCCCCCGAACTCAAGCACAAATACGGCGACCGGTTCGCCCAATTGCCCACCGGAGCCATCGGCGTCTACACCTACTTCCGGCGGCTGAGCCAGGGCCTGCGCCAGCTCATGGCCGGCAACCGCAAGTTCGGACTGGAGCACATCACCCGCGACGACATCGCCTCCCTGACCAAGGAAGCGGCCGACATCTCCGGCATCTCTTATGTCCTGGACGTGGACAAAGACGAGGTGGAGAAGATACTGAAGGGCTGACGCGCCGCAACAGGATAAAAAGGGCTCCTCGCTATAAAAACGAGGAGCCCTTTTTATATAAATCATTTCTTTTCGGTTGCATCTCCAAACGTTTGATATATGGGGAGGGGTGGCACGGCGCCAGTTCCCGCCCGCCCGAAGCGCATGGTGGTGGGTGGGCGGGTCTTGCGCGAGGACGGACGGGAACGCGCCGTGACAGGACCCCTCCTCTTTTTAAATGCTAGATCATACATTTGGAGATGCAACCTTTCTTTTCACCATTTTTTTCACCATCCCTTTACCGCCCGAAGGCGATATGCTATAAATAGCTGCGGTTTGCTGACATGAACATCCTCTTCACCGCCATCCAGCTGTTCGTGCTCCTGTTCGCCATCACCATCCATGAGACGGCTCACGGCTGGGCGGCCATGAAGAAGGGAGACCTGACCGCCTACAGCATGGGCCGCGTCTCGCTCAACCCCCTGGCCCACATCGACCCGTTCGGCACGATCCTGGTCCCGCTCCTACTCGTCCTGCTCCGGGCCCCGGCCTTCGGCTGGGCCAAACCCGTGCCGGTCAACCCTTTCAACCTCAAAAACCCGCGCCGGGACAGCTTATGGATCTCGGCGGCCGGCCCGGCCTCCAACATCCTAACCGCCATAGTGGCCCTGGGCCTCATTATTCTTCTTAAGGCTGTCAGCCCCGGCGTCCAACTCTTTTTCGAAAACCTAAGCACTTTTCAAGCCACGCGGGCCGGAGGGGCTGTAGGCATCAGCCTCGTAAACGGCCTGGCCCTCATCCTCTTCTTCGCCGTACTGGTCAACACCTACCTGGCCGTTTTCAACCTCATTCCCATCCCCCCGCTGGACGGCGGCGGCGTGCTCATAGGGTTGCTTTCCCCGGCAGCCGCCTCATCCTATGAGCGGATCCGGCCCTACGGCTTTTTGCTGGTGATGGGGCTCATCTACCTGCGCGTCCTGGATATCATCATCCAGCCCATCCTCTCCCTCATTTTCACCGTCATATTCATCAAGCTATGAACCAGAACATCCCCCGGAACAAAGTCATCCTGAGCGGTGTGCGGCCCACCGGGCCGCAGCACTTGGGCAACCTGGTCGGCGCGCTCCGCAACTGGCTCAAGCTCCAGGAAGCGAACCTCTGCCACTTTACCATCGTGGACTGGCACGCTCTGAGCTCCGAGTACCAGAACCCGCAGGTCATCCGCGGCTTTGTCTTCGAAGTGGCCGCCGACTGGCTGAGCATCGGCCTCGACCCCGAGCGCAGCGTCCTGTTCGTCCAGTCCCAGGTCAAGGAGCACGCCGAGCTTCACCTGCTGCTGTCCATGTACGTCCCCCTGCCCTGGCTGGAGCGGGTTCCGACCTACAAGGAGATGCAGCAGGACCTGGCCGACAAGGACATCAACACCTACGGTTTTCTGGGCTATCCCGTCTTGCAGACGGCGGACATCATCATCTATAAAGCGGAAGTCGTGCCCGTGGGCGAAGACCAGGTGCCCCACGTGGAGCTGGCCCGGGAGATCGCCCGGCGTTTCAACCGCCTCATCCGTCCGGTCTTCCCCGAGCCCCAGGCCTACCTGACCGAAGTGCCCAGGCTGGCCGGCACCGACGGCCGGAAGATGAGCAAATCCTTCGGCAACTCCATCTACCTCAAGGACCCGCCCGAGGTCATCCGGGCCAAGATCGAGCCCATGACCACCGACACCCGGCGGGTTCGGCGCACCGACCCGGGCGAACCGGACGACTGTCCGGTCTTCACCCTGCATAAAGCCTTCGTCGAAAAGGAAAAGCGGGAGGAGTTGGCCGCCGGCTGCCGCACGGCCGGCATCGGCTGCCTGGACTGCAAGAAAGTGGTCATCGACCGGATCATCACCGAGCTGACTCCTTTCCGGGAGAAGCGCAGCCGCTTGGAGAAGAACCCTCAACTGGTTTGGGACATCCTGGCCGAGGGTGCCCGCAAAGCCAGGGACAGGGCCCAGCGAACGTTGGAGGAAGTCCGGAACAGCCTGGGTCTGTGACCCGGCTTCAGCCCGAACCGGAGACCATCCCATGGACATGGAACAGGTCGAGACGACGGAGAGCGAAAGCTACCACATCAAGATCGAGGTCTTTGAAGGCCCCATGGACCTCCTGATTTTCCTCATCCGGAAGAAAAAGATCGACATCACCGACATCCCCATCGCCGCCATCACCCACGAGTACCTGATCTACCTCGGGCGCAAGGAACAGATCAACCTCGACCGGGAGGCCGAGTTCCTGCTCATGGCCGCCCTGCTCATCTCCATCAAGTCCCAGCTCCTGCTGCCCCGGCCCGAGCCGCTGGGCGATGAGGAAGACCCGCGGCGGCCGCTGGTCGACCGTCTGCTCGAGTACCAGCGCATGAAAACGGCCAGCTCCCGGCTCCGGGAACGGGAGGAAGAGCAGCTGCAGATGTGGCAGAGGTCGGTCCCCCCTCAATCCGAAGCCGGGGATGAGCCCGGCCTCATCGAAGTTTCGCTCTTCGAGCTGGCCGAGTCGTTCTTCCTTCTCCTCAAGCGGCGGGAGACCGACCACTTCAGATCTCTCAAGGGCCAGGAGGTTTCGCTCGAGGAAAAGATGCGGGAGATCATCCGTGAGCTCGAGGAGCGCCAGTTTCTCGATTTTCTGGATTACCTGGGCCGGCAGGAGACTCTGGAGGAAGCGCTCATCGCCTTCTTCTGCCTGCTGGAACTGATTAAAAGCCGCGTCGTCATCGCCGTCCAGGAACAGCTATTTCACACCATCAAGGTCTGGCTGCGCCGCAGCCGGCCCGCCCCGCAGGCCAATGGACAGTCAGCTTAAAGACATCCTGGAGGCGCTCATCTTTATTTCGGTCGAGCCCCTGACCCTGGACCGCATCAAGGAAGTCCTGGCCGACACGCCGGAGGAGGAGCTGCGCCGGGCGTTGGACGAGCTGGCTCAGGAATACGGCCGGCCCGGCCGGGGCATCAGTCTCCAGAGCGCGGCGGGAGGCTATCTCTTCACCACCAAATCGGAATGCGACCCCTGGGTGCGGCGCCTGCTCCAGATCGAGCGCAAGAGCAGGCTGTCCCGGGCCGCGGTGGAGACACTGGCCGTCATCGCCTATCATCAGCCGGCCACCCAGGCCGAGATCCAGGCCATCCGCGGGGTGGACTCCTCCTATACGGTCCACACCCTGCTGGAGAAAAAACTGGTAAAGATCAGCGGCCGGAAGAAGGCGCCGGGCAGTCCCCTGCTCTACAAGACAACCGATAGGTTCTTGACTTATTTCGGCCTCAACGACCTGAGCGAACTGCCTTCGGTTGAAGAGGTGGCCAAAATGCTGGAAGAAGAAGAGCAGCATGCGGAGAAGTAAGCATACCGCGCCACCCCTTTACGATTACAGGGAATCACGGAAAATGGGATGCTTCCCGAGGAAAATTCGCGATTTGTTTTTCTGTATTTTAATATTATCGGCCGGGTCGGGAAACTCTCCTGCCGTCATCTCTGCTCAGGAAGCCCGGCCGCCTTCCGACCGCCATCAACCCTATAATTTCACGGGCTGGCAGGGCATGGTCGTGGCGGCCAACCCCCTGGCCGCCGAGGCGGGCCTGGAGATGCTCAAGGAAGGCGGCAACGCCGTGGACGCCGCGCTGGCCACCTCCTTCGCCCTGAACGCGGCCGAGCCCTTCGCCTCAGGCCTGGGCGGCGGAGGCTGGATGCTCATCTATCTGGCCAAGGAAAACAAGATCACCGTCATAGACTACCGGGAGCGGACGCCCGCCGCGGCCTCCCCCCGGATGTTTGAGGAGAACGGTGAAGTCAAACAGGAATGGCGGGAAGCCCACGGATTGGCCGTCGCCGTTCCCGGCACCCCGGCCGGCTGGGAATACGCCTTGAAGCACTACGGCACCAAGACCTTAGCCGAGGTCAGCCGCCGGGCCGTGGAACTGGCCGAGCAGGGCTATCCGGTAAGCCCCACCTTCGCCGGCATCAACAAGGACGAGTACGAGAAGCTGCTGGCCAACGCCGGAGAGACGACCTGCTACCTGAACCGGGGCGTTCCCTATGAGACGGGCGAAATCTTCAAAAACCCGGACCTGGCCCGCACCTTCAAGCTCCTGGCTGAAAAAGGGATGGGAGAGTTTTACCGGGGCGAACTGGCCCGTAAGATCGTTGAGGCGGTGAAGGCCAAGGGAGGGATTCTGACCCTGGAAGACCTGGCCTCCTTCCAGGCCAGGGAAGTGAAGCCGCTGCGGGGCGTCTATAAGGATTATGTCCTTTATACCATCCCCCCGCCCAGCTCGGGCGGGCTCCATGCCATCCAGCTCTTGAACATCCTGGAAGCCTGGCCGCTGCGCGACTGGGGCCAAAACTCTCCGGCCACCATCCACCACTTCAGCGAGGCCCTGCGCTTCGTGTTCGCCGACCGGGAGCGCTACCTGGGCGATCCGGATTTCGTATCGATTCCAACCCAGGCCATCTGCGAAAAGGATTATGCCCGCCGCCTCGCTTCTCTCATCAAACCCGACCGGGTGCTGGGAGATTATCCCTCCGGCACGTTTGAGAAGCACAGCCCCACCGGCAACACGACTCACCTCTGCGTGGTGGACCGGGAGGGCAATATCGTCTCCCAGACTCAATCGATCAACCTCTTCTTCGGCTCGGGCATCATCCCCGAAGGAACGGGCTTCCTGCTGAACGACATCATGGACGATTTCTCCGAGGACCCCGAGTCTCTGAACGCCCCCCGGCCCGGCCGCCGGCCGCTGAGCTCCATGGCCCCGCTTATTCTATTTAATAAGGACAGGCCCTACCTTGTTCTCGGCTCCCCGGGCGGCACCCGCATTTTTTCCAGCCTGGTGCAGATCATCCTCAACGTGGTGGAGTTCGGCCTGTCCCTCGACGAAGCCATCGAGGCTCCGCGTTTCTTCTCTGATTCGGTCAAGGGCAAAGCCCGGCCGGTGGCCCTCGAGTCGCGCATCCCGGAAGCGACGCGGGCGGCCCTGGAGAAACTGGGCCACCAAATTAGCTTGAAGGAAGCTTATGACAAGTACTTCGGCGGAGCCCAGGGCTTGCTGATCCTGCGCGACAAACGGCTCATCCTGGGCGGCGCCGACTCCCGCCGCGACGGCTCAGGCGCCGGCTACTAGCGCGCCTCCGTGCACTTCCATTTAAGTTTCTTAAGCCAGTTCTTCCGCCAAAATAGAGGCCGCCAAGGGGCAACCGCTGCCAAAAAAGGGCTTGCCATCGCCCGTGGATAGTTTTAAGATAATATTGTCTTTTTAGGGGGACGGTTGATGGGACCAGGCAGGAGACAACGTTCTTGTCATGATATTTTTTCGAAAAAATCATAGCGTCTCAGAATCACTAGATTCCGGGAGGATACCAAGACATGAAAATCAAAGTTTTTCACAACGGCGACGATGTCTTCATCGCTTGGAAACCAAAGGGATTCATACCCGGCTGCCGGGGTTTTGCGCTCCTGCGCCGGCGCAACGGCCTGGAGGAGGTGGTCAGCACTTGGGTCGGCTTTGTGGATGATGAATACCAGGACGGCGAGCGCCGGGCCTCGACGAACTGGCCGATCCAGAAATACCAATGGACGGATTACATGGCCAAGCCCGGTGACAAACTGCAGTACCGCGTCGTGCCGATGGTGGGGCCGGACAAAAAGAGTTTGAGGGCCGAGGCGGCCGAGGCCAGCCAGTGGACCGAGGAAATCTCCCTCCAGCACGAAGTGACGCCGAAAATCGAAGCCGTTTTCAACCGCGGCATCGTGGCCGCCCAATGGGTGTCGCGCCGGCTGGGCATTACCGGGCAGAACGGGCAGGCTCAGAAACTCCGCACGGTGATCAGCCGGCCGAATGACCCCTTCCGCGACTATCTGGCCGGGCCGCTGGGGGCCCGGCTGTTTGAATTGCTGGCGGCAGCGGCCAAGGACAAGCGCGAGATTTACGCGGCCCTCTATGAACTGGACGACGAACAGCTGGAGATGGCGCTGGAGAAGCTCGGCCGACAGGCCCATGTCGTCCTGGCCAACGGCAGCGTTAAAAAGAAGGGCGAAGACCAAAACCGCCGGGCCCGGAAGCGGCTGGCCGGCAAGATCGACCTGCACGACAGAATGATTTCGCCCCGGGCCCTGGGGCACAACAAATTCCTGGTCATTTGTGATGGCCAGGGAAAACCGCGCTGGGTCTGGACGGGGAGCCAGAACTGGACAAAAACCGGGCTATGCACCCAGGCCAACAACTCGGTGCTGATCGACAACGGCCGCTTGGCGGCGGACTATCGCGCCCAATGGGGCTTGCTCGAGGACGCCGGCGACGAAACGCCCCAGGGCCTAAAGGCCAGCAACAGCAAGCCGCGCGACCATAAGCTGGGGGCGACGCCGCTCCGCCTGTGGTTCACGCCTACCGTGGGCCAGGTCGACCTCAACGAAGCGCGCCGGCTCATCGCCGGCGCCAAACAGGCCATCCTCTTTTTAATGTTCAACCCGGGGCCCAAGGAGACCTTGCTCAATGAAATTATCAAAACGGCCCGGGCCGGCGTGACGGGCCGGCGTCTTTACATCCACGGAGTGATCAACCAGGACCCCAGCACTTCCCAGAACCCGGTCGAGCTCTTTCAAGGCAAGAACTCGGAAAAGGCCGATTTTGAGGTCGTCCTGCCGGCGGCCGTCGACGAGGTGACATCCTTCTGGCACAAAGAATTGAAACAACTGCCGGGCACCTTTGCCATGGTCCACAGCAAGGTGGTGCTCATCGACCCGTTCAGCGCCCATCCGCTGCTGCTGACCGGCTCGCACAACCTCGGCCCCAAAGCGAGCGGGGTCAACGACGAGAACCTGCTCGTCATCCGCGAGGCGCCCCTGCTGGCGGCCGCCTACGCCACAAACATCATGGCCATCTACAACCAATATCGCTGGCGCTTCCGCCGTCAGACCCAGCCCCAGAGCAAGCGGTGGAAGGGGCTGATGGATGGGGATGCCTGGCAGAAGGGCTACCTCAAGCCCGGCAGCCAGGCGCTGCGCGAGATCGATTTCTGGGTGGGCGACTGACCCAGCCTTAATACATCACCCCGCACTGGTCGATCAGCGTCCCGCTGAATTTTTTAAGCTGCAGGTAGAGATGACCCTTCATGATGCCGGCCTGCACCTCTTTACTATGCGGCGTCGCCTCCGTCACATAATCAAAAACATGGTTCAAGGTGAAACCACTTTCCGTAAACTGCATAGGGGGGACTTTGGGAATGCGGCAATCAAACACATAATCCTCCCATTCCTGGTTGATGTTGAGTTTGAAAAGACAGGCCTTGAGTTTTTCTCCGGATACAAGTCCATCGATGTCGATCTTTCCCTTCAAGGCCGCCTGGCACTTTGCCCCATTGGGGGCAGTCGCTGTGGAAGTCCCCTTGGCATCTTTAACCAAACCTTTTATGGCCCAGATGCCGACCTTATCATTCCAGGAGATCTCGAAAGGGATATTTGCCCTTAAGTCAATTTCATGGACGCCATGGCTGACATACTTGAGAGTCTCGTGGAACTCAAATTCCCCGGTGAAGTTCGGTTTTGTTTCGCCCGGTTGGCTGGGCGGGGAGGAATGGGCAGTTCCGTCGGCCGGCCCGCCGGCTAAGAATGAGATTAGCCCAGCCGCCAATACCAAGGCCAAAAAGGGAATAGCTTTTTTCATGACCCCTCCCCCATCGCGAGGGAGTATAAGGCCCGCCTCAAAAAAATGTCAAGGAAAGTTCTGACAAAAGAAGCATCTCCAACCCTGTGATATAAGGGGAGGGGTGGCACGGCGGAAGGGCTCCCCACCCGCGCGCAGCTTGGCGAGCACGGATGGGGAGGAGCCGTGACAGGACCCCTCCTCTTCTTGAAGCTCAAATCACACAAAAGGAGATGCTTTCTCTGATAAACTGGATCTATCACGAAAAAAGTGATGCTTTCCTGGCCGTTTCTCTCATTGAGAAAATCAGGAGAATATGAGATAAATAAAGGCCGTGCCTCATCAAAAGCTTTCCCAGCCTTTGCCGTCAAAGTGAGGAGAATGATGATGAAAATCCGATGGAGCCCTGTTCTTGTCCTTGTCTTTCTGTCGCTGGCCCTTGTCTGCTGCCAGCGCCAAGGGGAGGAGAAGCCCGCCGGGACCCTGCCCGTCAGAGAGCTCCTGGCAGCCGGACGGTCGCCGGTGGAGATCCGGTCCATCGTCCCCATGCTGGTCAGCCTGGCCGCCCCGACTTTCAAAGTCACAGTCAAGAACGTCACCGATGCGCCCTTGACCTCCATCGTCTGGACGGCGGTGGCCTTCGATGAAAACGGAAATCCCATCCCCGAGGGGGAGGTCGAGGGAGGCTATGCCGACTCTCTCAACCCCATGGCCGCCGGCGAGACCAGCGAGCTCAGCTTCATGATTCAGGTGGAGAAGACCGCCAGCGTCAAACTGGTGCTCAAGGAAGTGATCTACAAGGCGCCCAACCCGATGGGCAAGAAGTATGGCGACCTGCCCTATAAATGGACCAACCCTTACTACCAAGCGGAGCTGAAAAAAGCCAGGGGGATCTCCATCAGTGACTGAACGAGAAGGAATGAAAAAGCTGCTTTCTTTGATTTCAGGAGTCATGCTCCTGGCCTCCCTGGCCCTGGCCGCAGCGCCGGCCGGTCAAACGGATGGAATATTCGTGCAGCCCATTCTCCTGACCTCAGCCGGCCAGAGCGCCGACATTCAACTGGCCTCCGTGCTCCTTAAAAGGGGCGGCCTGAACTACACCCTGGTCAAGCTGGCCACGGACAAAGACCTGGAAGGATACAAGACCGTGGTCCTGGTGCTGGGCGCCAGCCTCAAGGGATTGGGCGCGGCCGGGCTCGACCTGCCCCGGGAAAGGGAGCGGGTCAGCGCTCTGCTCAAAACGGCCCGCGACAAAAACATTCCCGTCTTCTGCCTTCACCTGGGCGGGGCAGACCGGCGGGGCCAGACCACGGACGAGCTGGTGACGGCTTTCCTGCCGCTGGCTAGGATGGCGGTAGTGGTCAGGTCGGGCAACCATGACGGCTTGTTCACCAGGATTTGCCGGGATAAAAACATCCCGCTGGTCGAGGTGGACAAGACCATTGAGGCGGCCGAGCCAATAAAAAAAGCCTTTAAATAATCTGAAAATTTATCGCCGACAGCCATAATGCCGGAATACCTTGTCTTCATCCTGATGGTGGCGGTATTCGTGGCGCTGGCCATGGCCTTCAAGCTGCCCATCGGCCTGGCCCTAGTGGCTTCGGCTGTGGCCGGGATGCTGGCCGGCGGCCAAGGGTTCAGCCTCCGTCACTTGGTCGAGGGAAGCTTCGGGTTCTTCGACGTCATCCTCATCATCTCGACGGCCATGATCTACATGAAGGTCCTCCAGGCCTCCGGCATCCTGGACAGCGTCACCGCCCTGCTCCTGCGGGCCTTTTACCGGAGAAAGACGCTGCTGTTGCTGGCGGCCATGCTGCTGGTCATGTTCCCCGGCATGATCACCGGCTCGTCGGTGACCTCGGTGCTTGCCGCCGGCCCCCTGGTAGCGCCCGTGCTGCAGAAGCTGGGGATGTCGCGGCTCAAGACCGCGGCCTTCATCGCCATGGGCGGCATCCTGGGCATGATCGCCCCGCCGGTCAATATCCTGGTCATGATCATGGGCGGCGGAGTGGACCTCCCCTACGTGGGCTTCACCCTCCCGCTCCTGGCGCTGACCTTTCCACCCGCGATTTTCACCGCCCTGTGGCTGGGAGGCGGGGGGGTCAAGGTTATCAGCCGCCGGGAGATGACGGCCATTCTGCCGCAGTCCTGGTTCCCTCAGTACGGCTTCAAGCTCTTCCTGCCGCTGGCCGTGCTGGCCGCACTTTTCCTCGGTCAGGGCGCGCTGGCCCGCGTCATGCCCGACCCGGGCATTCCGGCTTTCTTCCTTATCAGCAGCCTGGTTGGCCTCCGAACCGGCCGGCCCTTCAATTTTTTCAAGGCCGCCCAGCAAGCCATTGGGGAGGTGATCCCCCTGCTGACCCTCCTTTTCGGAGTCGGTATGTTCATCCAGGTCATGACCCTGACCGGGGCCCGGGGCTGGACGGTCATCACCATACTGTCCCTGCCCGCTTTTCTGATCTATCCGGGAATGGCCCTCAGCCTGCCGATCTTCGGCGGCGTGTCGGCCTTCGGCTCGGCCTCCATCCTGGGCGTACCCTTCATCCTGGCCCTCCTGGACAAGAATGCCGTCATCACCGTCTCGGCCCTGTCGGGCATCGTCGGGCTGGGAGACCTGATGCCGCCCTCGGCCATCGCCGGCAGGTTTTCGGCCAAGGTTGTCGGCGAGGGTAGTTTCTTCAAAGTTGTCCGGCACTGCCTCGTGCCGGCCCTGGTCCTGCTCGCCGCCGGCCTGGCCTTCCTTCTGCTGGCTCCCCAGTTGGCCAGCCTGCTCGTGCCCGGCCCGGGAGCCGTTCCGGTCAAAACCGGCGCCCCTCTCCCAAGCTCTTCCTCATTCCAGGACATCATGGCCGGCGGCTTGCCCATCGCCTACCAGCTCATCGTCTTATTCCTGGCCGGAAGCCTGGTGTGGTACCTTTGGCGGGAGAAGAAATTCCTCGGCCAGCTCAGCGCCTCCCTGGTCCTGGTCATGTTCCTATTAAGGCTGTTCCTCATCAAGTGAGAGGAGGATGACCAAGCCCCTCAGATCAATCCTGGCCGGAGCCGGCCTGCTAGCCTTCAGCGCCGCGGTCAGCCTCCTGGCCGGCCTCAGCTTCTGGAGCCTGCACCGGCCCGAGCCCCTTTATCCCGGCGCCGGGCTGGCCGGCCGCAGGATGCTCAGCGACTATTTCCCCGGCCTCAAAAAGACAAAAGGCGATACCGAAGTTTTTCTCTTTGAAGGGAAAGAGCCGGGCGGGACAATGCTCATCCTGGGGGGCACTCACGCCAATGAACCCGGCGGGTTCATTACCGCCGTGGTTATGCTGGAAAATATCGCCGTCCGCCGAGGCCGGGTCCTCATCGTGCCCCGGGCCAACTCGAGCGCCTTCAGCCACAGCGATCCTCAGGAAGCCGCGCCCCAGCGTTTTTTCCTGGCCAGGCCGGGCGGAGGCCGGCGCTGGTTTCGCTACGGGTCGCGCTTGACCAATCCCGTTGACCAGTGGCCCGATCCAACCCTCTACATCAACCCGGCCGGCCAGTTGCTGTCCGGGGCCGAGGCGCGGAACCTCAACCGCTGTTACCCCGGCCGGCCTCACGGCTACCTGACGGAGAAGATCGCTTTCGGGATCATGGAACTCATCCGCCGCGAGAAGGTGGACCTGGGGTTGGACGTCCACGAGTCTGCGCCGGAGTACCCGGTCATCAACGCCATCGTCTTCCACGAACAGAGCGCGGAGCTGGCCGCCCTGGCCAAGCTCGAAGTGGAGGCGGGGGGCTTCGACATCCGGCTGGAGGGGTCGCCCCCGACCCTGCGCGGCCTCAGTCACCGTGAATGGGGAGATTACGCCGGCATCCACTCCATCTTGATCGAGACGGCCAACCCCTCCCAAGGCCGCCTCAAGGGCAAGCCCACCGCGAATCTTATCCTGGAGGGCAAGGACAAGTTTTATCTCCGGGCGGCGGGGCTCGGCCGCCTGTTCGTGCCATACAGCCGGGAGGGCATTCCCCTGCGGGTTCGACTGGCGCGTCACCTGGCCACCATCCAGGCCCTCGTCTCGAGCTTCAACAGCCTCTATCCGGCGAAGGAGATCCTTATCGACAACCTGCCCGCGCCGTCCGAAGTGCAGAAGAAGGACGTGGGCTTTTTCCTCAGGCCCCCGCCCTGAACCCGTTGTCTAAAAATTCCGTTTGGGCCAGACCGGGCTGGACGGGTTTTGTCCAGGTTCCCAGACCATCCGGCCCTGCCGGTCCACATAGCCCTCCCGGCCGAGAAGGCTGACCCGGGCCAAGCCGTTGATGAAACAATCGGCTTGGGCAAATCGGAAATCGATGACCGTCTGTCCCTGCCGGTCGAGGTAGCCCCATTTCCCGCGCTGGCTGACGGCGGCCAGCCCTCCGCAGAAAGGCAGGGCCTGTTCGTAGCGCGGCAGGATGATGGTCGCCCCTTGGGCATTGATGAACCCGAAGCGGCCGGAGGGCGCCAGGCGCACGGCCGCCAGGCCCTCGGAAAAATACTGGGCTTCGGGAAAGTCACGTCCGGCAAAAAGAACCCGGCCCTGAGGGTCAATAAAGTTCGCGCCCCGCGGGGTCCCCACCACGGCCCGCCCTTCCTGGAATTCTTCCGCCGCCAGGAAGCGGGGGGTAATGACGACTTTCCCCGTCTTGTCGATGTAGCCCCATAGACCTCTCATTTTGACCGCGGCCAGGCCTTCGAAGAAATCACGGGCCTCCTCATAGCCGCCCAGCCCGATGCGGTTCCCCTTGGCATCCAGGTATCCCCACAGGCCGGCCAGTTTCACTCTAGCCCGTCCCTCCTGGAAGGGGCCGGCCTCCTCGAATGCGGCGGCGATGACCCGGCGCCCGGTCTGGTCGATGTAACCCATCCGGCCTTTAACGGCCACCACGGCCAACCCCTCGGAGAAAAAGCCCGCTTCGTCGAACTGAGCTTGGATCACTAAGCGTCCCGTCCGGTCGATATAGCCCCACAGCGGCCCTCTCCGGGCGGCGCACAGGTCCTCGGAGAAAAAGCCCACGGCCTCGAACTGGGGATTAATGACCAGGCGTCCGGAAGAATCGATAAACCCCACCCTGGTCAGAACGCGGACATCCCACAGCCCGCTGGTATTCTCCAGCCGCTTTTCCTTGGCCGGCAGAGAAACGCTCAAGGCCAGGAAGATGATCAGGATTTTTGCATATTTGGTCATTAGCTTCCTCCCCGGAGCGAGGCCGCCCCGGCCCAATCTTGTACAAATCATAGGTCAACAGCCCGAAAAAACCAAGAGTCCCCCCCGCTGGGCACGAGCTTCTGGGGGGGCGTCGGGCTGCCGCTAAGTGAAGATTTTATTTAGACTTAGGGTTGACAAAAGGCCTCCCCTGGAGTAGTATGAGGGACTATTTTTTAAGACATTTTTCTTGAGTATGGAAATCATCATTGCCAAAAACACCGGGCTCTGCTACGGTGTCAAACGAGCCCTCCGCTTGGCCCGAGAAGTCCGCGAATCTCAGGCCGGGCCGGTGACCGCTTTCGGCGAACTCATCCATAATCCCCAGGTCATCGGGGCTCTCAGCCGGCAGGGCATTGTCTCCTGCAGCGACCTCGACCGGATCTCAGAGGGAACAGTCATCATCCGCAGCCACGGCGTCTCGCCCGAAATCTATGAGCTCCTCAGCCGCAAGAACCTGACCGTAGCCGACGCCACCTGCCCCATCGTCCGCCGGATCCAGAAGCGGGTCGAACGGCTGGCCCGCCGCGGCGGAGAACTGGTCATCGTCGGAAATCGTGAGCATCCCGAGATCATAGGGCTGCTGGGTTACAGCCGCGGCCAAGCCGTGGTAGTGGAAAACGAGAGCCAGGCCGAAGAGCTTCCTTTCTGCCGGAAGCGGTCCGTCCTGGCTCAGTCCACCCTGGACCTGGACTTGTTCGAAAAGGTCGTATCCCGGCTGCTGGAGAGGACCGAAGTGCTGGCCGTCTTCAACACCATCTGCCGCTTCACCCGGGTCCGCCAGCGGGCCGCCCTGGATCTGGCCCAGCAGGTTGAGGCCCTCTTCGTCATCGGCGGGCAAAACAGCTCCAACACCCGCACCCTCTTCCAGCTTTCCCGGCGCCTCCAGCCGCGCACCTACTTCATCGAGTCCGCCGCCGAGATCCGGCCCGAAATGCTGGAGGGGGTCGAACGCATAGGAATCTCCGGGGGAGCCTCGACTCCGCCCGAAGCCATAGACGAAGCTGTCCACTCCATCAAAAACAGTTTCAAATCCAAAACGCACAGGGAGATGAACGTCCAATGTCAGAAATAACCAAGCGACCAGACAACGATGAGAAGCAGGAGAACGAGGACTACGCCAGCCTGCTGGACCAGTACCAGTTCAGCGCCAAGGGAGTTTCACCCGGAAAGGTCGTCCGCGGCCGGGTGGTCCGCATCACCCCCAACCATGTCCTGGTGGATATCGGTTTCAAGTCCGAGGGGATAATCCCCGTGGAGGAGTTTGACAGCCATGACTTGCATAAGCTCAAGCCGGGAGATGAGGTGGATGCCATCTTGGAGCGGACCGACGCCAAGGAGGGCACGCTGATCCTGTCCAAGCGCCAAGCCGATACCCTCCACGCCCTGGACAACCTGGAAAAAGCCTACCACACCAAAAGCTGGATCACCGGCAAAGTCATAGAAAAAACCAATAACGGCTACATCGTCAACGTGGGCATTAAAACCTTCCTGCCCGATTCCCACGCCGACCTGCGCATGGTCCGCAACCCCGAGACCCTCATCGGCAACGCCTATAAATTCAAGGTCATCAAGTTCGACCGGAAGAGCGAGAATGCCGTCCTGTCGCGCAAGCTCTTCCTTCAGGAGGAAAGGGAGAAGAAGAAGAAAAAAGTTTTCGGCGCCCTGGCCCAGGGCCAGCGGCTCAAGGGCCAGGTCCGGTCCCTGACCAGCTTCGGGGCCTTCGTCGACATCGGCGGGGTGGAAGGGCTTCTCCACATCTCCGATATGACCTGGGGCAAGCTGGGCCATCCCTCGGAAATGCTCAAGGTCGGCCAGGAGGTGGAAGTGGTCGTCCTAGACTTCATCGAAAAAGAGGAGCGTATCTCCCTGGGCCTAAAACAGCTTACCCCCGACCCCTGGTCCAATATCGCCGACAAATATTTCCAGGGGCAGCGGGTTCACGGCAAGGTGGTCAGCCTGACCGACTTCGGGGCCTTCGTCGAGCTGGAGAAGGGCGTGGAGGGGCTGGTCCATATTTCCGACCTGAGCTGGTCGCGCAAACTCGTCCACCCCAAGAAAGTCCTGAGCGTGGGCCAGGAGGTGGAGGTCACCGTGCTCGACGTCAACCCCGAGTCCAAGCGCATCTCCCTGGGCTTGAAGCAGATCCAGCCCCACCCCCTGGAGCTCCTCAAGCAGAGGATCAATCCCGGCAGCCGGATCAAGGGCCGCATCACCAGCCTGACCGACTTCGGGGCCTTCCTGGAGGTTGAGCCCGGCATCGAGGGCCTGATCCACATTTCGGACATCTCCTGGGAGAAGGTCAAGCACCCTTCGGAAAAGCTCAAGGTCGGGGATGAGGTTGAGGCCGTAGTCCTCAACATCGACGTCGAGAAACAGAAAGTCTCCCTGGGCATCAAACAGCTGCAAGGCGACATTTGGGAAGATTTCTTCTCCCGCCATAAGCCGGGCGACCTGCTCAACGTCAAGATCGTCCGCTTGGCCGACTTCGGCGTTTTCGTCGAGGTCATGCCCGGAATCGAGGGAGTCGTTTTCCTGTCCGAGCTGGACGAACGGCGCATCGACAACCCCGCCGAGGTTTTTAAAGCCGGCGAGGAAAAAACGGCCAAGATCATCAAGATGAGCGCCAAGGACAAGAAACTGTCCCTCAGCTTCCGCCAAGCTCAGGACGAGTTGCACCGGATGGAATACCAGAAATTCATGGACAGCCAGGACGACCGTCTGACCCTGGGCGACCTGATGCGGGAGAAGCTGGAGAGCATCAAATCGCAAAGGCTTGCCGCAGCCAAGAAGGAGGGGAAGAGCGATGATTAAAGCCGATATGATCTCCAAGATCTCCAAGGACATGAACATTCCCAAGCAGGAGGCCGAGCAGGGGGTAAACCTGTTCTTCACCACCATCCGCGACGCCCTGCTCAAGGGACAGGAGATTGAGGTCAGGGGGTTCGGCAGTTTTCGCTTCCGGACCCGGCCGGGCCGCACGGGCCGCAACCCCCGTACCGGCACCCCGGTCAGCGTGCCTCCCAAGAAGGTCCTCTACTTCAAGCCCAGCAAACAGCTCAAGGAGCTGATCAACAAGGCCAAGTGATGGAGTACCTGGCCGCCCCCTGGAGAGAAGTGTACGTTCGGAAGCTCGCCGCCCAGGCCAAGGGCTGCATCTTCTGCGCCGCTCTCCGCAAGAAGGATGACCGCCGGGCCTACATCCTTTATCGGGGCAACCACAACTTCATCATGCTCAACAAGTTTCCTTATACGCCCGGCCATCTGATGATCGCTCCGTTCCGCCATATGGCCTTCTTCGAGAAGTCGGCCAAGCCCGCCTCGGACGAACTGGGCGACTTGCTGAAGCTGTGCCTGCGGGTACTGCGGCGCCGCTACCGGCCCCACGGTTTCAATACCGGCATGAACCTGGGCCAGGCGGCCGGGGCCGGTGTCACCGATCACTACCACCTCCATGTCATCTGCCGCTGGGCGGGCGACTCAAATTTCATGCCCCTAGTGGGCGGGGCTAAGGTCGTCATCGAGGATTTGGACACGACCTTCCGCCATCTGCGGCCCCTATTCCAAACGACGGCCAAGAAGGTGAGCCATGGACTTTGAACTGAGCGAAGAACAGCGTCTCCTCCAGGACTTGGTCCGGGATTTTGCCCGGAAGGAGATCGCTCCGCAGGCCGAAGAGTTGGAGGAGCGGGCTGAATTCCCCAGGGATATCCTGGGCAAGCTGGCCGGCCTGGGCCTGATGGGCATGACCGTTCCGTCCGAGTACGGCGGCATCCGGACGGATTCCCTGTCCCTGGCCCTAGCCTTGGAGGAATTGAGCAAAGCCTCGCCCTCGGTCTGCGTCATCCTCAGCGTCCACTGCTCCCTGTTCTGCCATGCCCTCCTGACTTTCGGCACGGAAGAACAGAAGCGCCAGTACCTTCCGCCGGCCGCCCGCGGCGAGATTTTGGGCGCTTTTTCCCTGACCGAGCCCAATGCCGGCTCGGACATCCAGGCTCTGCGGACCACGGCCCTCCGCCGGGGCGACCGGTTCATCCTGAACGGCCAGAAGGCCTGGGTAACCGGCGGCAGCGAGGCCAAGGCCCTGCTCCTTTTCACCGCCGCGGCCGACCCCTCGGGCAAAAAAAAGCTCAACGCCTTCATCGTTGAGCGGGGCTTTCCCGGCTTTAAGGTATCCAAGGTCGAGAACAAAATGGGCCTGCATTCCTCGCTGACTGTCGAGATTGCGCTGGAGGATTGCGAAGTCCCGGCCCAAAACCTCCTGGGTGGAGAAGGCCGGGGCATGACTATCGCCCTCCAGTGTTTGGATTACTCCCGCATAGGGATCGCCGCTCAGGCCGTCGGCCTGGCCCAGCGGGCGCTCGAGGAAGCGGTCCGCTACGCTAAGCAACGCGAGGTTTTTGGCGGGAAGGTGGCCGACCTGCAGGCCATTCAGGTCATGATTGCCGATATGGCCACCCAGGTCGAAGCGGCCCGGCTGCTGACCCATCGGGCCGCCGCACTCAAAGACACCGGCCAACCCTTTACCGCCCAGGCTTCCATGGCCAAGCTGTTCGCCTCGGAAGCGGCCAATAAAATAGCCTACCAGGCCCTCCAGATCCATGGCGGCTACGGATATTCCCGGGAGTTCCCCATCGAACGGCTCTACCGGGACGCCCGTGTGCTGACCCTCTACGAAGGGACCTCGGAGATCCAGCGGCTGGTCATCGCCCGTCAGCTGCTAAAAGATATGTGAGGTGTGATCATGCTCAAAACGATGCGCAAGAATTTCAAATCGTTCGCCCCGGCCCTATGGGTCGTTATCATCACCTTTATGGTGGCCATCTTCGCCGTATGGGGCGCCGGCGGGTTCAACCGGGAGGACAAGAACAGCGCCGACAACGTTCCCGTGGCCGAAGTGGCCGGGCGGACGATTTACGCCCAGCAGTACGCCAACGGCCTGCAGATGGAGATTCAAAAAAACAGCCAGAGAATTGGCGGGAAATCAACTATAACCAAGAACCTCATCCAGCAGCTGGACTTGCCCAACAGGACTCTGCGGGGACTCATCCAGTCCACTCTCCTCCTGGAGCTGGCTAAGGAACGGCATGTGCAGGTTACGGACCAGGAGTTCCAGGGGGAGGTGCGGCGCCTCTATCCCCTGTTCTTCAACGAGAAAAGCGGCCAGTTTGTGGGCCAGAAAGAATACGAGCAGATCCTGGCCTATTATAAGGTTTCGGTCGCCGAGTTCGAACGGAGCGTCGAGGATTCCATCCGCTTGCAGAAGATCCAGAGCTTGCTGACGGCCGGTCAATCGGTGACGCCCGAGGAGCTCTGGGACAGCTACCGCAAGGATAAAGAGACGGCCCGCCTGGAGTACCTGGTCCTGGAAAAGGACAAGATGAAGCTGGAGGCCCAGCCGGGCGAGGCGGAGGTCCAGGACTACTTCAATCGTCATAAGGACGAGTTCCGCATTCCCGAAAAGCGGGAAGCGGTCTATGTTTTCTTTGACCGCTCCGACCTTAAAAAGCAGGTCGAGCTTTCTTCTCAGGAGATCGAAAAATACTATCAGGACAACCGGGACCAGTTCAAGAATCCGGAGGAGATCAATGTCAGCCGCATCTATCTCCCCTTCGCCGGCCGGAACAAGGAAGAAGTGAAGGCCGAGATGCGCAGCCTGGCCGAACAATTGGGCCGGGCCGAAGATTTCGCCGAGCTGGCCAAGAAGCACTCCAAGGATGCCAAAGCTTCCGGGGGCGGCGCCTGGGGGCCCTTTGAATGGCGCTCGCTTTCGGACAAAGAACAAACTGAGATCAAAAAACTCTCCGCCGGCCGGGTCTCGGGAGTCGTTGAGATCGAGGACGGCCTGTCGCTGCTCAAGGTGACGGCTAAGAAAGAAGCCTCCGACATTCCCCTGGAGGAGGCGCGCCAGCGCATCAAGGGTATCCTGGAGGACCAGAAGGCCCAGCCCCTGGCCGCGGAGCGGGTCGGCCGGCTGGAGAAAGAAGCCAAGAAAGAGAACAGCCTGGAAAAAGCGGCTTCCCGCCTGGGCTTGACAACGGAGAAGAGCGGCCCGCTCAAAAAAGGCGATCCCCTGGGCCAAGTGGATCCATCCGGAGTGGTCAGCCAGGCCCTCTTCCAACTCCAAAACAAGGGCATCTCCGGGCCGCTCTATTCCTACCAGGGAGTCGGGTTGGCCCAGCTCCTGTCCGTCCTTCCCGCACATCCGGCCACCTTGGAAGAAGCGCGGGGCGATGTCCTGAACAGGGTGACCGAGGCCAGGAAAAAAGAAATGATCTTGGGCAGGCTGCAAAGCCTCCGGACCCGGATGGCCGGCCAGAGCTGGGAGGACCTGAGCGCCAAGGAAAAACTGGAATATAAAACGGTCAATGAACATAAGCGCGGCCAGTATCTGGGCACCATCGGAGAAAATGAGGAAGTGGACCAGTTGGCCTTTTCCCTGCCGCTCCAGACGGTCAGTGAGCCGGTGGACTTCGGCAACGGCTATGTGGTCCTGCGTGTCCTGGCCCGCCAGGAAGTCACCCGGGAGGATTTCGAAAAGAACAAAGAAGAGATGCGCAGCGCGCTGCTGGAGATGAAGCAGAATCTCTTTCTGGGCTCTTATCTATCCAAGGTGCAGCGGGAACGGGGCACCGAGGTCAACTATGAGAACTACCTACAGGTCGTCTCGTCCATCCTGTCCAGGTACGAGGACTAAGCCCAGCTAATGCAGGAGCATTTCCGGCACTCTAATCTGAGTGGAGGGGTGACGCGGCCGTGAATAAGCTGGACCGAGCGGCCCGCAAAGCCATCAGCCAATGCCTGAAACTCAAGCCCACGGACAAGTTCCTGCTGGTCACTGACGAGGCCAAGCTGGAGATTGCCGAGGCCCTGGCCGCCTGGGCTCGGCGAAGCCGCGCCGAGACCACCGTCTACCTGATGGCTGAAGCGCTGCGGCCCATCAGCGAGCCGACCGGCCTCTTCCGGGAAATGGCCAGCCGGGCGACGGCCATGGCCTATGTCCTAGAATCCCGCCTCGAGGAGAAGCCCTTCCGCAGCTTCATGGTCAGTTCGGCCCGTCGGCGCGGCCGCATCCTGATGATGCCCGGCCTGACCCGCGAGATGATGGAGCGGCTGGTCAACCTCGACTATACCAAAATGATAAGCTTCACCCGCCGTCTGGCCCGCGTCCTTCAGGACGCCGCGGAGGTCGAGGTGGAGAACCCCGACGGCACGCATCTCGCCTTCAGCCTCAAGGGCCGGGCCTGGAACCTGAGCCTGGGCGACATCAGCCGCCGCGGCAGTCACGGCAACCTGCCGGCCGGCGAATGCTACACCGCTCCGGTGGAGGAGACCTTCTCCGGCCGGCTGGTCCTGCGCCTCATCGACGACAAGGTCGGCCGGGGAGTGATGGACTTCAAGCGGGGCCGGCTGGTGCGCTGGAGCGGGAAAGGCGTGGCCGAGGTGGTCAGGCTCATCGGCAGCGACCGCTCGGGTTTTATCATCGGCGAGTTCGGCATCGGCACCAACCCCGGAGCGCGCCTCTGCCCCAACATGCTCGAAGCGGAAAAGGCCCTGGGCACGGTCCACTTCGCCATCGGCGACTCCTACGGCCTGGGCCGGAACCAAAGCCGGCATCATTACGACGCCCTGGCGGTCAAGCCCACCATCCGGGTCAGAGGCCGGGTCATCGCCCGCCACGGGAAATTCCTGATCTAAGCCTTCCTCAAGCTATCCGATCCGGGTTCCTCATAATCGTCGTCCGCTATCTGCGCCTCAGTTTGGCCTATGGCCGCAGCAGCTCGAAGAACAATGATTCGACCCTGGCTTCCAGGGCGGTCCGAAACCGCTCCACCGACTCCTCGGCGCTGCCGGCCAGATGGTCGGTGATGAACATCGGCCGGCCCACGTTCAGCCGGACCCGGACCGGCAGGAATAACGGACGGTGGGTGCCGAAAAAGGCCAGGGGGGTGACGGGTATGGTTAGGCCGTCGCGGACGAACAGGTCGTGGACGATGTGAGCCACCCCGCTGCGGAAAGTTTCCACGAAAGGATTACGGAATATCTTTCGCAGCCGGCCCCGGCCCTGGAGGGCGACCACGGCCCGTCCCTGCCGGATATGGTTGGCGATCTTCTCCAAGGTCTCCCCTTTCCTGCGATTTGGAGAAATGTCCACCGGAATGGTTCCCACCTTGCCGATGTTGGTGGAAATGAAGCGCACCAAAGGGGACCGGAGGGGAGCCAGCAGGCTGTTGAGGCTTAGCCCCGGCTGCCCCAGGCTGCGCTTGAGATGCCGGCGGATGAGAAAATTGAGTTTATTGAAATCGAAAACCTCTTTGTTGGCCGTAAAGAAAATGGGCCGGGGCACTGATTTGAAAAGAACGGCCACATCCTTGAAGCTGCCGATGTGATTGCCGACCAGGATGTTGGGGCCCTGCCTCACAAAATTTTCGGCGCCCCGGACCTCAACCTTTTTCCCCAGTAGAGCCAGGCGGGTCAGCCTCCGGATGACCGGCCCGAACCTCTGGAGTTCCTGCTCATAGGTCGCCATACAAGCCCTCGCGGCTGAGCGTATTTTATGTGGGGGGAAGAATTTTGACAAGGGAAAGGGAGCTTCGACCACCCACGGCCGACTCTTTAAGAAGAATAATGTATAAATATGATAAAATTTCAGAGGTTTAAAAGGAGGTCTGATATGGCAGAATACCCCAACCCATCGTTTTATTCATAGCCGCCCCGCAGACGGAAAAAGCTCAGCCTTGGGCAATTCAATGCCATTCCCTTGTCACCTCTAAACAATCATGATACTGTAAAGCCCATCTAATTGTTTTTGGTGTTAATATTTAAAAAAAGAAAGGAGTCGAAGGCGTGATCACCCTGATCCGCAACGGAACAGTCTTTGCTCCCCGGCCCTTGGGCCGTAAAGACATCCTGATCCTGGACTCTAAGATCGGCGCGGTCAGCGATCCGGGCGCCGTGCAGATGAAGGGCCTTGAGGTCAAGGTCGTCGAGGCGGAGGGCCTGAGCGTCCTGCCCGGCCTCATCGACAGCCATGCCCACTTCCTGGGCGGCGGGGGCGAGGGCGGGCCGGCCACCCGGGCGCCGGAGATCGACATCGAGGACATGATCCGCAGCGGAGTGACCACGGCCATCGGCTGCCTGGGCACGGACGGCATAACCCGCCACCTGTCCTCATTGCTGGCCAAGGCCAGGGCGCTGGAGCTGGAGGGCGTGACGACTTATATCTTTGTCGGCTCTTATGATGTGCCGGTGCTCACTGTGACTGGAAGCGTCCGTTCCGATATCGCCCTCCTGGACAAGGTCATCGGCGCCGGTGAAGTGGCCATCTCCGACCACCGTTCCTCTCAGCCCACCTTCCAGGAGATCGCCCGTCTGGCGGCCGAGTGCCGGGTGGGCGGAATGCTGGGGGGTAAAGCCGGCGTCCTCCATCTCCATTTAGGGGCGGGCCAGCGGAAGTTGGAGATGCTCTTCCGCCTGGTGGCCGAAACCGAGATCCCTGCCACTCAAGTCATCCCCACCCACATCAACCGCAACCGCAGCCTTCTCGAGGAGGGGTTGCGCTGGCTTCGGGCGGGCGGCTGGGTGGACTTTACCGCGGGAACGCCGCCGGAACAAGAAAGCGATGACGACATCAGCGTGGAGACTGCCGTGCGCCTCTGCCGGGAGCAAGGCTTCCTCGGCCGGATTGCCGTGAGTTCCGACAGCAACGGCAGCCTGCCGGTTTTCAACGACAAGGGCGAACTCATCGGCCTGACCATCGCCCGGCAGGACACCTTATTTTTCACTTTTCGCTCGCTCGTCCGCCGCAAGATTCTGACCCTGGAGGAGGCGGCGGCTCTCTTCGCTTCAAACCCGGCTGCCTTTTACAAGCTAGGCCAAAAAGGCCTGGTGGCCAAAGGCAAAGACGCCGACCTACTTCTTCTTGACGGCGACCTCAACCTGAAAGGTGTTTTTTGCCGCGGCGCGGAGATGATGTCAGAGGGCCGGCTGCTGGCCCAGGGGACCTTCCGCCGGACTTAGGAGATCGGGGGTGAACGCACCGTCGGCTCCCAACGGCCCCCCTGGCCGCAAAGTCCCTCTGCCCGTAGCCCTCCTGCCCCTCCTCTTTATGGCCGGCCTCCTGGGGGTGGGCTACGGAGTCTACAAGATCAAGCCCCAGGTGCTGCTGGTGGTGGCGGCCTTCTTCACCGGCCTCCTGGCCCTCCTCCTCCACTTCAACTGGAAAGAGATGGAGCGGGGCATCGTGGACAGCATCCACAAAGCCATGCCGGCCATCCTCATCATGCTGACGGTGGGCATCCTCATCGGGGCCTGGATCTCCTGCGGCACCATCCCCCTGGTCATCTATTACGGTTTGAAGATCATCTCCCCCCAGTTCTTCCTGGTGACGGCCTGCCTGGTGTGCACTATAGCCGCCATGGCCACCGGCACCTCGTGGGGCACGGTCGGCACGCTGGGCGTGGCCTTCATGGGCATCGCCATGGGCCTGGGCATCCCTCTGGGTCCGGCGGCCGGCGCTGTGGTGGCTGGCTCCTACATGGGCGACAAGATGTCCCCTCTATCCGATATCCCCAACCTGGCTACGGTCATCTCCGGGTCGAACCTCTTCGACCACATCAAGCACATGATGTGGTCGGCCGTTCCGGCCTGGCTCATCGGCCTGGCCGTTTACGGCCTGGCCGGCCTGGGCTACGGCCAGGGCGGAGTCAGCTCCGAGACGGTGAACCTCATCACCGACACTCTGCGCCGGGAGTTCCTCAACCGGAACCCCTGGCTCAATCTGCTGCTGCTCCTGCCCATGGCCATCGTCTTCTTCTTCGCCGTGGCCAAGAAGCCGACCATCCCAGCCATGCTCCTGTCCTCGGCGGCGGCCGCCGTCCTGGCCCTGGTCCTCCAGAAAATGCCCCTCACCGAGTTCGCCGTAGCGGTCAACTCCGGCTACCGGGCCCACAGCGGCGTGGAGATGGTGGACAAGCTGCTGTCGCGGGGCGGGATGATGAGCATGATGGAGACCCAGCTGGTGGCCTTCACCGCCTTCAGCTTCGGGGGCATTATGCAGAGCACCGGCATGCTGCGCGTCATCCTCAATTCCATCATGGGCCTCTGCCGGAGGGTGTGGAGCCTAGTCCTGACCACGGTGGCCACGGCCATCGTCTCGGCCCTGGTCACGGGCAGTTCCTACCTGTCCATGATCATCCCCGCCGAGCTGCTGGCGCCGGCCTTTAAGGAGAAAGGCCTGGCGGCCAAGAACATGTCGCGGATCATCGAGGAAAGCGGCGGGATCATCGTCCCCCTCATCCCCTGGAGCATGGCCGGCGTCTACATCACCGGCACCATCGGCGTCCCCACCTTGTCCTACCTGCCCTGGGCCATTATGAACTATGCTTCGGTGGCCATCCTCATCCTCTTCGGGGCCACGGGCTTCACCATGGCCGCCCGCAAACGGGAAGACGAAACGCAGGCCGGAAGCTGATCCAGTCCAGCCGAGGCTTATTTCTTTTGACAATCACTCATTTAATGGCGAAGTTTGCCGGAGGCGGGAATAGCGCGATCAAAGGCCCAGTTCTTGATCTGTTTAACGAATTATTACTCCATTCTTATTAATATCTTTATATATATCATTTATATCTTTTGAAAACTTGGCACAGGCGCCCGGCTTTCCCCAAATTGTTGTAGCTATAAAGAAATTATTGTTTTCTGCTTTCGTTTCATCTGAATAGAGCTGTATTACATTCGAATTAAAAATATGTATCCGCATTTTTAATAATATAGAATATGCATACTGCGAAAAATTATCAATAAGGATAATATCTTATGGCAATAATAGGAATAAAATGGGGAAAACCATTAAAAAGAATTCGGGGTATTGAACTGTCTGTTTCCGATTTATTGACATTCCTTAGAGATATCCTCAAAATGCAATTATGAAAAAAATGGGCCTGCTTTTTCTTGTTCCTTTGGTTTTTTCGCTGTTAACTTTTCCGGCACTCTCTGTCGCTGCGGCGGTCGACGAGACAGAGCTCCACCAAATCCTGAAGGACGCGGTGGAGAATCGGCGTACGGTCGGCATCGTCGTGGGGATCGTCGATGCCAATGGCAAGATGATCTCCAGCTATGGAAAAACCGCAATTGGCGGCGGCGATGTCGATGGAGACAGCGTCTTCGAGATCGGCTCGATTTCCAAGGTATTCACAACCACGCTGCTGGCCGACATGATCCAGCGGGGCGAAATCAGCCTCGATGATCCCGTGTCGAAGTACCTGCCCAAGAATGTGACGATGCCGGCACGCGGCGGCAAAGTGATCACTTTGCTCGACCTGGCGACGCACCGGTCCGGGCTTCCTCGCCTTCCGGATAATATCAAGCCGGCAGATCCCATGAATCCGTACGCCGGCTACACGGCCGAGATGCTGTTCGATTTCCTCTCGCGTTGCACCTTGACCAGGGACATCGGCCAGAGCTATGAATACTCGAATCTCGGCGTCGGCCTTCTTGGCGAGGTGCTGGCGCGGAGAGCTGGCAAGAGCTATGAAGCTTTGCTCACCGAGAGGATCTTCCGCCCCCTGGATATGAACAGCAGCGGCATTGTCTTGAGGCCCGAGATGTCGGCCCGGCTGGCCATGGGGCATTCGGCCGGATTGGTCCAGGTCAAGAACTGGGACATTGATGCTCTCGCCGGCGCGGGCGCGATCCGCTCGACCGCTACCGATATGCTCAAATTCATGGCCGCCAACATGGGGCTGGAGCCTTCGCCGCTGGCTAAGTCGATGGCCATGGCCCGGCAGGACCTCAAGGACACGACGATCCCCGGCATGCGCATCGGCCTCGCCTGGCACCTGATGACACGCCCGGACACGGTGATCGTGTGGCACAACGGCGGAACCGGCGGGTACCATAGTTTCGCCGGGTTCGATTTGAAGAAAGGACTGGGCGTCGTGGTCCTGTCGAACAGCGCGAATAGCATTGATGACATCGGCTTTCACATCTTGGATGATCGATTGCCGCTGGCCAAACCTCCGAAGGAGAGGAAGGAGATCGCCTTGGAACCGGCGGAGCTGGATGCGTACGCCGGGGAGTACCAGCTGGCGCCGAATTTTATGATCACCATCACCAAAGAGGCGGACGCGTTGTTCGCGCAGGCAACAGGGCAGGGCCGCGTGCGCCTGTATCCGGAGGCCGCTGGGGAATTCTTCATCAAAGAAGCGGACGCCCAGATCTCTTTCGAGAAGGACGCGACGGGGCGGGTGACGCACCTCGTCCTCCATCAGGGCGGCGTCGACCAGAAAGCAAGCAAGGTCAAGTAAGCGACCCGGAAAGAATATTCAATGAGGCTCTAGAGCCGGTCCGCACGGCCGATGCCAAGGACATGGCCAGGCGCCTCGCGCGGGAGGAGGCCCTCTTTGTTATAATCTGGCCACAATTGTTCCCGCCGGGGTGGCGGAAGTGGCAGAGGCAAGGGATTTAATACCCTCCTGTGGGAGATGATTTGTCTTTTTATTCATAGTGGAAAGAAGCGCAAGGGGGCACAAAAAATGACTTATGAAGCAATAATTAAAAGGAGAGTTAGGGGCGATACTCACGTTTGTCTTTTATTGTGGCTTATCTGTTCAGTTGCTGGCTGGCCAGTACCCAGCACGCCCAAAGCGCTATCACGCCTTTGATGAAGCCGGACCCCTGGAGTCAAAACATCATCACTCAAAAGGTCCAGATTATTCTGCAGATCAAGATGAAATCAGTTTTCAAGGATAGGATCTGCGGCCTCATTACTGAGGATTTCACCTACGATTATGAAATCAATTCAGAGGGCACATTTCAATACGCGCCGGACTTCAGCCTATTTAGCCTATATGGATATAATGAGGCCCTTGCTCCCAAGCAGATCCGAATCCGGGACGCCAGCGGATATTGGATCCGGTTCGAGAGCGGATGCCAGGGGGGGACCCGTCATAATTACTCAACTCACCAAGTCCAATACAACGATTGGGCTTATTATGACCTCAGGATCGAGCATCCCCCACGCTCTGAACACTGCAACGTATATTTTGACAACCATGTGTACCTCCGGTTTCCTGGCTATTCGGGAAATGTTCTCACATCTCCAGAACCGGGTTTCTATTATGACACCGAGAATATTGACTATATGGTCACTCCGGCGATTATGCAGCAGGCGGTGAGGGAAGGAAGCTATCATAAGACCTTGCAAGTCAGGAGAGGAGACGGTTCTGAGTATCGCGATTTGACTCTGGACATCACAGTCCTCTTTGAGCCCAAGGAGGAAGGAGTCCTCAAGGTCACGCCACCTGACGGCCTGGATGAGTCCTGTCCCAGCTCAAATTGTGATTTCAAATCGCTGGCCAAATCCTATACCCTAACCAACGCGGGCTCTTCTCCGATCAATTACACTGTCTCCAAAACGGCAAGCTGGCTTGAACTCACCCCGACTGGTGGCGTATTGCAGCCAGGCGCTTCCACAACTGTAACAGCATCCATTAGCGTTGAGGCCCAAAAAGAACTCAAAGAAGGGGTACACAAAGATACTCTTAGCTTCACTAACACGACTAATGGGAAAGGAAACACATCACGCGCTGTCAAGCTGGAGAAGTCTGAACGACAATGCTGGCGCGTCACCCTGACTGGACAGGAAACAGATGACATGGGTGGCAGCTTAATGACCATTAAGATGGAAGATGTTTGGAAGCAGGTAACCGTTGACTATGGGGTCCGGTTTGACTATCAACTGGTTGCCGAATTCAATATTAGAGCTTGTTCCAAAGTTACGTGATGGCATTTGACAGCGATAAAAAAGAAGGGCTACAACCCTCCGTGGTGTCTCCCACAACACTAGGAGGTGTAGCCCAATGGACGACCTCGAAATCAAGATCGCCATCACCTATAAGGTACCAAAAAACAACCTCACGCTCAACGGTCTTCTGCGCGGGTTGGAGCTCAACCGGGATGAGATCATGAGGGCCATCCTCGGCCGCATCTTGGAAGCCTTGGAAGAGAAGGCCAAGGACGATTATCCCCCGGGTCGTTATGTCCTGAACGGCCATCAATCGACGGCTCGGAACCTTCGGACCTCGTTCGGGCGGATTCGTCACCGGATGGCTCAGGTCCTGGATCGGACGACGGGAGCGGTCGTGTTCCCTCTGATCGAACGGTTGAAGATCGAACCGTATCGCCAGTATCAGAGGGAGACGCTGGAAGCGCCGGTGGGCCAGGCGATCCATCTGTCCTACCGCTGGGCGACGAAGGAGACGCGACGCCTCCGGGGCCATGGACCGAGCACGAGCACGCTCTGGCGTCGGCTTCAGGAGGTGGCCGAATCTCAGGGCGGCTGGCCGCCTCTCAAACATCGACCGTTTGCCTTTCTGATGGTCGACGGGACCAAGGTCAGGCGCCAACGCCGAGGAGTCTCCTTGGAGCCGGCGGAAATGCGCTGGGCCTGGGCCTCGGAAGGCGTTGGTAAACCGTTTGAATTGGTGGGGTTCTGGGTGGGAGACAGATGGGAAACGATTCGCCGGGACCTCAGTCGCCGTCTGAGCTATGGGCGTCTGCGGATGCTGTTTTCCGATGGCGGGCCGGGCATCGAGGACAACCTCCGTTCGGCGCGGATGGAGTGTCAGCGGTGCCTCTGGCATGGTCAACACGACTTTCGCTTTCTTCTCTACGCCGATGAGGTCAAGGGACCGGCCCAACGGGAGTTCCTGGAGCTTTTGAACCGCAATCCTCTCTTCCACCTGCGGCAGGCGGAGCTGGAAACGCTGAAACCCCAGGACGAGCCTCTGGTGCGCAAGCTCGCCCGAACGATCCGGAGCGGCTTTGGAGAGCTTCTGGCGGCGTTGCCGGAGAGCCGTTATCCGAAAACGCGGACCTACCTTCTGAACTTCTCGAGGCAGGCGTTGGCGTTTTTCGATTACTGGCTGGACCATCAACAGTGGATTCCGTTCACGACGAACATTGCCGAGTCGGCCTTCAGTCGGGTGGTGAATCGAATCAAGCGAATCGGCCGCCGCTGGAGCGAGACCGGACTCCTGAACTGGCTGACCATGGCCTTCCGTAAAATCTTTCACCCCGCGTTGTGGACGTCTCTTTGGCGCCAGTATCTGCGGCTCCATCGCAGCTTGCATCTGGCCTCTTTAATCTCCGAATACCGATGGATCGATGCCATCACGTAACTTTGGAACAAGCTCGTTTATTAAGAGACAGGCGTCCTAAAACGAGGACAAGGTCTGCTATCATTTAAGAGTTCTTTTCATTCAATATTTGGCATAAAAAATGCTTATTAATATGCCGAGGAGGGGAAAGATGAGCAAACATCAAAAAACTTCAATATTTCTGATTATTTTGGGCTTGCTCGCATTCACTTCAGTCGCATCCGCTGAACAGCCCTACAAGGTTGCCTTCAGCCCGGCCAACCTCTACCTCGGCCATATTTCTTATGTAGAAATCAAAAACGACGGTCAAGACCCAATGATTTTAAGGGAAGGACAATCCGTGCCGGAGATGGCTGTCCTCAATGCACCCATCGGTCCGGGGGATGTTATCCGGACATCCGCTATCCGGCGATGCGAGATCCAATTTGACACGGCGACCATTATCCGGCTGGACACCGACACGGAACTCAGGATTGAGACAGTCTTAGCCCAGACGTTGTCAGCCAGTGACAGAGCGACCAACCTGGTTCTGGCCAAGGGTCAGCTCTACATCATGTACAAAGAATTCGATTTTCGTGAACTCTTCCAGGTCATGACCCCTGCCGCCGCCATTAAGTTCAGTCAAGATACGGTGGCTCTGGTCAAGGCCGCGACCGACGGGGCGACCGAGCTCCAGGTGAAGCGAGGAAAAGCAACAGCGCTTTTTGGCCCGTCGGCGGCCCAGGCTAAGGGAAGAGGGGTCGGAAAATTGGAGAGCCTGATCGTTTCCAAAGACGGCCTGGTTCAAAAGGCGGCCTATGCCGCTGATACGGATTTCGGGCGCTGGAACGAAGAAATCAACGCCGCTTTCAATGATCTGCACAAAGGTCTGAGCTTTTTGCCCAAGCCCGTGCAGCGCTTTTCCCCGGCCATCGTCGCCTGGGCCGAGAAGTATTCCAGCCGATACGGCAGGTGGATTTATGACATGCTCTACGGTTATGTATGGCGCCCTGACAACAATGATGTCTATCCGTGGGTAAACTGGCGGCCCTATTTCTATGGCCATTGGACAAGAGCCTATGATCAATTGTTCTGGGTCTCCGATGAGCAGTGGGGTTGGGCCCCCTATCATCTCGGCGTTTGGGTTTGGGACAAGGAGTTAGGGTGGATTTGGATCCCTGGCTCTGTCTTTGCCTCGGCCTGGGTAGGCTGGGGATTTTTCAACGGCTACTATTCTTGGTGGCCCTACGAATTCAGCGATTGGTGGATGTGGAATGCTTGGGGCAGTAATTATTATGATAACTATCAGTCCTGGTATGTTTACTCTACCACCCCGGGCAAAACGCTGAGGAAGATCTCCAAGGCGCAGTTGAAAAAGCCCGAACCGCCCCTACCCCTGCCCAACGACCTCAAGGCTGTATATGACCGGTTTGCGGCGGCCCTGAAGAAGCAAGACCCACGCCTGATTGCCTCCCTCCAACAATCGGTCAAGCGCATCGTCTTTGCATATCCTGCTGACATTCATTTCCCAAACATCGCTGAAAGGGCCATCCCTCTTAGCCAGCTTTCTTCTGCGTCGGAACTTTTGAAGGCCCAGCCAAGCCCGGCCGATAAAATCCGCCATGAAAATCCCCGTGCTGCGGCCGCCTGGGATTGGAAAAAAAATATCCAGCTTGCGGCCGCTAAAGAGCCGTCTCAGCGAGCCATAGAGCCGATCAATAAAATTGAGTCTTTCCCGGCCAGCGCAGCCGCCCCAAATATTCAAGCCCCTTCCATCCGCTTTCTGGACTGGAACCCCGACCTGAAAACGGTCACGCGGTTCGGCGGGACTATTCGCTACTCAAGCCGGACGAATGAAGTCCAATGTCCGGAGCTGGGATTGACCTCTCGCCTCGTATCTGTTATCGGCCTCCCCTTTCGCTCCGCGGTCGTTATAGACGCCTTCATGGGAGGGGCTAGTCAAGGCTCTTCGGCGTTCTCCTCGTCCCTGACGGGATCGAGCCCTGTTTCCTCCGGAGGCCAGAGTATCGGCAACTCCGCGGGCTCATCGTCGACGGGTTCGGGTTCCAACTCCAGCGGCTCTCAGGGCCGTACCAAGAAAGACTGAGGGGCTGAGGGGCGGTTCCGTGTGGCGCGGACGCCGCTCATGAGGTGCCCATCGATTCTGAATGCAATTTCCTAGGTTATTCTCCGCGCCAGGCAAAAGACCGTGCTGCCGTAGGGCAAGTTGAGGGAGTGGGTCAGCCGGGCCTCGACCCTCATGACCTTTTCCAGGATGAAGTTGAGGCCGGCGTTGATCGGCCGCAGGTTGGAAACGTATCGGGTTAATTTCGGCTTTTGGATTTTCTGAAGAAGACGGACGGCGGCCACCGCCGGAAAAAGAAAGAAGTTGAAATAGCCCCTCCGGACCGGCTCCAGGCCGGCCGAGCGGCAGAGCCTGTCGAGAGTTCTCCGCACGTACCGCCGCATGATATGGCAGGCCAGGTCGTGCCGGCCGTGAAGAAAATGAAAAGCCGAATCGAGAATGAGGAGATACCCGCCATTTTTCAGGACGCGGGCCGCCTCACGCAGGGCTTCCGTCGCGTTGGGCACGCCCTTATGGGATATGACGTCGAGAGTTGTGGCCAGGTCGAACGTCCCGTCCGGGAAGGGAAGCTGCTGGATCCTGGCCCGGGCCAGGTTCCTCAATCCCCGCCGGCGGCTGAAATCAATAGCCTCCGGAAAGAGGTCGCACCCGAAAGGCTCGCCGTAGCTCCCCAGGAACACGAGGTTGATGCCGGTACCGCAGCCAATGTCCAGAATCTTCAGGCGACTGTCGGAATACTCCAGAGGTTTGAGCACCTCGGCCATGACCAAGCGCCGGCCGATGAACCACCAGTAATTCTCTTCCAGCTCGAAGTGCTTGCGGTATTCGTCCTTTTCCATGACTTAGATTTCGATGGGTTGAGGCCGGGACGGATGATATGTCACGATCTCCAAAGATGTCAAGAAACGTTCAATAGCTGTTTTGTCGAGTTGCGGCGGCGAGCATGAAGACAATTTTGCGGCAGTCGTCGATTTCATAGAAAAAACGGTACATGCCGATCCGATAGCGCCAGGTTTCGGGCCGATAGCCTTTTAGTTTTTTAATATTGCGGCCGAAAAAAGGCTGCCGGCGGAGCTGAGGATAAACATCGTCTCGAAGCTTGGCAAGTATCTTTTCTTGATAGGGGCCGAGGCTTGACCTCAAATCGGATTGAAATTGTTTGGTCTCGAATATCTGATAATCATCCAACGAAGCGACCCTTAAGCTTTTTGGCTTGGCTATGCCCGGTTTTGAGACGCCCGAGGAGATCTTCATCCGAAAGAATCGCCTGCATTTCCGACGGTTCAACGAACAATTCCTCATCGAGTTGCTTCAGGGCCAGAGTTTCGACGGCGTTGGAAAGCTTCCGGTTCTCCGCCTTGGCATAAGCCTTGAGGCGATGGTAGTGGTCTTCGGATATCCGAAGGGTCACGGTCTTGTTCATAATTCGATATCCTTCAATATGCTTCAATTGTATTCTATTAGCAGCAAAGCGAACTGTCAAGCGTTATTCGGCTTTTTCTATGGTCCGGCTTCCGCGGCCCTAAGGCCGGCCTTGCTGCACGGCCTCGACGGCCCGGCAGACGCTGTCGATCTGCTCCAAGGTAAGGGCCAGGCCTGAGGGGAGGTAGAATCCTTTATGGGAAAGTTCGGTCGAGACAGGAAATGACTCGGCGGCCAGGGTATCTTTTTGGAATAGGGGCTGTTCGTGCACGGGGATGAAGAAAGTCCGGGTGTCAACACCCCGCGCCTTAAGCCCGTCCATCAGTTCTTGGCGCGACAGCCCGAAATCCTTCTCCACCAACACGGCGTACATCCAATAAACGCTCCGGGCCCAGGGCATCTGCCGCGGCAGGGTGAGCCCCTTGAGGGCCGACAAGCGTTCCCCGTAGGCCTGGGCCATTTTCTGTTTAAGGTCGATGAAGCGGTCCACTTCCTCGAGTTGGGCCAGCCCGATGGCGGCCTGGACATTGGTCATCCGGTAGTTGAAAGCCAGCTCGGTATGAAGGAAGCGGCGTTCCGGCGAGTGGGCCAGGTCCTTGAGACGGCGGCAGCGCTCGGCCGTTTCTTCCGAGTCGGTGACGACCATCCCGCCCTCGCCGGTGGTGATGATCTTGTTGGCGTAGAAGCTGAAACAGCCGGCGTCGCCCATCGAGCCGGCCGGGCGGGGCCGGCGCCGGTCAGGGGCGAGATAAAGGGCACCGTGGGCTTCAGCCGCATCTTCGATGACCAGCAGGTTGTTCTCCCGGGCCAAGGCCAGGATTTCGTCCATACGGCAGGGATGGCCGTAGAGGTGGACGGGGATGACGGCCTTGACCTTGTCGCCGGTGCGCTTGTCCAGGAGCGCCTTCCGGCCGGCGTCGAGGCGGCAGTGCTTTCGGATGAAATCGCGCAGGCTAGCGGGGTCCAGGTTGTAGGTCTCCGCTTCGACGTCCAGCAGGACCGGCCGCGCACCGGTGTACAGCACGGCGTAGGGCACGGCAATCATGGTCAGGTCGGGGAGGAGGACTTCGTCGCCCGGGCCGAGGCCCAGGCCGGCCAGGGCCAGGTGCAGGGCAGTCGTGCCGCTAGTGGCGGTGACAGCATGCTTGAGGCCGACGAAGGCGGCAAAGGATTCCTCGAAACGCCGGATATAGCTGCCGGCCGAGGAGATCCAGCCTGTTTGGATGCAGTCGGCGACATAGGCCAGGGTATTGGCCGCCAGCCGCGGTTCATTGACCGGGATCATGCCCGTCAGAAGAACTCCTTGTCGTCGAAGCCCGCGTAGGGCCCCTGCCTGACCTCAATAATCTTGGCCGGCTCCAAAACCTCCAGGCGATGGCCGCCGCGGGCCAGAAGGATGGAATCGCCCCCTTCCAGGATGACGGTCTCCAGGAGCTGAGTTTCGTCGTCGTAAAGTTCCACCCGGACCCGGCCGCTGAGCAGGACCAACACCTCTTGGGTGCGGAAAATCTCCCTTTTAACCAGCTTGTGCCGGTGCCTCTCCACGACTTTGCCCCGGTCGTGCTGGAGGAGGCCCAGCTGCTGGGAGAACTCGCCCGGCGTGAGGAAGCTGACTCCCGGCTGGTTGCATTCCTTCTTAAGAATAATGGCGAAGATCTGGCCGTCCTTGATGATCTTCCGCACGCCTTCCATGGTTCAATCGTTTCCGGCGATTTTCGTCAGACGAAGCCGAAGAGAAAGAATAAAGTATCTCCAGCCTTTTTTCAAGAAGTCGAAAGGATTGACGAAGGTTTTGCCGCTGCCCGCCCGGCGCGCCCGGCAGAGATAAGGTATCTCCCGGAGGCGAAAACCCAGCTTCCGCGCCCGATAGACAAGGTCGATGAAGTATTCGCCGTACCCGCCGCGCAGGGGTATCCGCTCCAGGACTTTGCGGCGGACGGCGATGAAGCCGCTGGTCCAGTCCGTAAACCAGGAGCCCAGCACAAACCTGAGGTATCGGTTCAAAAACAGGCTGAAAATGTAGGCGGTCAGGGAGTCGGGGCCTCCGGAGATAATTTCCACGCCGCCCCCGGGAAGGTAGCGGCTGCCGACGGCTATATCGAAGCCCCGCCGGATGAGGTCAAGAAGATCGGGGATTTTTTCCGGGGGCATGGACAGGTCGCAGTCCATCCACACGCAGATTCGGCCCCGGCTGAGGCGGATCCCGTCGCGCAGGGCCGAAGTCAAACCCCTCTCTCCGGTCCGGCGCAGGAGACGGATATTCTTATCTTTTTTGGCCAGACGTTCCACCAGGCGCCAGGTGCCGTCGGGCGAGTCGTCGTCCACGACGATGACCTCGGTACGGCGGGGCGTGTGCTTGCGGACGGCTTTGATGAGCGGCTCGATGTTATCTTTTTCGTTATAGGTGGGCAGGATGACCGAGACCTCGGGCAGGGATGCGCGTCCGGCAGGCATGGCGCCTAATGATTAGCACATTTCCCAGCGAGACACAACTTTGCGGTAACGCAGGCGGAAACCTTTTCCCACGATGCTTCCCAGCACTTCTCCTAAAAGGGCGCCGGCTATTACGTCCGATGCCCAATGGAAATCCCCGTCCACCATAGCCAGGGCGGTGAACACGGCAAAAGGATAGCCCACCCAGGGGATCCAGCGTTTCTCCGGATAATAGGTGCGCATAGCGGAGACAAAAGCGAAAATGGCAGAGGTATGGCCAGAAGGCCACATGAAGCGGCCGTCCTGATGGGTGTGGTTCCAAAAATCGAAAGAGAAATCGGCCGGGTTCTTGGTCACTTTAAAGGGCACCGGCCGCTTGCCCAAATTATCCAGCAGATAGTCCGGACCCTGGCGACCGCTCAGGATCTTCTGGCCGGTGTTCAAAAGGGTGTTGATCAACAAAGCCTGGATGCCGGCCAGCCCGGCCCCCATCTGTCTGAAGTCGGCCTTCCATTTCCCGTGGAAATATATAAAGACAGCCAGGGCCATGTGCCAGAAACTACCGCCGATCAGTACGATCCAGGGGACGCATCTTCCCAGCGGGTTCTCCGTCTGAAAAAATATCTGGATACTCTGGTCCCAGCCCAAGGCCACCATTCCCCAAGTGGTGGCCGCGGCCAGGGCAAAGAGCAAGACCGGACCTGTCTGTAGGTTGCCTGCGGTATGCTTCCAGAAGTCAAAGTAGAAACCGGGATGTTTTCCCCTTTGTTCCCGGTATCGGGCGTGCCAGCTGCCCAGTGCTGAAACCAGCGCGTATGCCAGAAGAACAAGCATCATTAGCATGGATGGTCCTCATGATGTTAAAAGAATCTCGCCAGGGGTACAAAGCACCAGCGCCCTTACCAACCGCACTGTCTAAGAGATAGAGCATTTTGTATTAAGGATGATATTTCCGGTCGCGAATCGGTGTCAAGAACGCAAAAAAGGGAGATCATTTATTGACTTTTATTTTTGCTGTGGAATAGTATGAATTGTGAGCACGGAATAAGTGAGGGGAAAGACCCAGGGAGATAAAAATGAATAAAAATATAATGCCCTCCGCTATCGCAATTTTTCTTGCCGTTTTGATCATAACCGTTCCTCAACTGAAGGCTGCCGCCGAGGCGCAGGGCAGGCTGGATGAAGCGACGGCGGCCAAGTTCGCCGGGATGGCCCTGGCCTGCGTGCACCAGGAATATCCCAACAAGATTGCCCATGTGCTCAACAGCGATCAGGACGTGCAGCCCCCTCGGCTGTTGACGCCGGCCTTCTGCGGCTGCTTTGACTGGCATTCATCCGTCCACGGCCACTGGCTCCTGGCCCGGCTGGCCCGGCTTTTTCCCAAGGCCGGGTTTGCCGCTGAGGCCAGAAAAGCCCTGGCCCGGAGCCTGACTCCGGAGAACATGGCTGCCGAAGCCGCCTATCTGGCGGGAGAAGGACGGGCTTCGTTCGAAAGGCCCTACGGCCTGGCCTGGCTGCTGCAACTGGCCTCCGAGCTTCGGGAATGGGACGACCCTCAGGCCAAGGAATGGGCTCAAGCGATAAAACCCCTGGAGGAGGCGGCCGTGGCCAGGTTGAAAACATGGCTGCCCAAGTTGTCGCACCCGGTCCGTTCCGGCGAGCACAGCCAGACGGCCTTTGCCCTGGGCTTGGTAGTTGACTGGGCTCGCCGGGCCGGGAATAAGGAATTTCTGGAACTCCTCGATTCTCGCATTCGCCAGATGTACCTCGCCGACAAAAGCTGTCCCTTGAACTATGAACCTTCGGGCGAAGATTTTCTATCGCCCTGCCTGGCCGAGGCCGACCTGGTCAGGAGGATTCTCAGCCCGGCGGAATTCAGCGTTTGGCTGACCTCATTCCTGCCCGGGATTCCCCAGGACGGTTCAGCCGCCTGGCTTGAACCCGCGGTGGTCACCGACCCCACCGACGGTAAGTTGGTTCATCTCGACGGGTTGAACCTGAGCCGGGCCTGGATGCTGGAGGGGATCGCCTCCGGCCTGCCGGCCAGGGACCCGCGCCTTCCCTCGCTGCGCGCCGCGGCCCAGGCTCATGCCGTCTCCGGCCTGCGCTCAGTGACCGGAGAGCATTATGAGGGCGGCCATTGGCTCGCTTCTTTCGCAGTTTATCTGGTGAGCGAGAGGGGAGTGGTTGGACGGGTGCAGCCTCAATAGGTCTGCGGCCAAAGGATCGACGCATGAAGGAAATAATCGATTTCAAACTCAACGGCAAGCCGGTCCGCGTCTCAACCGACCCAGGCCGGATGCTTCTGTGGGTGCTCCGCACCGACCTGAGCCTCACCGGAACAAAGTTCGGCTGCGGAGAAGGCTTTTGCGGTTCCTGCTCGGTCCTCCTCAACGGCCGGGCGGAGAGGTCCTGCCAACTGCCCATGAAGGAAGTCCGGAACAAGGAGGTCCTGACCATAGAGGGCCTGGCCGAGGGCGGGCGGCTTCATGCCCTCCAGGAAGCCTTTATCGAACACAACGCCATGCAATGCGGGTTCTGCACTTCGGGCATGATCCTGACCGCCTACAGCCTCTTGCTCAAGAACCCCAGGCCCAGCCGGGCCGATATTGTCCAGGCCATGGACGATAATTTCTGCCGCTGCGGCTCTCACCACCGCGTCCTGCAGGCCGTCGAAACGGCCGCCGCAAGGATGAGAGGAGGGCGGCTATGACCGAAAGAAAGAACCCGGATTTCCGCGAAGAGCTCGGCCCCTCATCCTGGACTCTAGGCCGGCGCGAATTCATCAAGCTCAGCGGCGGCGGAATCATCGTAATGGTAACGGCCAGCGCTGCGGAAGGATGGTTCCAAGAACCTTCTCGCCAGTTCGCCGGCCGGGAGCTGCCGACCGACTTCAACGCCTTTGTCCGCATCGGGGAGGACGGCCGGGTGAGCTGCTTGACCGGAAAAGCGGAGCTGGGCCAGGGGATCAGCACGTCCCTGGCCCAGATCGTGGCCGAAGAGCTCGACCTGCCC
>JBAVVA010000021.1:0-2818 GCA_049697055.1 Candidatus Aminicenantales bacterium
GTGCATGAGGCGGTAGGTGACCAGGTTAATGAGCAGGATGGCGATGATGAGCACGGCCGCCGTGCCGTAAGCCTTGGGCAGGGATATCCCCTCTCGGGCCAGGATATAGAAATGGACGGACATGGTCCGGGTGGAAGAGAAGAGCGAAGTGGGCAGGCGGAGGGAGCTGCCGGCGGTGAAGATGACCGCCGCCGTTTCGCCGATGCTGCGTCCGATGCTGAGGATGATGCCGGTGACGATGCCCGGCAGGGCCCCGGGGAGCACCACCCGGGTGACCATCTGCCAGCGGGTGCTGCCCAGCGAGGTGCTCACCTCGCGGTAAGACTGCGGCACACAGCGGAGGGCCTCCTCACTGGTGCGGATGATGGTCGGCAGGATCATGAAGGCCAGGGTCAGGCCGCCGCTCAGAATGGACCAGCCGAATCGCAGCTTGATGACAAACAGGATAAAGCCGAACAGTCCGAAGATGATGGAGGGGATGCCGGCCAGACAGTCCGCCCCGAAACGGATGATGCGGGTCAACCTGTTCTCCCAGGTGTATTCGGTCAGAAAAACGGCCGTGCCCACTCCCAGCGGCGTGGCCACCAGGAGGGCCATAAGGGTCAGAACCAGCGTTCCGACAATTGTCGAAAAAATTCCGCCCGTCTTGCCCATCTCGTGAGGATTCTCGGCCAGGAAGGAAAAACTCAAGGCGGGCAGCCCCCGGCTCAAGACAAAGACAATGATAAACAGCAGGACGAGGACGGTGACCAGGGTCATAGCCGTCAGCAGGCTCTTGGCCAGGCGCTGCTCCAGCCGGGGGTTGAGCCGCATTCCGCTTACCTCGCTCTTCGCCGCCTGGCCGAGCTGAGGCTGACCAGGGAATTGAGGACCATGATGATAATGAACAGAATCACGCCGGTAGCGAACAGCGCTTCCCGGTGTGCGCCGCTGGCGTAGGACATCTCCAGCGCGATGTTAGAGGTCAGGGTGCGAACAGGGTCCAGGGGCGAGTGGGGGATGGCGGCCGCGTTTCCGGCGATCATGATAACGGCCATGGTCTCCCCGATGGCCCGGCCCATGCCCAGGATGATGCTGGCCACGATCCCCGAGCGGGCCGAGGGCAGCAGCACCAAGCGCACGGCCTGCCAGCGAGTGGCGCCCATGGCCAAGGCCCCCTCGCGGTAGCTGGGGGGGAGGGCTTGGAGGGAATCGACGGAAATGCTGATGACAGTCGGCAGGATCATGATGCCCAGGATGATGGAGGCGGCCAGGACCGACAGGCCCGGGCCGCCCAGCGTTTGGCGAATGAAGGGCACCAGCACCACTACGCCGATGAACCCGTAAACCACGGAAGGGATGCCGGCCAGGAGCTCGATGACGGGCTTGAGGATGTTCCGCAATCTTTTGGAGGAGAATTCGGTCAGGAACACGGCGCAGGCCAGGCCGAAGGGCACGCCGATGACAAGCGCTCCGCCGGTAACCAGCAGCGAGCCGACGATCATGGGCAGCAGGCCGAAGCTCTTCTGGCTGGGGTACCAGTCCATCCCGAACAGAAACCGGCCGACCCCCTGCCGGAACATGATCGGAGTTCCCGAGGCAAATATGAAAACAGTGATGACGGCCAGGATGGACACCGCGGAGAAGGCGGCCAGGAGCAGGGCCGCCCGGATGAAACGCTCTTTTCTTTCGACCCGGCTCATGATGGGCTCAACGGAGCGGAATCAGTCCTTCTTTCTTGACCAGGGCCTGCCCCTCCTCGGAGAGGACGAAATCAATGAAGGCTCGGGCCGGGCCGCCGGGGGGACCCTTGGTCACGAACAGGAAAGGCCGCACCAGCAGGTATGCCTTTTTCCTAATGGCCTCCTCCCCGGCCGCGACGCCGTCCAGCCGCAGGGCCTTGACTCTGTCGCTGACCAGGCCCAGCGAAATATAGCCGATGGAGTTGGGGTTGCCGGCTACGATCTCCCGGACTGTGCCGTTGGAGTCCTGAACAATGGCCCCCTTGAAAATTCGTTCCTGGCCCATGACCAGCTCCTGAAAGGCAGCCCGGGTGCCAGACCCTTCCTCCCTGGTGACCACGTCAATCTCCCGGTCAGGCCCGCCCAGAACTCGCCAATTGCGGACCTCGCCGCTGAAAATGGATTTCATCTGGAAGAGGCTAAGGTTTTGGAGAGGGCTGACCGGATGGACTATGACGGCTAGGCCGTCGTGCGCGACCACAACCTCCTGGAGGTCTTTTTCCTCTGGTTTCAACTCCCGCGAGGACATGCCGATGTGGGCCGCGCCGCTGCGCGCGGCCTGGATGCCCGCGCTCGACCCGCCGCCCTGGACCGTAACCACCGCCCCGCGATGTTTTTCCATATAGACCTCGGCCCAGCGGTCGGCGAACGGCTGGATGCTGGTCGAACCGGCCAGGATGAGGCCGCTCTGGGAGGGGCCGTGGGAGCAAGCAACGAGAAAAACAACGCCTAGGCAAAAACCATAGAACGCGGCTCTAACGAATTTCGAAATCAATCTTCAGCCCTCAGCAGTTGGGGAAGAATTTTATAACACACTCAATTATTTAGAGCAATGAAATTTGCAGAAATAAAAGCACCTAGTCCGCTGCTGATCATAAAATATTCGATTCTTCCGTCTTAGCTCATGAAAGCAAATTGCAGTGAGTCATCCATTGGCGCAAAGGGCCCAGGGGAGGGGCGAGGCGCCATGAGCGGTTTAGCCCGGAATCGACGGGTTTCGACGGCTTCTGACCTATTCTTGTCGGCAGGTGAGCATGTCTGAGCTTCCGCAGGAAGCGAGTTGCGCAACCGCCGAGAAACCCGGAGATTCCGCGGCG
>JBAVVA010000022.1:0-8818 GCA_049697055.1 Candidatus Aminicenantales bacterium
TGAGCCTCATCTCCTCAATCTCCCGGATTTCACGCTCGGTGATCAACCCTTCCTTCTTCTTGGCCTCGATCCGTTTCTCGATCTCAGCTTCGATGCGCCGGGCTTCCTCCGGCGGCAGACATTTGATATCAAGAAAATCACCCATGGCCGCTCCTTTGTCCTAAGGCCATTTATCATACCAGTTTTCAGGTGGGGGAAGAAAGCGGCCCCACTTCCGGGTCAAAATCCGGAGCCATTGGGCAGGCCCTCAGGCGCATCCGGTTATTTAATTTGAATCTTAACAAAAGCTCCCAGGTGTCTATTGTCCCGAACACGCCTCTCCAGTTGAAAGGGAACAAAACTATTGGCCTCTTGGATTTGGAGGAGGTACAGATAACCGCCCTTCCAGGGAAAACCGACCGGCCGGCGAAACACCGACGTCTGCTCAAGCCCTTTGGCCTTGTTTCTCAAAATGATTTCCCGGGAGCGGGCGACCTGGACAAAGGTTTTCCCCCCCCGGGAGAGAGGAAACGGTGACAGCGATGGTTTTGACCTTTTGTCGGGATTGAATCAAGAGGCGGGTCACAGACCCTCCCTCCGTCCAAAATCCCCCCAGCTCCGGACCGTAGTGATTGTCATCCTGGAAAAAAACCCTGACATGATCCGGCCCCAACCCGGCTGGGTTGTTCAACCGGATGTTAAAAAAGACATAGGCGATGAAAAGAGCGGACAAGCTGTGGACAAACACCAGAGGCCAGGCGGCCTGTCTATAAGTGACCGGCCGGCCTTCGATTCTTCTCTTTTTCAAAAAAAGAAAGGTCAGGAGGAGGGCGGCCAGAATCCAGGCGGCCAGAGCCTCCCCATGGGTGGCCTTCTGGCCGGATAGCGTGGGAACAAATCCCCTTAAATCAATAAAGGCATTGCTGAGGGAAGCCAGAAGATGGCTGCTGGAGCCCCGGGGGTCCAGACGATTGGCCAGGTTTTCATGATAGAGGAGCTGCGGAGATGAGATAGACATAGAAGAGGAGCGGCGGAGTCAGTCCGAAAACGAGCCAGGCAGTCCAGGAGGCTTGAGGGCTCCGGGTGATATCCCGGGTCAACTGGAAAACCAGGAAGCCAAGGAGCGCGGCGAGAAAGCAGAGAGGCAAGCGTACCAGGAAAACGAATATTTTTCTCCGGGTCTCGGGATCGGGGGCCAGACTTTTTGCCCAAGAGATTTTTTTCCCCCACATAATAAAAAGGGAGGAGGAGCAGAGGAGGTCCGGTAGCGTGCAGGGAATACTGAAACTCAGAACCCCTCTTTCCCGTTCGGGTGTGAGGGCGCAGGACTCCCGGATAGAATTGAAGATAATTCTGGTCCTCGTAGTTGTTGGACAGGTTCAGGTCGTGGTCGGACAGCAGGCTTTTAGCCAGAATCAGGTAATGCGGCTCGTCGCCGGTGACAGGCTGGGCCGGAAAAATCTTTCCCGAAGCCAAAAGAGCATAGAACCCGAAAAAAAAGAATAAGGCCAAATAAGGAAGCCGTCCTTCACGGAAAAGCCGAGGCGGAGAGACTGTCTTCCTTCGAGACTAGAATATTTTTCCGGGGAATTGCCTGTGGATTCTCGAAAGAAAAAGGCCATGGAGGCAGAGGAAGCCGGCCAGACTGGCCAAAACAATGGCTGGGCCGATTTCTCTTAAGTAAACGATGTGTTGAAGAAATATAAGGGAATGATCCACCCGGCTGAACAGTTCAAGGAGTCCCTGATGCCAGAGGAAAGAGGCCAGGGCCAAGACTTCCAGAAAGAAAATGAAAAGAGTGGCCGGGGATAGAAGTTTTCTTCTTGACAGCGGCGTCTGGCTGGCTGGAACGGTATCCCCTTTTTCCTGCCCCATCGCCGGTGATGGTAGTCCATGGCCGGAAAAAGTGTCAAGCCGGAGAGGCCTCCGGCTCAGGATCGAATAAGGGACGGCCGGCGCACCCAAATTTCGTAATTCCGTTCAGTGGCCTGGTGGATGAAGCCGGTTCGGTTGAGAATGCTGATGACTTCCCGGCGCCAGGGGAGCTTGCGGCTGAAGCACACGCCGGCGATGGCATAACGGTCAAGCCCCTTCTCGAAGGTGTCCGCGGATTTGGGGCCCCGGACCAGGCCGGTGATATAGGCCAGGAGAGTCTCCCTCCGCTTGATTTCCTCGGGCCCGCGCATCTTCTCCAGCTCGTTGAAATCGTAAGCACGGACCCGGAGGGCGAAGATTTGCGGCTGGAGGGTGACCAGCCACACCCCGATCTCGTCCGTGGCCAGAACTGTGCTCCGCGGGGGGACGGCCTTTCCCAGCGCGCGGACCACGGAATAGGTGGGATCAACCTTCAGCCCCGGCGGCCCCAGCCTGGCGTTCGACCGGCGCAGGACATGATCCCGGCCGAGGAGGGCGACAAAGGCCAGGACCGCCACCAGGCATAAGGCTGTGCGGAGCCTCGGTTTCAGGCGCTGCCAGTCGAGTGGAGCTAAAAGGACGAGCGGGATCAGGAGGGGAAGGGGAAGCGCCCAGAAAAGCCTCCAGTATTCGACCGCCCGCAGGGCTGGTATGAGGTTAAGCCACAGCGGGTTGAAGACCACGGCCGCGGATGATAGGGCCAAGAGGATTGCCAGACGGCGTGCCGGTCCCGGCCGGAGAACAAGCCAGCCGGCACCCAGAACAAGCAGGGAGACGGCCATCCACCTCGTATTTCCGAAAAAAACGTTCATATTCCCCATAAGCAGGTCCAACCCTCCACTGTCGCGGACCATACGGGTGATGTTGGCCCCGAAGTCGCCCTCTAATTTAATAGTCAGGGCCGTGGTGTAGATAAGCGACGCACATCCTGCTAGGAATGGGACAAGCGAGGTCTTTATCCGGGGCAGGAATCCGGCCAGTAAGCCCAGGACAACGGGGAAGAATGTAACGAAAAGCGACGAGGACGTTAAGCCCTGGCCGGAAATAACTGCTGCCTGCAGTAGAATCCAGCGGGCCACAGAAGGACGCCGGGCGTAAAATAAGGAGAAGTAAAGGATCAGCGGAACGGCCACGGCCGCATAAACCGCCTTCCCTTGAAAAAGACGGACGAAGGCATAGTTCCCCAGAGACTCGCGCGAGGAGCCAGCGCAGAGCAACACCACAACGGCCAGGGCGACGGCCGCGGCAGTCCTCCGTCCGTCCAGAAGTCTGAAGAGGAGGCTGTAGGCCAGGATGAGCAGCACGGCCGCCAGGGCGGCTAGGCCGACATGAAGGATATAAATGGCCGGGATGCCGCTGACGAAAGATAAGGCCCCGGCCAAAGCCTCGACCGAATGATACCGGTAGGGGATGACAAAGACCGGAAGGTTGGGCACATTGTACATGGCATTGTACTTCAGAAGCGGGAGCCCGGGATTCTCGGCTACGCCCACGGCCATGTTGACATAATAGGGCTCGTCGAGGTTGGGCTTGTTGACTACGAGGGTCAAAGTCACGGCGAACAAAATCAGGATAAGGAGGATGAGTCCCTCGGAGAGGCCGCGGTGGACGGCTCCCTGGCCGGAAGGATCAGCTCTCTGGACAGCCGATTCCGGTTGGAACCGGCGCCGGTTTTTGCAGTATCCGGCCAAGGCCAGTGACATTGACGGGACGGCAACGGCCAGGAGAACATAGAGGTTCTTGTCGAGAAGAACGATGGCGTGGCAACAAATCGTCCAAACCGCGAATTCAAGGCAGACGATGTTTACCGCCTGAGAGGCCCATGTTTCCCATCCCCAGAACTTTCCACGCATAGAGGCTGAACAATTATATCACAGCGTCCCGCCCGGCCATCAGGGACGATAAGCTTTTGACATTCCTCCAGCCCTCTTTTATACTCATTTCCCATGAAAAGGGTTGGAGCCTTCTTCCTCCTGCTTGTCTGTCTATGTTTCTGTGGATGTCAGAAATCGTCTGTAAAAGGAACAAACCCCAATGTTGTTGTCATCCTGATCGATGCTCTGAGAATGGATCGGCTGCACGACTACGGCAACGCCAGAAAGACGAATCCTTTTCTGGCCGAGTTCGGGAAACGGGGCATACGATTCACGAACGCTTATTCCCATTCAAGCCATACCAAGATCTCCGTAGCCTCGCTCTTTACAGGATTGATCCCGCCGCTTCACGGAGTCCGGCATATCGATTTTCCCTGGGAGGAAGAAAAGATCCGGCTTTTCTCCGACATCCTGTCGTCCCCGTTGACGACCATATCCGAAGTGCTGCTGAAGAAGGGCTATCGGACAGCCGCCTTTGTCACCAACCCTTTTCTAAAAAGCTCTTTTGGGTTTTCCCAAGGGTTCCAAGACTACAGATATATAGACCTGCCGCAGGGCAAGGCGAAACAGCTCAACGGTGAGGTCATCAACTGGCTCAAGCAACCCAGAAAGGGTCCCTTTTTCATATATATTCACTACATGGACATCCATGCCCCTTACCGGCCGTCGCTTCCCTATCGCCATTTATACACACAAAAAAAGAATTTACTGCCGTATGGAAGCAACGGTCCCTACCAGGGTCAGGTCAATGAAGAAGGCCTTCAATATACACGCGACTGCTATGACGCTCAGGTCAACTACTGGGATGACTGTTTCAAGAAACTCATCCAGGAGATGGAGACGAAAGGCTGGACGGACAACACCGTATTTATCATCCTCAGCGATCATGGAGAGGAATTCTATGACCATGGAGGCTTCGGCCATGGCTTTACTCTCTATGAGGAACAGCTCCGCGTTCCTCTCTATATCGTGTTCCAGGGCCGGATCCCGCCCGCTCAGGTCAGAAAGGACCGGGTCGAGATCATCGATATCTTTCCCACCGTCTGCGCTTTGGCTGGACAGAAGGTCCAGGGCCTCGATCCCCAGGGAAAAAATATCCTGGCCTCGGAGCGAATGAGTCCGGATGCCTTTCACTATGCCGAGACCGCCCTGGGAAAAGCGCCGGCCTCCGTCCAAACGGAAAAATACAAGCTGATTTTCAACACTGCGGAGAAGAGCTTCGAGCTCTATGACTTGGCCAAAGACCGCCGGGAACAGACCAATATCATTTCGCAAAAAACTGCCTGGGCTCGGGCCGGGCAAAAAGAACTTTTTAAATTGATGTCGTTGCGCCGGCCCGGTGTCCGGCAGTCGAAAAGGGAGCTGGACCGGGAAACGATAGAAGCGCTCAAAAGCCTGGGCTACATCAGGTAGCTGCTTTCAAAAAGCTGCCGGGCTTGATCAGGTTGTTCCCAAGCATCTTATCTTGTGGTATGAGGATGGACGATCCCCGGCTGCGGCAGAAGGTAAAAAACGGATTAAGAAATTAGGCCGGGAGGGAGGTTAAGAGGAAGAGGGCCATGGATATACGTCACCAAAAAAGGATCGGCGTCATCGGCGGCAGCCGGGCCAAAGAGGCTGCCCTGCGGGATGCTTACCAGATCGGCCAGCTGGTCGGCCGCCGGGGAGGAATCCTCGTCTGCGGGGGGCTGGGCGGCGTCATGGAGGCCGCTTCGCGCGGCGCCAAGGAAGCCGGGGGCCTGACTTTGGGCATTCTGCCCGGCAACGCGCCCCAGGAGGCCAACCCCTCAGTTGACATCCCGCTGGCCACCGGACTGGGCTACACCCGCAATTCTTTAGTCGCCCTGAACGCGGATGTGCTGATCGCCGTAGACGGCGAATACGGAACCTTGAGCGAAATCGCCTTCGGCCTGATCTACGGCCGCCGGGTGATCGGCCTCGGCACCTGGGATATCCCGGGCCTTATCCCGGCCCGGAGCCCCGAGGAAGCCGTGGAGCTGGCTTTCAACAAAGGCTGACCCGCCCCGGTCCAGGCCATGGCCACCTTCAAGCTCGTCCTCAGCTATGACGGCACGGGCTTCTCCGGTTGGCAGCGGCAGCCCAAAAAAAGGACGGTGCAGGGAGTGGTCGAGGAAGCCCTGGTTCGCATCACCGGCCATCGCCCGGCCGTTATCGGCGCGGGCCGGACAGACGCGGGCGTCCATGCCCTAGCCCAGACGGCAAGCTTCCAGGCGGACATCCGGCTGAAACCGGCCGAGCTGGTCAAGGCCCTGAACGCCGTCCTTCCCCATGATGCGCGCGTTCTCTCGGCCAAGGCCGCGCCGCCCGATTTCAATGCCCGGCGTTCGGCCCGGTCCAAGATTTACCGCTACCGGATCTATCGCCGGCCGGTCCTGACGCCCTTTCTCAGCCGCTACGTTCTTCATTGGCCCTATCCCCTGGACCTCGAAGCCATGGCCCGCGCCGCCCGGCTTTTCATCAGGGAGGATGATTTCTCAGCCTTTTCCTCAAACCGGCTCCTCAGCCCCGTCCGTAAGGTCCTCCGCTCCGAGCTCCGCCGGCGGGGGCCCGAGCTTCACTACACCGTAGAGGCCGACGGCTTTCTGAGGTTCATGGTCCGGGCCATGGTCGGCACCTTGCTCGAGGTCGGACGCGGCCGGATCAGCCCGGATAAGGTGGAAGAGCTTTTCCGGAAGAAACAACGGACTCTGGCCAGCCCAACCGCGCCGGCCCACGGCCTGTGGCTGGTCCGGGTCGTATACCGGCCTCACAGGCTGAGGCCCATGACCAGGGCGTCTTCCTCGGGGTTAAAGTAATAGCTCTGGCGGCGGCCGAGCTCGCTGAACCCCAGCTTCCGGTAGAGGTTCTGGGCGGCCTGGTTGGACAAACGGACCTCCAGGATGACAAAGTTGCCGCCCAGGCCGCGGATCAGGTCCAGCGCCTGCCGCAGCAGCGATTCGCCGATCCCCCGCTTTCGGAATTCAAGGTGCACGGCGATATTGTTGATCTGGGCCTCGTCGGCGATCAGCCAGAAGATGACATAGCCGATAAGGACTTCCCTCTCGCCGGAGCCTGTCACGGCCACGTAGGGATGGGATACGGACCTGTTCTGGACCTCGCCCAAAAAAGTGGACGCCGGCCAGGGGTTGGGAAAAGACGCCCGCTCGATAGCCAGCACGGCGGCCAGGTCCTCGGCCTTCATCCGCCGCAGGCTGAAGGGCATGGCCGAAGTTTCAGGCTGCTTAATGTCTCTCCTCCGCCTGGGACCTCCGGAAATAGAGGGGCTTGACTTCCGCGGCCGGAAGGCCCTTCCCGGCCCGAAGACGGTCATCGCCCAGCAGGCCGACCTCGTGGGCGATGAACAGAGAGCGGCGGGAGAAGCGGGCCTTATCCTTGAGATAGGACCGGATTTTCTCGCTGAAGACACGGACGCCGGTGCCGATGAAATGGATGATGCGCTGGGAAGGCAGCCGGGCCAGGAAGTCGTCGGGCGTCCAGGCCGCCTGAGGCAGGATTTCGGCCAGGCCGTCTCCCTTGGCTTCGAAGAGCGCGGCAAAGATCTCCCCCTTCTTGGCATCAGTCAGCGGACAGAGAAGGCGGGCCTGCCCGCCCTTGAGCTTCAGGGCCAGGGCTTCCAGGCTGGATACGGCCGCCACGGGCTGGCCCGAAGCGAAAGCGAAGGATTTGACCGTGGCCAGCCCGATGCGGATGCCGGTGAAAGAGCCGGGCCCGGCCGCCACCGAAAACCCGTCCACCTCCCGGATGTCCCGGCCGGCGGTCTTCAACAGGTAGTCAAGGCTGGCCAGGAGTTTCTCGGAATGGTTGAGCTGGGCTTCAAACCCCGTCTCGGCTAAAAGACGCCGGTCCTCGAGCAGCGCCACGGAGCCGCTCGGCCCGGTCGTATCCAAGGCCAGGACAATCATGGCCTTCCTGACTTCTGAAGCGTCCTGCCGAACAGGAAGAGGTTGCCGGCGGCGAGGATGTCTGCTTGGACCCGGCTCATGGGCACGACCTCGAAAGTGACGGCCCTGCCCGCGATTCCGGCCCGGCCGCTCAGACCATCCACCTTTATTTTGTCGCCGGAGACAAGCTTTCCTTCTCTGACTATGCCCTCCAGCGCCCGGCTGCGAAGGACTGGTAATCCCGAATTGACCGCGTTGCGGAAATAGATGGCGCCGAAGGAGGGCGCCAGGATGGCCGCCAGGCCCAGGGCCATAAAGCAGTCCACGGCCTGCTGTCTTGAGGAGCCGGCTCCGAAGTTGCGGCCGGCGACCAGGATGTCCCCAGGCTTGGCCTTGGCCGGAAAATCCTTCCAGCCCTCCAGGTTTCCTAGGGCATAGGGCCCCATCTGTTTGATGTCGGTGAGGTGAAGGTAAGCGTTGTGAAAGATCTGGTCGGTGTCGATGTCCTCGATCAAGGCGCCTAGGCCGTCCAGAAGCACCCAGACCCGGCCTTCGATTTCGGTCTTGCTCATGGGACATCCTCCGGCCCGGCGACGGCGCCCAGCACCGAGGAAGCGGCCACCACCTCCGGGCTGGCTAGGTAGGTGGACCCCTGGCCCTGCTTGCCGGGGAAGTTGCGGTTGCTGGTTGAGACCTGGACCTCGCCCTTGCCGGTCAGGCCGGCATGGCCCTCGGCGCAGCCGCCGCAGCCCGGGTTGATGATGATCGCTCCGGCCTCAAACAAGGCCCGGAGGATCCCCTGCCCAAGCAGTTCTTCATAGACGCGGCGCGTGGCGGGCACCACCTTCAACATGACGCCCGGCTTGACCCGGCGGCCCTTGAGAATCCGGGCCGCGGCGACGAAGTCTTCGGTCCGGCCGTTGGTGCAGGAGCCGATGAAACCGGAATCGATGGGCAGGCCCTTGAGGGCGGCCACCTCTTTGACTTGAGTCGGCGAGGGCGGCTCGGCGATCTGAGGTCCAAGGCCCGAGGCGTCGAGCTCAATGACCGAGGCATAAACCGCGTCGAGATCGGCCTGGAAGGGCTGGTAGGGCCGGCCGGTGAGAGCGCGCACCTCTTCCTGCAAGGCCGGCCCATGCTCCGGGACAA
>JBAVVA010000023.1:0-6318 GCA_049697055.1 Candidatus Aminicenantales bacterium
GCTCGCCCGCTCCCGCAGCCTGGTCATCCTCCCCGGTGAAGTCGTCCGGCCCGGAAGTGAGGCCGGGGAAGCCGTCTTCGAAAGCATGGAGAAATGCCGTTTCGAGCGGAGGGTCATTCTGCCGGGCACCCAGACGGGCTATACGCAGGAAGAAAAGCTGAAGGTCCTGGACCGCATGCTGCTCGCCGCCCGGTCTTTCCTCAAGGGGAGCTCGGACGGGCGGGCCTTCCTCGACCAGCTCCTAGCGCGGCACCGCCGGGCCGGAGAGATGTCCGACCCTTAAGAACTCATCATCATGGACAGCGACTTCAAGGCCGGTATGTTGGTGCAGACGATCTTGATGACGGCCACAGGATGGGCACGGCCAGGATCATGCCCGGAATGCCCCACAGCCAGGCCCAGAAGATCAGCGAGAAGAAGACCAGGAGCGGGCTCAGGCCCAGCCCCTGACCCACCACCTTTGGCCCTTGGAGGAGAAGCCTGGGTGATTTCCGGATCTTTCAGCGCCTTAAACGGCTTCCGAGCCGTATCCCCGCGCCCTCAGTCCGTGCTGACATTCTTTTTCGCCATGAGCTTCTATCCCTAGCAAATTTCTTTAACCTGTCAAATCATTCTCAGCGGGCTGATGGCTCCTCCAGTCTCGGCGGTTCGTATTGGGCGGGCAGCAGCCTCTCCATCAGGATAGCCAGGAGGACGAAGACGGGGATAGTCACCGCCGTCCGCGCCAGCGAAAACCTCCAGCCGAGAAAGGTGACCTCGAAGGTGAGCATCGGGATCTTCAGCGCGGAGAAGGCCCCCAGGTAGATGAAAACGTTGCGCGGCGCGCAGCCCTTGCGCCACAGGCTGACGCCGAACGGGAAGGCGGCGTAGATAGGGCCGGCCTGCAGCATGGCCAGAAGGATCATCCACGGCACGGCCTTGAGGCCCGAACGCCGTCCAGCATAGCGCTCGACCACCTCCCTGGGAATCCAGACATCGAACAGCCCGACCAGCAAAAACACGGGTGGCAATATCGCGGCCATTTCCAGCAGGAAATCGGCAAGATTTTTCCCGGCCGCGAGCCCGTAGGCGAAACCACCCTTTATCCGGGCAAACCCATACAATACTGCAACCGTCGCGAGCAATAGCCAGGGCCAGGCCCAGGCGACGGCGCGAAGCGTCCCTCTCCTGTTGGGAATCATGTCAGCATCAGGGTCATGCACAGGGCCACGACCAGCGCTCCCACAAAGGCCAGGGCGTTGCGGATCCAGGCGACCCGCCAGCCAAAGAAGCGGGCTTCAAGCGGCAAGGTCAGCACGCCGACCATCATCAGCGTCGTGATGAAAGCGGCCAGGACGCCGATGGAGGCTCCGTTCTGCCGGAGAATGCCGGCCAACGGGTAGGCGACATACCCGGGGATGAGGGCGATGCTGCCGATGATGAGCGCCGTCAGGAACGGCAAGGGCCCCCCTCCGGCGAGAACCTGCTTGAGCATTTCCGGGCTGACCGCCGCAAGGGCGAGGCTCACCGCCGCCAGCACGCCGAGCATGAGGGGGGCGACGGCCGTCAGCATTTTTAAGCCCTTAATCACCGCCAAGCGTGTTTTCCGGCGGTCGACGGCCAACGAGACGGCCAATGCCGCCCCGGCGATAATCCAGAGAAATATCACGGCTTTCCCATCCTTTCTCCCGCCCCTCCGCCGGCGCCGTTTCCCAGAGACAGCACGCCAAGCACCCGCGAAACCCTGTGCGCCTCCATGCTGCGCTCCGCGGCTCCGCCGGGGATGAAAAGCGCCTCCCCCGCTTCCAGAGCAGCCTCCCCTCCCTCCGACCTAAAGGTGACCCGGCCGCTAAGAACGACAAATACCGCGTCCTCCTGCATCCGGCAGGGAGGAATTTTGGCCCCGGCGGCGAGGTCGATCCGGCGGACCTTCATCCGGCCGTGCTCGAGCAGCAGGGAGGCTCTGTAGATGCCGGCCTCGGGCTCGGCATCGTCGCGGAGATCGATGACTTGCATACTTGTCCTCCTCTAAAACATAGGCCCATGTCTTATTCTTTCGGCTCTCTGGGTTCAGTCCGCCTTCCTTCCATCTGGCTATGCTCCACCTTGACATTATTTGGCTATTTTGTAAAATAGCATAAGTTAGGTAAAAAAGGAATAGGCTCATGAACCCCGAAATCAAATCCCGGTACAAATCCAAGGCCGACATCATGAAAGCCCTGGGTCATCCCACGCGCCTGTTCATCGTGGACGAGCTGACGCGGGGCAAGCGCTGCGTCTGTGAGCTGACGGAGATGGTCGGCGACGACATCTCGACCGTCTCCCGCCACTTGTCCGTGCTCAAATCGGCCGGAATCGTCGCCGACGAAAAGCGCAGCAACCAAATTTTCTACTCCCTCCGCGTGCCCTGTGTCGCCCGATTCTTCTCTTGTGTGGAATCGGTGCAGAAAAGCTCGTCCGCCCGACACGCCGTCGAGGCCGCCCGATGAATGCCTCTCCATACCGCCTGCTCCGCGGAGAAATTACCCCTTTCCAGGAGAAAACTCACGAGGTCCCCTCATGAATTGGAAGAATGAATGGAAGAAACTGGCTCTCCTGGCCGGGGCCTTCCTGGTCTTTTTCTACCTGCCCGTGGAGCGCATCCAGGGCTGGGCGCGCCTGAAGAACGCCGCCTGGGAGGCGCTCCTCCTCGCGCGCTGGTACGCCCGCGAGCATGTCCTGCTGTGCCTCATCCCCGCCTTCTTCATCGCCGGAGCTATCGCCGTTTTTGTCAGCCAGGCTTCGGTGATGAAATACCTCGGCAGTCGGGCGAAAAAACCCCTGGCCTACGGCGTGGCCTCGGTCTCGGGCACGATCCTGGCCGTCTGCTCCTGTACCGTCCTGCCGCTCTTCGCCGGCATCTACCGCATGGGAGCCGGCCTCGGCCCCGCCACGACCTTCCTCTACTCGGGCCCGGCCATCAACGCCCTAGCCATCATCCTCACGGCGCGCGTGCTGGGCCTGGAGCTGGGAGCCGCCCGGGCCATAGGCGCCGTCGTCTTCAGCATCCTCATCGGCTTGGCCATGCATTTCCTCTTCCGCAAGGAGGAGAAAGCCCGCGCCCAGGCCCAGGCCCAAATGCCCGTACCGGAAACGGCGCGGCCGTTGTGGCAGAATGCCCTGTTCATCGCCGTCCTGGTCGGCATCCTGGTCTTCGCCAACTGGGGTAAGCCCGGAGAGGAGGCCGGCTTCTGGCAAGCCATTCACTCCGCCAAATGGTTCATTACTGCCCTCTTCGCCGCCGGCCTGGCCCTCATTCTCGCCGCCTGGCTCAAGCTGAAATCGTGGAAGCTTGCGGCCACGGCCGCCGCCGCGCTCGCCGCCGCGCTCCTCTTCCACGGCCAGCCCATCTTCCCCTTCGCCGTCGGTGTCCTGGGCCTTTCCTGGGCGACGAGCTCGGACCGGGGCGAGGGCGGCCGGTGGTTTGAGCAGTCGTGGGGGTTTGCTAAGCAGATCATGCCACTGCTCCTGGGAGGAGTGCTGGTCGCAGGATTTTTGCTCGGTAGGCCCGGCCACGAAGGGCTCTTCCCCTCCTCCTGGGTAACCTCCGCCGTGGGCGGAAATTCCTTGGCCGCCAACTTTTTTGCCTCCCTGGCGGGGGCCTTTATGTATTTCGCCACGCTTACCGAGGTGCCGATCCTGCAGGGGCTGATCGGAGCGGGCATGGGCAAGGGCCCGGCCCTGGCCCTGCTCCTGGCCGGCCCGGCCCTCTCCCTCCCCAGCATGCTCGTCATCCGTACAATCCTCGGAACCCGTAAGACGATCGCCTATGTGTCGCTGGTCGTAATCCTGGCCACACTCACCGGCCTGCTCTACGGCGCGCTATTTGGATAGGAGGATTCCATGAAAAAGATCCTAATCCTGGGAACCGGCTGTCCCAAGTGCAAGCAGCTCGCCGCCAACGCCGAGGCGGCCGCCCGTGAGCTCGGCCTCGAATATGAAATCTACAAGGTCACGGACATCAACGAGATCATGAAATTCGGCATCATGATGACCCCCGCCCTTGCCCTCGACGGCGAGGTGAAAGCTGTGGGAAAGGTCTTGTCCCCCGGCGAAATAAAAAAATTACTTGAAGAACAATAAAGAATAAGGAGACCCGACATGTCGAACCGTTGCTGCAGCAGTGCATCCACTTTGATCTTCGCCTGCTCCGGGGCCTCGGACGTGGGCGGCATCGCGGACCTGGCCGCCCGCAAGCTGACCGGCGAGGGGCTGGGGAACATGTTCTGCCTGGCCGGCGTCGGCGGCCGGGTCAGCGGCATCATGAAATCCACGGAGTCCGCGGAGAGAATCCTGGCCATCGACGGCTGCCCCCTCGATTGCACCAAGAAATGTCTGGAGGAAGCGGGATATAAAAATTATCTGCATCTCCAGCTTGCTCACTTGGGGATGAAAAAGGGCAAGTCGCCCGCCGACGACAAGAACGTCGAGAAAGCCGCGGCGCGATGCCGCCAGATTCTAACCTGAAGAAAGACCGACATGAAACTCAAAACAATCATCACCGTAGTCCTATTGCTTTTCGTGGCGGCCAGCGTGGTGTACCTCGTGGTGAAGGAATCCGGCGGACAAATGGATTCAACCACAGGAAAGGCCACGGCCCCGGCCGGCGGTCCCGCCCCGGCCTCAGTGTCACCGAACAGCGCGCCCCAGGCAGAGCCTGCCGCTCAACCCGCTCCTGCGGAGAAGCTGCAGCCTGCTCCGCCCTCCGCCCCCCAGGATAAAGCCGCGGGGTCGGATAACCGGGTGATCGCCTATTACTTCCACGCTTATGTGCGCTGCATCACCTGCCGCACGATCGAAGCTTACTCCGGGGAGGCCGTACAGTCATTTTTCGCCGACGCGCTCAAATCCGGCCGCCTGGAATGGCGCGTCATCAATGTCGAGGAACCGGGCAATGAGCATTTCATCCAAGATTTTCAGCTGGTGACGCGATCCGTGGTCTTGGAACTCATGGAGAAAGGAGCGCGGAAACGCTGGAAGAACCTCCAGCTCGTCTGGCAGCTCGTCCACGACGAGAAGGCTTTTAAAGAATACATCCGGGACGAGACAAAGAGCTTCCTGGCAACCGCCCCGCAATGACCGGCTTCCTCCTCGGCGCCGCCACAGCCTTCTGGCTGGGGATCTTGACCTCGATCAGCCCCTGCCCCCTGGCCACGAACATCGCCGCGATTTCATTCATCGGCCGGCGCCTGGCCAGTCCGGGGAAGGTGTTCCTGGCCGGCCTTCTCTACACGGGGGGGCGGGCCCTCACCTACCTGGTCCTGGGCGTCCTGCTGGTTTCCAGCCTCCTTCAAGCGCCTTCCATTTCTCACCTCCTGCAGAAGTATATGAATAAGGCCATGGGCCCCCTGCTCATCCTTGTCGGCATGGTGCTCCTGGAGCTCATCCGCTTCAATGTTTCCGGTTCCGGCCTGAGCACGCGAATGCAGAAGCGCGTCGAGGCCATGGGGTTGCTGGGAGCGGTTTTCCTGGGGGTCCTTTTCGCTCTCTCTTTTTGCCCGGTTTCCGCCGCGCTCTTTTTCGGCAGCCTGATGCCGGTGGCACTCGAGCTCAGGTCCGGGGTGGCTATCCCTTCGATATACGGTCTGGCCACCGGCCTCCCGGTGCTCGCCTTCGCCGTCCTGATCGCTCTGGGCGCGAAATCAGTCGGCCGGGCTTTCAACAAGCTGGTGCAGTTTGAAAAGTGGGCCCGAAGGCTGGCCGGCGCGGTTTTCATCCTGGTGGGCGTCTATTACTGCTTGACCCACATCTTCGGCGTCTTAACTTGAGGCTCAAACCCAACAACGTGAAGGCTCACCTTAACACATCAATAAAACCCAAGCCGGCGCGGGCAGCCGGCGAGGTGGACACGGTCATCACCCTTTGCTCGGAGGAAGAATGTCCGCTCTTCTTGGGGCAGGCGCGCCGTTTCCACTGGAGCCTGCCGAACCCGGCTGCCGTCTAAGGCTCCGACGAGGAACGTCTGGTCGCCTTCCGCCGGACGCGTGACGAGCTGCGGCGCCGGATCGCGGCATTCCTCGCCGGCGCCAACCAGCAAAAAATGGGCCGGACCAAGCTGGCAGAGCGGCCCGGGCCGTGGAGACCAACATGGGCATGAGGGATAGGGCCTAAACAGATCCTCGCCTGATTTTGCCTGTTCAGGGAAGGCCGGTTTTTTCTCGACCAGCTCCTAGCGCGGCACCGCCGGGCCGGAGAGATGTCCGACCCTTAAGAACTCATCATCATGGACAGCGACTTCAAGGCCGGTATGTTGGTGCAGACGATCTTGATGACGGCCAGGATGGGCACGGCCAGGATCAT
>JBAVVA010000024.1:0-7188 GCA_049697055.1 Candidatus Aminicenantales bacterium
CCCTATCCCGGGGATGAACCTTCAGGTCATGGATAGGCTGGGTGGGCAGGCCGTTTTTCAGGGCGTTCCAAGTCAGGCCGGCGTCGATGGACATATAGACTCCCAGCTCCGTGCCCACGAACAGCAGTTTCGGGTTGCGCGGATGCTCGGCCACGGCGTTGACGGGCGCGGCCGGAAGGTTGCCGGCGAGTGAAGTCCAGGTCTGGCCGTAATCCGCAGTTTTGTAGAGGAAGGGCCGTAAATCGTCCTGGCGGTAGCCGCTGAAGGCCAGGTAAGCGGTTCCGGGATCGTTGCTCGAGGCTGTTACCCGGCTCACCCAATAGCCGGGATAGCCGGGGATCTTGTCGTTGAGCTTGGCCCAATCCTTCCCGCCGTTCTTGGTCAGCCAAACGTTCCCGTCGTCCGTGCCCGCCCAGAGCAGGCCGGCGACGAGGGGAGATTCATCGAAGGCGGTAATGGTGCAGTACTGGATATTGCCGTCTCCGCCCTTGCCCGCGGCCAGCTTGGCCGGGTCGTTGGTGGTCAGGTCAGGGCTGGCCTCGGTCCAGGTCTCCCCCCGGTTGACGGACTTCAGGACAATGTTGCCGCAGTGATAAAGAGTGTCGCTGTCATGGGCCGAGACAAGGAGGGGCGCGCACCAGTTGAAGCGGAGGTCCTTGCCCTTGTACTGGATATTCTTAGTTTCGCCGGTAGCCAGGTCGACCCTCTGCAGCTCGCCGAACTGGAATTCGTTATAGAGGAAGCGGTTTGTCTTCCGGTCGAAGACATTGTACATGCCGTCTCCCCCGCCCACCGTGTACCAATCTTCAAGGAGGATGGGCGGACCGCTGCGCAGGCCGGCTTCCGCCGTGCCGGAGGCCATTTCCATCCGCCGGCCGGCCGGCTTGGCCTTCTTGGTGCTGGGCCCCATGAGCGAGCCGTTATCCTGCGTCCCTCCGGCCAGCCGGTAGGGAGTCGACATGTCGAAGTCCACAGCGTAAAACTGGGCCAAGGGCAGGTTGTCGGCGTGGCTCCAGGTCTTGCCCCGGTCATAGGTGATGCCCAGGCCGTGGTCATAGCCCAGGAGCATATGATTGGAGTCGGCTGGGTCGATCCACAGGGCGTGGTTGTCACCGCCGAAGGCGAAGGCTCTCGGGTTCCAGTGTTGGCCGGCGTCAATGGTCTCAAAGACATTCACTGATAGGACATAGACATGTTTGTCGTCCTGGGGGTCGATGATGACCTGGCCGTAATAGTAGCCCGGCGCGCCCCCCACGCTCTTCTTCTCCTGGTTGACCTTACGCCAACTGGCTCCGGCATCGTCGGAGCGATACACCTCACCGTCGACCATGCCCTCGCTCGACTTGCCCGCCTGGATCTCCTGCCAGCGGTCCGCCTCGGACATCCCCGGCTTGTTGACGTTCTCAATGGTGGCGTACAGGATGTCCGGGTTCTTGGCGTAGATGGCCAGCCCGATCCGGCCCAGCAGGCCGCCGGGCAAGCCGTTGGACAGCTGGGTCCAGGTCGCTCCGGCGTCCGAGGACTTCCAGATGCGGCTGCCCGGCCCACCGATGTCGTAGGTCCAGGGCCGCCGCAGGCGGTCATAAGTGGCGGCGTAGAGGATGTCCGGGTTCCGGGGGTCGAGCACGACGTCCACACAGCCTATCTGGCGGTCCTCAAGGTTAACCTTGAGGACCTGCTGCCAATTTTTTCCCCCGTCGATGGTCTTGTACAGGCCTCTTTCCACGTTGAGCGAATAGAGATGGCCGAGGGCGGCCACGTAGACGATGTCGGGATTCTGGGGGTGGACGACGATGCGGCCGATGTGGTGGGACTCTCCAAGCCCCATATTGGACCAGGTTTTCCCGCCGTCCGTTGATTTATAGACCCCGTCGCCCCAGTAAGAGCTTCGGGAGTTATTGGCCTCACCCGTGCCCACCCAAATGATGTTGGGAGCCGAAGGCGCCACGGCTATGTCTCCGATGGAGAACACCGGCTGGTGGTCGAAGATAGGCGTGAAGGTTTGTCCGTTATTGACCGTTTTCCACAGCCCGCCCGAGGCCGTGGCTGCGTAGAACGTGCCGGGCGTCTGGAGGGGCACGGCCAAATCCACAAAACGTCCGCTCTGCCGGGTAGGGCCGATGGAGCGGAAGGTAATGGCTTTCAGGATGTTGTCGCTCAAGGCTTGCCCGGATGCCCCCAGGGCGGCTGAGCCGATGAGCAGGGCCGCATAAAAGACGTGAAGAAAATGTCTCCGGCAGATCATAGCTTCTCCTTTTTTGCTCTATTTTTGAAACGCAAGAGATACACGATTAAGCCTATCCATGTCTTTGGGTCCCAGGGCAAAGTCCATGGCCCCGGCGTTTTCTTTGGCTTGGACCGAGGAGGTGGCGCCCGGGATGGCCACCACAGTTGGGCCCTGAACTTGGAGCATCCAATTGAGGGCCGCCTGCGAGAGGGTCACTCCCCGCGCTTCGGCCACTTGGCGCAGCGTCCGGATTACAGGCAGGCTTTTGGCCAATCCCCGCCTGTGGAAGTCGGGCATGAACCTGCGGAAGCCGGGCCGGCGGCGGACCAGCTCCGGGTCGTCATGGAACTTTCCGGACAGCAGGCCTTGGGCCAGCGGCGAGTAGGCGATAATGGTGATCCCTAGCTCCTTGGCCGTATCGATAATGCCGTTAGCTTCAATGCGGCGGTGGAGCAGGCTGTAGCGGACTTGGTTCGAAACGAGGCTCAGGCCGTGTTCTTGGAGCTTCCGGTGAGCCGTTCTCATTTGTCGGGCGGAAAAGTTGCTCACGCCGACCGTGCGGATTTTCCCTTCCCTAACCAGCCGGGCCATGGCCCGCATCTGGGAGGAAATGGATGAGAAAGACCAGGGCTGGTGGATTTGATAGAGGCCGATGGGATAGCCGGCCAGGTTTTTCATCCGGATGTCGATGGACCGGGTGATCGACCCGGCCAGCCTGAAGACGGGCATCCACTTGGTGGCGATAAGGATGTCCTCGGGCTTGACTTGGAGAGAGCGAAGGGCGGCGGCCAGCCTGCGCTCGGATTCGCCGCCGCCGTAAGCCTCGGCCGTATCGAACCAATTGACTCCGGCAGCCAGGCTGTCCTGGACTACCGCCCGGATCTCCTCCTCTTCGACTGCGGGCCAGAATCGTGCGGAAAGGTTCTTCCTCCCCCCGAACTGCCAGCAGCCCAGCCCGATGGGAGACAGGAGAATATCGGTCGTTCCCAGCTTTCGTTGTTTTATTTTGGATTGAGCCGTCATCATAGTTGAATCCTCGTCTAACATTATAATACCCGCCTGAGAGCAGTCAATTCTCGCTTGTCAACCCTAAGGGAGATAGGGTAATTTAATAGCCCAGGCCATGGCCATAACGCTCGACATCCAACCCTTGGGCAAGAAGGTTAAGATCCGCAAAAAAGTCCTTTTGTCCGAGGCCTTGCGGGAAGCGGATATTCCCCTCAGCCTCTACTGCCAGGGCCGGGGCGTCTGCGGAAAATGCTTCGTTGAAATCCTGGACGGCGCGCTTCCCCTCCTTGACCCGGTTGAAAAAGAGCTGCTCAACCGGAAGGGTCTGTCCGCTAGCCACCGCCTGGCCTGCCAGTTCGTAGTGGAGTCCGACCTTCGCCTCCGGATTCCGGAGGGGTCGCTTCTGGGCCGGGTGGCCGTTCTCGACCCGGCCTTTGAAGTCCAAGTTGCTTTTGAGCCGGTCATAAAAAAATTCTCCGTGCTTCTTCCGCTCCCGGAATTATCCGGAGCTGAAGCGGAGCTGGACATCCTTTTCCGGACGATTAAGTCCGGGCCGCTCCAGGTCCCCCTGGCTGTCGCCCAAAGCCTGCCGGCTGCGCTGAAGCGGTCCAGCCGCCTGATCACGGCCGTGGTGCGGGAGGGGCGCGAGCTTGAGGCTGTTGAACCGGGTGACACCTCTGCTCAGGTTTTGGGCGTCGCCTTTGACCTGGGGACCACGACTCTAGCGGCCGAGCTGGTGGACCTCACCACGGGTAAGGCCGTCGGCCGGGAGGCCAGCTTGAACAGTCAGGCCTCCTATGGCGCCGATGTCATCTCCCGGATCAGCCTGGCCTATGAGGACTCGGCCGGCGCGGCCGCCTTGAGACGGGCGGTGCTTTCGGACATGAACCGAATCATTCGGGAGATGGCCCAGCCGGCCGGCCTTTCCCCCAGTTCGGTCCAGGCCGTGAGCATTGCCGGCAACACGGCCATGAACCACCTGCTCCTTGGCCTGCCCGTCGATTCGCTGGCGGTAGCTCCCTTCAATCCCGTTTTTTCCTCTCTGCCCGGTTTGTCCGCGGCCGAGCTGGGGCTCGAGGTTCATCCCCAAGCATCAGCTTATATCGCCCCGAACATCCGGAGCTTTGTCGGCGGCGACACGAGCGCCGGCCTGGTTGCCTCCGGGTTCGATGAAGGCCGAAAGACCGCTCTCTATATCGACCTGGGGACCAACGGCGAGATCGTGCTCCGCAAGGGCCGCAAGCTGTGGGCCACTTCCACGGCCGCCGGCCCCGCTTTCGAAGGCATGAACATCAGTTGCGGCATGCTGGCCCTGCCGGGGGCGGTGTACAAGGTCGAGCCGGCCGGGAAGGGCTTCCGCTGCGCGACTATCAACGGAGCCCCGGCCAAGGGAGTCTGCGGCACCGGCCTAATCGACGCCGCCAGCCTCAGCCTGGAGCGGGGTCTTCTCACCCCGCAAGGCCAGATCACCGCCGCCTCCAAAACCATTGCTCTGACCGGCGGTCTTTGTCTCACCCAAAAGGACATCCGCGAGCTTCAACTAGCGGTGGGCGCGGTCAAGACGGGCATCCGGATGATGCTGGAGGCCAACGGCTTGAAGGCCGGGGACCTGGAGGAAATCATGATCGCCGGCGCCTTCGGCAGCTATTTGTCCGTCGAGCACAGCATCCGGCTGGGGCTTCTGCCGGGGGTGGACCCGAAGCGCATCCGCTTTCTGGGGAACGCCTCGCTGGCCGGGGCCAAGGCCTTCCTGGTTTCTGTCCCGGCCCGGCGAAAGGCGGAGGAAACAGCGAAGAGGACCGAGCACTTCTCGCTCGCTTCCCGGCCCGGTTTCCAGGAGGCTTTTCTTTCCTCGCTCGAATTCGGCAAGTGGATATGATTTGCAAGCATCTCCGGATCATGATTCAGGCCCACGATTCACCGGCGCAGTGATGCTTGCTTATAAATTAGCAAGGAGAAGATAATGCTGACTCAGGAATTTTTGGACAAGATGACGGCGGCCGTGGTCAACGGCTATCCGCAGGAGGCCGAAAGCTTGGCCCGCCTGGCCGTCGGGCAAGGCCTCGACCTTAACGAAATCATCGAGCGGGGATGCGTGCCCGGCCTCAAGCGGGCCGGCCAGCTCTGGGAGAAAGGGGAATATTTCCTGCCCGAGCTGGTTTCCAGCGCCGAGGCCATGAAAGCGGCCATGTCCGTGATGCAGCCGGAGCTGGCCAAAACCGCCTCGCCGGCCGGAGCCCGGGGCAAGATCGTCCTGGGCACCATTGAAGGCGACATCCACGACATCGGCAAAAACCTGGTGACGGCCATGCTGGCCGCCAACGGCTTCGAGGTGCACGACTTGGGAGCCAACGTCCGGCTGCAGAGTTTTATAGATAAGGCCTTGGAGGTGGGGGCCGACTTCATCGGGCTGTCAGCCCTCCTGACCACAACCATGCTCGGACAACGTCGGTTCATAGAACTCTTGAAAGAGAAGCAGTTGGACAAGAGGTTCAAGGTGGTGGTGGGCGGCGCGCCGGTGACCGTCCGCTGGGCGGAGGAGATCGGCGCCGCCGGCTATGCCGAGAACGCCGTGTCGGCCGTCGTGCTCTGCCGACGCTTAATGGGAGAACGGACATGACTCCCACTTCTCTGTTGCCCACGCTCAGGCCCAAGGTTGAGCTCCTCAGCCGTCCGTTTGTGGAGCGCATTATCGAGGAAGCCTTGACCGTTTTGGGGCTCCACGGAGTCCTGGTCGAAAATGAAGAAGCTCTGGAGCTTTTTAGGGAGGCGGGCCAGGATGTGGATGCCGCAACCCAGCGCGTGTTCATCAAACAGCAATTGGTGGAACAATGTCTGAGGACTGTGCCAGCCAGCCTGACCCTCTCTGACCGAACCTCCCGACAGTCGTTCGTAGTGGGCGGGGACGAGGTCCATTTCAACCCCGGCTCGGCGGCGGTGACCATCCTCGACCCGGAATCGAACCAGGCCCGTAAGCCCGACACCGGCGACCTGGTGCGGTTTGTACGCCTGACCGACAGTCTTTCTCACCTGCACTTTCAGAGCACGGGGCTGGTGAGCGGCGACGTGCCCGAACCGCTGGCCGATGCGTATCGCCTCTACATCGGGCTGCTCCAGTCTCCCAAGCCCGTGGTGACGGGAACCTTCCGGGTGGAGAGCTTCGGCCCCATGCGTGACCTTTTGGCCGTTGTCCGGGGCGGTGAGAAGGCCCTGGCCGAACGGCCCTTGGCCATTTTCGACGCCTGCCCCTCCCCTCCCCTGAAATGGAGCCGGCTGACCTGCCAGAGCCTCTTGGACTGCAGCCGGGCCATGATCCCCTCGGAACTCATCTCCATGGGCCTGACCGGCGCCACCTCGCCGGTGACTCTTTCCGGCACGCTGGTCCAGCACACGGCCGAAAACCTGGCCGGGCTGGTCATCTGTCAATTAGCCCGTCCGGGCTCGCCGGTGATTTTCGGGGGGTCGCCCTCCAGCTTTGACCTGCGCAAGGGAACCACGCCCATGGGAGCCGTGGAGACGATGATGATCGACATGGCCTATACCCAGGTGGGGAAGCATCTCCGTCTGCCCACTCATGCCTACATGGGTCTGAGCGACGCTAAGGTCAATGACAGCCAGGCGGGCCTGGAAACGGGCATAGGCGCCGTGCTGGCCGCTTTGGCCGGGGTCAACGTGGTCTCCGGGGCGGGTATGATGAACTTCGAGAGCTGCCAGAGCCTGGAAAAGCTGGTCATCGACGATGAGATCTGCGGCATGGCCTACCGGCTTATCCAGGGCATTGCCCAGCGGGAAGAACCCATGGCCGCCCACCTTTTTGAAGCGATTCCCTCCGGCCTGAATTTCCTGGCCCATCCCCACACCCGGCGGTGGTATCGCCTGGAACATACCTTCCCGGCCCTGGCCGACCGGGAGACTTACGATACCTGGGTGGGGCACGGTAAGAAGACCATGGC
>JBAVVA010000025.1:0-1812 GCA_049697055.1 Candidatus Aminicenantales bacterium
GTGCTAAAGAGGAATTTGATTATTTTGAACTACGTCCCCCCCGTTTTCGTTCTAGAGAATAAAGATTTTTTTACCCCTTATTCCTTGCAACACCACGGCTGTAATCACTTGTATAATGTCAAGGGCTGATCCCAGTCCCGTGATGTTAAGTGCGAATTGCGGAATGGGAAAACCGCTTCACCCGTCGGCCGGGGTGGCGATTTTGTCGCCGGGTTTGGGCTGAGTTTTCCAGCGGCGGTGAATCCAGATCCACTGGTCGGGATGGCGGCGGACTTCCTGCTCGATGATCGTGGTGTACTGCTGCGTGGCGCGGCGGAGGTTGTCCTCCCCGCGGTCGGCTGGTGGCTCGATGGCGGGTAACGCGCGCAGATGATGTCGGCCGTCGGCCGTGCGGTGGATGAACACCGGAACCACCGGCGCTTGTGTGACCGCGGAGATGAACGCGAGACCCGGCGTGGTGCAGGCGGGCCGACCGAAGAAGGTGACGAAGACACCCTGGTCGTGCGGCCGATTCTGATCCAGGATGAATCCGAGCAACCCGTTGCCTTTCAGCGCCTTGAAGCAGGCGCGCATGGAGTTATGGGAGAGCACAATTTTGACGCCATAGCGCTCGCGGAGACGCATCCACAGGTCGTTAAGCGCGGGGTTTTTGATTTCTTTGGAGATGATGGTGAGCGGATAGCCGCGCTGGGCGCTGAACATGGCAAGCAGGTCGAAATTGCCGAGGTGCGCGGTAAGCATGAGCGCGCCCTTGCCACGCCGGAGCACGTCTTGGACGATTTCTTCACCTTCAATGGTGATGAGCTGGCGGAGGTCGTCATCCGCGCCGCCGGCCAGGCGCAGAATTTCCACATAGTTGATGGCGAAGTTGCAGTACATGGCCTTGAGAATGCGCTGTCGTTCAGTTTCGGAGCAATCCGGTAAACTTCGGCACAGCGCGGCCAGGGCGTCCGAGCGACGGTGGCGGATGACGGAGCCATAAATCCAGCCTAGCCCGCGGCCCAGGCGCAGCGCGGCCGGACGGGACAGGCGCCCGAGGCCCCGAGTGATAGCGTTAAGGATTAAGGACAGAATGAGGGTCACTTCTTTTTATCGGAGCTGAGTGAATGGACAGGCCGTGACGCTTGATACCGCGTTTCCTTAATTTCGACCATCTCAATTTTCTTCACGATGGGGTATACAGAAACTGGGATTTGACTCCTTGGGCAAAAGGATAATAAACGTGGTACCTCCCCCCTCCTCGCTTTCAACAGAGATCGAACCCAGATGGGCATCGACAATACTCTTGACAATAGAAAGTCCGAGCCCTGTCCCAACAATCTGACGGGTCTCCAAAGATTTGACGCGATAAAATTTATCAAAGATCCGCGAAAGATCTTCCTTCTTAATCCCGATCCCCGTGTCCGAAACCAAAGCCTTCACAAATCCGCCCTCCTCAGCCAGGTCGATCCAGACCTTTCCTCCCTCCGGGGTATATTTAATAGCGTTAGAGATAAGATTCGTAAAAATTCCCTCCATACTGTTGCGGTCAGCATGAATCAATGAAATGTGAGGAGGAGGAGAGAATTGGAGGTCGAGCTTCTTATTTTCTGAAGCTGCCCTCATCAAATCGACCACCCGCTGGATCACTTCTTGGAGATTCAGGGGCTCCTTATATTGGACCATTTTCCCAGCTTCGATTTTGGAGAGGTCGAGAAGATCTCTAATCAAATCGAGAAGTCCTTTCGTTCTTTCCTTCGCCCGGCGAAGAAGTTGTTCCTGCTTCTCTGTCACCTCACCCGCCATCTTATTGAGAATGACCGTGAGCTGTTG
>JBAVVA010000026.1:0-1760 GCA_049697055.1 Candidatus Aminicenantales bacterium
CCGTCCAATTCCTGACTTCCTTGCCTCCCTGATAAAAATGGTCCGGAAAGCCCTGGCCTTTCACCATCTGCCCGAGCACGCCCCATCCTTGCCATTTGGCCGGACTGAAATATCTTGTCCAAGCCAGCGGAACGAAGGCCGCACGTCCCGCGTGCCAATAGGGGTCGAGATAAAGATGGACTTCGAGATGTCCGGGGCCGACGACTTTAAACTTGGCCACTTTCGGGTCGGATGCTTTTTTAAGGCAATCCCCCTTCGGCCACTCGGCCCGCATATCGACGACCTGGGCCGCGGCCAGGCCCAGGCTTGCGAAAAAGAGAATCGTCCCGATCAGTTCCTTGCTCCGCTTTCTCATTCGTCCCTCCTCATCGTGATTTCTTACGAGATCACGGCTCTGACCACAACGGATGTTCCGACTCAAGCCGTGACTTTCGATTGCGCCCTGAGGCTCGATCGCTTCCTTTCAAGAGCGGTTAAAACATATCTTCGCCGGCGAGGGATGTCAATACAAAGCGGCCGTCCCGGCCGGAGTTCACAAGTTCCGTTTTTGGATCCATAAACTTCGCAAGGGCCTTCTTTTGTGCGTAAATATGAAACTTAAAAAAGGAATCTCCTATAAATTGTATGAAGCAGAAATATTATTTGATTATTGGAATTCTCGCAGTTTTTGGAATTATTTATTGTATAAACTTATTCTTGTTAGTTGCCCATAAAGGCCGACCCCTTAAAGCCATAAAGATATTATCTCGCCAGCCCTGGGCCTTAACTTTCAAAGTGTGGACATCAGAATAAATACGTCAATCAAGCGCTCATCGGAATAAAATAGCTGGACAATTAGGAGGTCTCCCTAGAAGCTCTTCTCATCGAATGGGGTTCTTGACATGCTCCGAGCTCTGATTTATGCTTCTTCAGGATGGTTGGATGGGATCATCATGCAGGTTGACCAAAAGGCCAACGGCTGCATCGCTAAGGAGGAAATATGGCTAAGTCCATAGACGAACTGAAGCAGGCATTCGATGCCGACGGCTACATCGTGAAGCAGTCCGTGCAATACATGGGTAGCAACGGGCTGCTGGCCCTGCACAAGACCGCCCGGAATTCCCAAACCGGAGCTCCCAAAAGGGCAGTTTATGTCGAGGGGGACGGCTATTCGATGGGGCGCCTGATCGGTCAACTGCTCGAGCCGGAAATCACTACGATGGCCACCAAGTGGGTGGAAACCGTGATTCCCGCGCTTGTCGCGATGCCTTACCTGAACTGGCTGTTCCCGGTGCTCAAACATATCCTGGAGGACTGGAACTACGCCATCTATGACCTTGATCACGGACTCTATCCCAATGACATTCCCCTTGATCTGCAGCACGAGATGAAGGGGATTGCCGATGGCTGCAAAGACAGCAATTCGAAGACACTCGTCACATATAAGAATATACTCGCGCTGAATGCCGGGATTGACACGCTGTTCGCCGCAGTCTGGACTGGATTGGGTATCGGAGACAAGCTCGAGCGCTCGCTGGAGAAGGTGCCGCCCACCGAGCATGCCGCTTTCCGGTCGGCGATAGCGGAACTGAAACCGAAGATGTTCCGCGCACCGCGCTTTGCCTGCAATGCCTTGGCGGCCTTTGGGAGTGCGACGGTCGGCGGGAAGTTCTATTTCGGGCGCGATTTCCAGTTCCCGGCCAAAGGAGGATTCGAGGATTGCGCCTGCATGATTATCTACAACCCGAGCTACGACGTGGCGCCGGGTGTCAAGGCGGTTC
>JBAVVA010000027.1:0-1628 GCA_049697055.1 Candidatus Aminicenantales bacterium
TCAACCAGAGGATCTATGTCGTGCCCAGCCTGGACCTGGTGGTCGTGCGGCTGGGGGAGGAAGACCTGCAGTGGTCGGACAACGCCTTCCTGGGCCCCATCTGCCAGTCTGTTCAGCGTTAACGGCCTGGACCGGTCTAGACAGTTGAAAAAAGTATAATTTTCCTATAAATATATTGAGGAAAAATCACCGGAGGAGGGACTTATGAAAATCCTAAGATTTCTTCCCATGTTCTTATTCCTGTTGATCATACTGAACATCGTATTCATTTTCGGCGGCGGGTCATCGACCGGGCTGTATAGCAAATTCTTCGACATCACCTTGCCGTCCAAGGCCACCTGGGCATTTACCTGGGGCGATTTCTTTCTGGTCATCGGCCTGATCTGCCTGTTCGTCGAGGTGCTCAAAGCCACCCGCACCAGCAACAAAGAAATCTATGACCACATCCTATCCACCCTGACTTTTATCGTTTTTCTGCTGGAGTTCATTTTAGTCACCCGCGCCGGCAGCTCGGTTTTCCTGCTGCTGACCCTCATGTCGCTGTTCGACGTCATCGCCGGCTTTTCCATAACCATCTCCACGGCGCGCAGAGACATCAGCCTGGACCGGGACTCCTCCTTCATCCAGCCGACGACCTAATTACAGAATCGTTCTCGGCGGCCAGACTCCAAAGGGCGCCGTTTTCCAGGCGCCGGCCTGGCTGAAGTCCATTGCCTCGGCCTGGGCCGACTTCACTTCTTGCCGATGGCTTTTAATTTCGACTCGACAATGGCCTCTTTATCCAGACGATGGTCGATGCGCAGGCGGCTGACCAAAGTCCCCTCGCTGGTGGGAAAGATGGCGAATTCGGCGATGACCATGGCGGCCTCCTATTTGCCCAGCGAGCGGATCAGGTCAAGACGCAGCTCCCCTTTAGCCCCCCAACCCTGAACTCCGGCGGGAATGGCTGGCCGGAATCGTTCATAAAGGGAGAACGCTATGGCCGCCAACTCTTGGGGAGTGAACGCCCGGGCCAGGGTTTCCATGGCCCGGCGGACTTCCCCGAAAGCAGGCCCGAACTTCTGCTCGAGATAGCGCCTGACGCTCTCGGGCTCGACGGTTCTGTCCTTGTCGAGCGCCCGGATGCCTTTGGCCGTGCGCTTGACCGAGACAGTCCGGCTGAGGAGTTCGACCCAGACCTGCTCTTCCCGTGGGATCTTCCTCTTCGGCAGGCTTTCGGCCGGCTCCGCCGGCTTATAGATACCAAGGCGGCGGCCCTTGGATTGGGCGTTCAGCCCGGCCACGGCCCTGGCCAGGGAGAGGGCGGCTCCTTCCTCGTAGCCGAGACGCTCGGCGACAACGTTGGCCCACAGCGTCAGGACCGGCGCGCGATTGACCATGACCGTCGGCTGGCGCATGTCCCTGAGTGATCCGACTATAGGCCTCGGCCCGCCGGGTTGTCAATCAATCAGCTCCACTCTTGACCGGGCGAGGTTGCTGGTCTATAGTGCTGACAACCTTGACAATGCTGTGTTCATAGACTTGAGGATGGCTAAAAAGAGCTTTGTCCCGGCGCTTCTAATCATCCTGCTGTCCGCTTTTATGCCCTCGGCGGCCGAAAATCGCGGACAGGCCGAGCCGTTCGAATC